>JBKDOV010000140.1:0-24126 GCA_046342815.1 Cyanobacteriota bacterium
TGCGCACCACCATGGATCAGATCCGCTCCCTGGCCGACGTGCTGGATCTGGCCCGCACGGGGATCGGCTGAAGCCCCCCCGGGTTCAGATGTCGGGGAAGCGCCGCTGCACCCGGGAGGGGCGTTCGCCGTAACGGGTCAGGTAGTCGCGGCTGAAGCTGGCCAGGGAGAGGTAGCCGCAGGCATGGGCCACCTCGGTGAGCGTGCTGCGGCGCCCCTGCTGTTCGAGCAGGGCCTTCGCCTTGGCCAGCCGCTGCTGCCGCAGCCATTGCATCGGTCCCACGCCGAACCGCTGCTTGAACGCGTACTGCAGGGCCCGGCGGCTGTAGCAGCTGCGTTGTTCCAGTTCCGAGAGGCTGATCGGTTGATCGAGATTGCCCAGCAGCCATTCCACCAGTTCGGCATGGAGGAAGGGCCTGGCCTCGCCGATCGCTCCGGTCTGCGGTTCCAGCAGGTCGGGCACCAGCAGCATCACGATCAACCGTCGGATCAGGTCGTCGAGATTCAGCATCGGGTGGATGCCGCCGGAGACGACCACCGCCTGCTCGGCAAAGGCCAACGCATCCATCAGCAGCCGCTGCAACCGGTCGCGGCGGGGATCGGAGCGCCGGTTCAGAATCGCGGGCTGGGCCAGGGCGGCCTGCAGCTGGTGGGTATCGAAACCCGGTCCGGCGATCGAGTGGGCCACCGGCAGCAGGCACTCGGGCGGAAAGCTGATGATCACCCCGGAGCAGACGGTGCAGTGGATGCGGATCAGATTCCGGCTCGCCGGCAGGAACAGGCACGAGGTTCGGAAGGTGAACCTTCGGCGATTCAGGGTGAATTCATTGATGCCTGCCACGTAGGGCACCACCAGCTGGGCTTCGCATTTCTGCTCCACCACGCCTTCGATGGCCGAGCCCCAGGTGGAAAGCAGGGTGATTTCCCCCAGGCGGATGCAGCCTGAGTTGTTGCGGAAGGGTTGCTCGTGTTCGGGATGCTCCCAGCTGTGGACATGCAGCGGCAGGTAGGTGCCCACCACCGCACCGAAATCCACCGGGCTGCTGGAAGCGAGGGAGGCCTCCGGCAGCTGGATGAAGGGAAGGTTTGCCGGAGCTTCCACAGGGCCGGCGGGCATTGCTGCAACTCGCAAGCTTTCCAGAAAGTTAAGGACCAGCCCAGCCCGCCACAAAATTACCGCGCAAAAAGCGCGAGGACTGACAGAAAACGCAGGCGGCGGGCAGCGGCAGCGCAGCCGCGGAGGGAATTAAGAAAAACCTCGGTTCCGTTCCCCTCCGGTTTCGCTCGCCAGATTTGAACCACTTCACCCTTGCGCCGAAGCCTGTGCAGTTTCGAGTGGTTGCCCTGCTGGCTCTGGCCACCCTCGGCAGCGGCTGGGTCGTTCCCCTGCCGGCCCGTGCCGAGACGGTGATCGAGCATGTGGCCCGCACCGGCGAGCTCACGATGGGGGGCACCGCGGCAGGCAGCCCCTACTCCTTTCTCAACGGCAGAAAGGAGCTGGTGGGGTACTCCATGGATGTGGCCCGCCTGATCGCCGCCGAGGTCTCCGCCTATCTCGGCAAGCCCGTGAAGCTGGCGTACATGCCGAGTGAGGATCAGGCCAGCACCTTCCGCCAGGTGAGCCGTGGGGAGGTGGACCTCTCCTGCGGCGCCCAGTTCACCTGGGAGCGCGAGATGTTCGTCGACTTCTCCCTCCCCTACAGCCTCTCCGGCATTCGGCTGCTCACCCGCACCGGCAGCCTCGATGGCTACCCGGCGTCGATGGCCGGCCGCCGGATCGGGGTGGTGGCGGGTTCCCTCGGCGAGAGCACGATCGCTGCCCTGCAGCCCAAAGCGGTGAGGGTGCCGATGACCAGTGTGGATGCGGCCGTGAAGGCCCTGCTGGCCGGCAAGGTCGATGGCGTGGCCGGGGATTCGATCCTGCTGGCCGCCAGCCTGCGCAACACCTCGGCCAAGGGATATGGGCTGGTGCCCGACGAGGCCTACTCCCGCTACGCGGTGGGCTGCATCCTGCCGGAGAACAATTCCACCTTCCGCAACCTGGTGAATCTGGCGATCGCCAAGTTGCTGCAGGGGTATCTCAACGGTGATCCCACCGCCGTGGCCACCGTGGATCGCTGGGTGGGTCCCAGCGGCATTCTCGGCTTGCCTCCCGAAGTGATCCGCCTCTATTTCCAGACCGTTCTGCTTAACCACGAGCAGATCCAGCTCCCGGCCGCCGGCGCCACCAAGTCTTCCGTCAACTAGCTCCTCCCCATGTCGATCACTTCCCGCACCTCCCTGCTCGGCTTTCTGCTGGCGCTCTCGGCGCTCGGGGCCCCCAGCGCCCAGGCCACCTCGTCGCCGCTGCCCGCGACCCTGGCCAGCGGCCAGAGCCAGCCTTCGATTGAAGCCAGATTGCGCCGGATCACCGCGGCCCTGCGCGAGCAGGAGGGCCAGCGGCAGCCGGGTGACCAGGAGTCGATGTTGATCTCGGCCGGGTTTGTGAACGGCCGCGGTGGTGGCTGGGTGAATACCCCGCACTACGGCGGCTTCAGCAACCATCCCTATTACGGCACCGGACACTTTGTGAACGGCGGCGGTGGCTTCGTCAATGCCCGGCCCGGCGGTGGGTTTGTCAATGCAAGGCCCGGCGGGGTCGGGTTCCGCAACTGGTGAGTTCCGTTCCGTTCGGGCCCCTCTCGTTGCTGGTGGTCCAGCCCACGCCCTTCTGCAACCTCGACTGCGACTACTGCTACCTCCCCGACCGGGGCAACCGGGGCCGGCTGCCCCCGGAACTGCTGGATCCGATCCTCGACCGGGTGCTGGAAAGTCCCTATGTCGGGCCCGAGCTCACCCTGCTCTGGCATGCGGGAGAGCCCCTGGCGATGCCCCGTGCGTTCTATGACGAGGCCAGCCGGCGGATCGAGGCGGCCCTGGCCCGCCACCCGGGCGTGCCGATCACGATCACCCAGAGCCTGCAGACCAATGCCACGGTGATCGATCAGGCCTGGTGCGAGTGCCTGCAGCGCAATCGGATCCAGGTGGGGGTGAGCCTGGATGGGCCTGCCTTCCTGCACGACCGCCATCGCCGGACCCGCACTGGTCTGGGCAGCCATGCCGCCGCCATGCGTGGCATCGGCTGGCTGCAGCGCCACGACATTCCCTTTCATGTGATCGCCGTTCTCACCCAGGAATCGCTCGACCATCCCGACGAGATCGTTTCCTTCTTCCTGGAGAACGGCATCACCGAAGTGGGGTTCAACATGGAGGAAACCGAGGGGGCGAATCGGCTCTCGAGCCTGGATCGCCCCGGGCTGGAGGGCCGCTATCGGGCGTTCCTGGAGCGTGTCTGGCAGCTCAATGCCGCCTCGGGCGGGCAGTTTCAGCTGCGGGAGTTTGACCTCATCTGCTCCCTTGCCTATGCCGACGCACGGCTGGAGCGCACCGACATGAACAATCCGTTTGTGATCCTCAATGTGGATCACCGCGGTGATTTCTCCACCTTTGATCCCGAGATGCTGGCGGTGCAAACCGAGGAATATGGTGATTTCGTGCTCGGCAATGTGCTCGAGAACAGCCTGGAATCGGTGGTGAATACCGAGAAGTTCCAGCGCATGCAGCGCGACATGGCCGCCGGGGTGGAGCGCTGCCGCCGGGAGTGCGATTACTTCGGGGTCTGCGGCGGTGGGGCGGGCAGCAATAAGTACTGGGAGCACCGAACCTTCGACTGCACCGAAACCCAGGCCTGCCGTTATCGGATCAAGCTGGTGACCGACGTGGTGCTGCAGGAGATGGAGCGGTCCCTGAAGCTTGCGTGAGCATCCGCCCACAGCCCCAAGGGGCCGTGTCAGTGACTACAACCCGCCCCACAGACGTCCCTTAGAACCAAGCCCATCAAGGAAACGTTCTTCGCCGTCGCGCCCATGACTTCCGAACAGGCCGCCCAGCTGATCGACAACACCCTGGATCTGGTGCACCAGCGCCTGCAGGACCTCGAAGCCCAGTCTCTAGCCCAGGAGCAAAGGGCTCTGGCCGCCGAGTTCCGGGAGTGGCGTCAGCCCAGTGGCGGCCACATCGATCTGATGGTCTTCCCCGGTTTCACCGAGACCTGACCTTTCGGCGCCCCGGGGTCCGGCTCTGCCTCGGGCCCACCGGGTCGGAAACTGGAAGGCCGAATGCCAGCTACCCCCGGTGGGCTCTGCCAGCTCCCCTTCCCCCCCTGTTGCCGTCGACACGATCGCGGCGATCGCCACGGCGGTGGCGCCGGCCCAGGGCAGCGTGGCGATCGTGCGACTTTCCGGCCCCCTGGCTGAACCCATCGGTCGTCGGCTGTTCCGGGCCCCTGGCCACCAGATCTGGGACAGCCATCGGGTGCTCTACGGCCATGTGGTTGATCCGATCACAGGAGCGCGGCTCGATGAAGCGCTGCTGTTGCTGATGCGGGCTCCCCGCAGCTTCACCCGCGAAGACGTGGTGGAATTCCACTGCCACGGCGGTCTGGTGGCGGTGCGGCAGGTGCTGGAGCTCGCCCTGGCCGCCGGGGCCCGCCCGGCAGGCCCCGGTGAGTTCAGCCAGCGGGCCTTCCTCAACGGGCGCCTCGATCTCACCCGGGCGGAGGCGATCGGCGAGATGATCGCCGCCCGCAGCCGGCGGGCCGCCGAGCTGGCGATGGCCGGCATGGATGGTGGGCTGCAGCGGCGGATCTCTGCGCTGCGGGAGCGGCTGCTTGACCAGCTGGCCGAACTGGAGGCCCGGGTGGATTTTGAAGACGACCTGCCGCCCCTGCCCGCTGAGGCGGTGGTGGCGGAACTGGTGGCGGTGCGGGCTGCCCTGGAGCAGCTGCTGGCGGAGGCGAGGCAGGGCGAGCTGCTGCGGGAGGGGCTGCGGGTGGCGATCGTCGGTCGCCCGAATGTGGGCAAGAGCAGCCTGCTCAACCTGCTCAGCCGCAGGGAGCGGGCGATCGTGACCGACCATCCGGGCACCACCCGCGACCTGCTCGAAAGCGACCTGGTGCTCGACGGCGTGCCCCTCACCCTGCTCGACACCGCCGGCATCCGTTCCACCGACGATCCGGTGGAGCGCCTCGGGATCGCCCGCAGCCGCGAAGCCCTGGCGGCGGCGGATGCGGTGGTGCTGCTGTTCGACCTCAGCGACGGCTGGACGCCGGAGGATCAGGCATTGCGAGAGCTGGTGCCGGCCGCCGTGCCGCTGCTGGTGGTGGGCAACAAGCGGGATCTGGCGCCGGATCAGCCATTGCCGTTGCCCGCGGCCGATCTGGCGATCAGTGCCCTGGAGGGGGCCGGCCGCGATGCGCTGGTGCAGCGGTTGCTGCGCTGTTGCGGCGCCGGCGATCTGCAGGGGATTCAGGTGGCGCTCAACGGCCGCCAACGCCAGCTGGCCGCCGAGGCGGCCCTTTCCCTGGAGCGCAGCCTGGAGGCCGCCGCCCAGCAGCTGCCCTGGGATTTCTGGACGATCGATCTGCGCGTCGCCGTGCGCGCCCTCGGGGAGATCACCGGCGAGGAGGTGAGCGAGGCGGTGCTGGATCGGGTGTTCGCCCGTTTCTGCATCGGCAAGTGACGGTCCGGCCGGCCAGCGTTGATCATGGGGCGATTCCCGCCTCCCCTGGGACGGCATCGCCGTGACGGCTTACTCCCCCTCGCTTGCGTTCACCCCTGGGCTGCTGGAGCAGCTGGGCGCCTGGCTGGCCGAGGATCTCGGTCGCGGCGACCTCACCGCCCCCGCCCTGCGGGGGCGCAGCGGCCGGGCCCACTGGATCGCCAAGCAGGAAGGCCGCTTCTGCGGCGGGGTGCTGGTGGAGCCCCTGTTTCGCCTGCTGGATCCCGATGTCGCCGTGCGGCTGCTGGTGGCCGAAGGGGAGCCGGTGCGGCAGGGGCAGCGGCTGCTCGAACTCGAAGGCAGCGCCGCCGCCCTGGTGGCGGGGGAGCGCACCGCCCTCAATCTGGCGATGAGGTTGTCCGGCATCGCCACCGCCACCGCCGCCCTGGTGGCGGAGCTGGAAGGAAGCGGCGTGCGCCTGGCCGATACCCGCAAGACCAGCCCGGGGCTGCGGGTGCTGGAGAAGTACGCCGTCCGCTGCGGCGGTGGGGTGAACCACCGGCTTGGGCTCGACGATGCGGCGATGCTCAAGGAAAACCACCTGGCCTGGGCCGGTGGGGTGACCGGCGCCATCGCCGCCGTGCGGGCGGCGAGCCCGTGGCCGGCCCGGGTGATCGTGGAGGCCGAAACGGAGCAGGAGGCCGAAGCGGCGCTGCGGGCCGGGGCCGATGCGGTGCTGCTGGATGAATTTGAGCCGGAACGGCTGCAGGCCCTGGTGCCCAGGCTGCGCCAGCTGGCCGCCGCCCAGGGCAGGGCCGTGGTGCTGGAGGCTTCCGGGGTGCAGCCCGGGCGGCTGCGGGCCTATGCCGCCACCGGCATCGATCTGATCTCCACCAGTGCGCCGGTGACGCGCAGCGCCTGGCTTGATCTGAGCATGCGGTTCGAGGTGTTCCTCGTCTGAGGGGCCGGGGGTGGGGCCAGCAGAACAGCCCCGGGGTCGCCGGGGCTGGCAGAAAGAGGAGAAAGAGAAGAGAGAGGAGAGAAAGGATCCGAGCGCGTGCCTGCTGATCAGAGCAGCGACTGGCCGTTCAGCAGCCAGGGGGCAGCAGGGTTGGCGGCGGCGAGGAAGGGGGAGAGGTTCTGGCCCATGGGCTCCACCGAGCCACCGCCCAGCAGCTGGCCGGCGAACGGGGTGATCTCGGCGTTGTCGAGGCTGGTGTTCGCCTTGACGGTCCTGCCCTGGCCGTTGCCGCCGCTGCCGGTGATCGTGTCGAAGGCGCGGGCGGCCTGCACGGTGTTGCCGGAGAAGAGCAGCTGATCCACGTAGAGGCTGTCGCGCTGGGTGGAACCGCCGGTGCGGTTGGTGTCGAGGACACGAACCTGGGCGGAGCCGGTGATCGGGGTGGCGAGGGCGACCGTGGAGGTGGCTTCGGTGGTGTTGCTCACCGTGAGCAGGGTGCTCCAGGTGCTGCCGCCGTTGGTGGAAACCTCCAGCTTGAAGTTGTCGGTTTCGCTGTTGGCGGAGCGGAAGCCCTCGAAGCTGAACTGGCTGGCGTTCTGCAGGTTGTTGAAGGACCACACGTAGGACTGCAGGGCGCTGGTGCTCTTGGCCTGCTTGCCGCCGCCGCTGGTCATCAGCCCTTCGGTGATCACCTGGCGCTGGTCGTCGCTGGTGGCGGTGGCTGCCACCAGCCCGCTCACCACCGGAGCCGAGGTGTAGGTGACGCCGTTCACCAGGCTGCCGCTGGCGGCAACGCTGTTGGTGGCCACCAGGGTGTCGTTGTCGGCGTTGGTGACGCTCAGGCTGGAGGGGGCCAGGGCGTTGTAGACAGCATCGCTGCTGCTGCTGATGATCTGGATCGTGGCTGTCTGGTTGCCGTCCACCAGGGTGTCGTCCAGGCCCACCAGGGTCACGGTCTGGGCGGTGGACCAGTTGGTGGCGGTGAAGGTCACGGAGGCGGGGGCGCCCACCTCGGTGGTGTCGCTGCTGGCGAAGCTCACCACCACGTCGGCGGTGGGGGCGGTGGCCAGGCTGAGGCTGAAGCTGGCGGTGCCACCGGCCTCGGTGGTGTTGAGGCTGCCGCTGGTCAGCACCAGGCCGGCAGGCACCACCGGGGTGGTCGTGCCCACGACCGTGCCGCTGAACAGGTACTGGCCGAGGCTGCCGTATTCCGTGTAGCCGGTGGGGGTGCTGGCGAAGGGATCGCCGACGCCGATGCCGTCCACCGAAACGTAGTAGCTGCCGGCGTCGAGGTTGAGGTTGAAGCTGGCGGAAAGCAGGTCCACCGGATTGCTGGTGGCCACCAGGGTGCCATCGGCGCGGTAGAGATTGGCGGAGATGTCGAGGTTGGCGCCGCGGGCGGCCAGGTAGTCGGTGGTGAAGCCCCCCAGACCATCGGCGGCGAACACGCGGCAGGCATTGGTGAGCGAGAGGGTCACATTGCCGGCGCCGGTGTCGAAGCGGAACACATCCACGTCGCTGGTGCGTTCGATCACGCCGAACTCGCTGAAGCTGACGCCGGACACCGCTTGGGCGGTGGCGAGGCTGTTGCCGAAATCATCGGCGCGGTAGGAGAAGCCGTTGCCGGTGGTGATGACGGAGAGATCGTCCTGCTTGTTGTTGGCGCCGATGTAGTCGCCCTTGCTCCAGGTGGTGACGTTCTCGTCGGCGTTGATGTAGGGGGCGCCCATGATCGTGCCCCAGCTGGTTTCCACGGTGCCGCCGTGGCCTTCGTAGTACTCGGCGTTGCTGCCGTAGCTGCCGCCGTCGTGGGTCAGGTTGAGAGCATGACCCGTTTCGTGGCTGGCGGTGGCGGCGGCGGAGTATTCGCCACGGTTGAACACCAGGGCCACATCGTCGGTGCTCCAGTTGAAGCTGTCGTAGTAGGCGGTGCCCCCGCCGCCGGCATTGGCGATCGCCAGGCCGGTGAGCTGGTTGGTGTTGTAGGTGAAGGCC
Source organism: Cyanobacteriota bacterium (assembly GCA_046342815.1). GTDB lineage: Bacteria > Cyanobacteriota > Cyanobacteriia > PCC-6307 > Cyanobiaceae > Cyanobium. The sequence goes on from JBKDOV010000140.1 coordinate 8,494, forward strand.
ACCCGCAGACCCCAGCGTGTGTCACCGGTGCCGCTCTTGCGGAGATCCTCCACATTCGGCTGCTGGGTGGTGACATTGACATTGAAGGGGGCGAAATCTTCGGCCACCCGTTGCCAGATGCGCTGGATCTCCGTCTGGGTGGTGGCGGTGGTGAGATCGGTATAGAAGGGCTTCAGGCTCAGGGCACCACCGTTCTCCCAGGGGGTGCTGGCGATGTTGTAGCCGTCGAAGTCGAGATAGATCGTGTGGTTGGCGGTGGGGTTGCTGTGCAGCGCGAAGGTTTTGGCCAGATCCAGCGTGGTGCCGAGGGTGATGCTGGTGGAATCGGTGCTGGTGGTGGCCCCGGCGGCTTCCAGGGTTTCCACTTCGGCGTTCTGCACCGCCAGCTGGGAGCACACCGGGCAGAGGCAACCGGCGCTGCTGCGGGCTGAGGCGGTGGCTGGGTCGGAGTCGGCGGCGGCGTCTGCCGTGGAGGCCTTGCCTGCAGTGGCGGTGCTCAGCAGTTCGTGGCTGCCGATGGTTCCGGCGGTCGCTTCCAGGGAGAGGCGGATCTCAGCGGCTGCGGGGGCGGCGACCGTGCCAGCCGCGGCGAAGGCGGGGCCAGGAGTGGAGGCGTTGGCGGCTTCCCGGGTCACCGCGACGCTGATGGCGTCACTGGCGGTGAGCAGGGAGTCGTTGAAGTTGCGATGGCGGGAGACTTCAGGACCTTCGAGCAGGAAGTTGAAGGAGGAAGTAGTGGTAGTAGAGGAGGTCATGGCCGCTCTCGGGTCTCTTTCTGTACATATCTTCGGCCGATTAAGACATTCTTTCCAGTGCAAATAGCTTCCGGTTCGGTGAAGCTTTTTGGAGGGTATTTGCTGTGAATTGCTTTATCTAATCTGGGGAACGGGCTGGTCTGGGGTGAGCGTGTGGTGAAGGCCGGCTCGCTATGGATCCGGTTTTTGGAGGCTTTCTGAAGTTCGGCCGGCGCCAGGGCGAGCCCGCGCCTTGCGGTCACTGGCTTTTCGTCGGCGCCAGGAGAAAAGAGGGGGCTTCGGGCCGGAAAGAGTGGTGAGGAGGCCTTCCGCGGCGATCCGGCCTCGGCGCCGCCTCTGCGCCTTCAGTTGTCTTCAGGAACCAGGTGCCGGCGGCGGCCCGTTGGGGCGGGAGCGCGGAGAGGGATGATCGGAGTCAGTGCCGGCCGCTGCAGCGGTTTCCCTGCCCATGCTGTCGATCCTCCATGTCCTCAACGGCCAGCTGCAGGCCGCCATGGAGAGGGCCTTCCCGGAGGCGGCGGCTGCCGCCCGCCAGGCTGGCCATGGTCTCGATCCCCAGCTGGCGCCCGCCTCCAAGCCCGAATTCGGGGATTTCCAGGCCAACGGCGCCCTGCCCCTGGCCAAACCCCTGGCCCAGCCCCCCCGCGCCCTGGCCACGGCGATCGTGGAGCAGCTCCAGACCGATCCGGCCTTCGCCGCCCTGTGCCTGGAGCCCCAGATCGCCGGCCCGGGCTTCATCAACCTCACCCTCCGGCCTGAGACGCTGACCCAGGAGGTGCGGGCCAGGCTCGGCGATCCGAGGCTGGGGGTGCCCAGTGTGGCCGAGGAAGCCGCTGCTGCCGGCGGGGCGGCAGCAGCGCCGGTGATCGTCGATTTCTCCAGCCCCAACATCGCCAAGGAGATGCACGTGGGGCACCTGCGCTCCACGATCATTGGCGACTCCTTGGCGCGGGTGCTGGAGTTCCGCGGTCATCCGGTGCTGCGGCTCAACCATGTGGGCGACTGGGGCACCCAGTTCGGCATGTTGATCACCCACCTCAAGCAGGTGGCTCCGGAAGCTCTCGACACCGCCGATGCGGTGGACCTGGGCGATCTGGTGGCCTTCTACCGCCAGGCCAAGGCCCGCTTCGATGAGGACGAAGCCTTCCAGACCGCCAGCCGCGAGGAGGTGGTGAAGTTGCAGGGTGGCGATCCGGTGTCGCTCAAGGCCTGGGGACTGCTCTGTGACCAGAGCCGGCGCGAGTTCCAGCGGATCTACGACCGCCTCGACATCCGCCTCGGTGAGCGTGGGGAGTCGTTCTATAACCCCTATCTGGCGGCTGTCGTCTCCGATCTGGAGACCACCGGTCTGCTGGTCACCGACGACGGCGCCCGCTGCGTCTTCCTGGAGGGGGTGAGCGGCAAGGAGGGCAAGCCGATGCCCGTGATCGTGCAGAAGAGCGATGGGGGGTTCAATTACGCCACCACCGACCTGGCCGCGATCCGCTACCGCTTCGCGGCGGCGCCGGAGGGCGATGGCGCCCGCCGCGTCATCTATGTGACCGATGCCGGCCAGGCCAATCACTTCGCCGGTGTGTTCCAGGTGGCCCGCCGGGCCGGTTGGATCCCTGAGGGGGCTCGCCTGGAGCACGTGCCCTTCGGGCTGGTGCAGGGCGAGGACGGCAAGAAGCTCAAGACCCGCGCCGGCGACACGGTGCGCCTGCGGGATCTGCTGGATGAGGCGGTGGAACGGGCCGATGCCGATCTGCGCCGCCGTCTGGCGGAAGAGGGCCGTGAGGAGGACGAGGCCTTCATCCGCCACGTGGCCACAACCGTGGGGCTGGCGGCGGTGAAATATGCCGACCTCAGCCAGAACCGCACCACCAACTACCAGTTCAGCTTCGACCGGATGCTCGCCCTGCAGGGCAACACGGCGCCCTACCTGCTTTATGCGGTGGTGCGCATCGCCGGCATCGCCCGCAGGGGGGGCGATCTCGAGGGAGGCGGTGTCCCGGATGCCTCCCCGGGCGGTGGGGTCACGGATCCCATGGCGGATGGACGCACCGCCCAAGCCGGTTCAGCCGGGGAGGTCGAGGCCGACGGCGGTGGCTTGCAGTTCAGCGAACCCCAGGAGTGGGCCCTGGTGCGCCATCTGCTGGGCTTCGATGCGGTGATCGCCGAGGTGGAGGAGGAACTGCTGCCCAACCGGCTCTGCACCTATCTCTTCGAACTCAGCCAGGTGTTCAACCGGTTCTACGACCAGGTGCCGGTGCTCAAGGCCCCGCCTGCGGCGCGGGGATCACGGCTGGCCCTCTGCCGCCTCACGGCCGACACCCTGAAGCAGGGGCTCGGCCTGCTGGGGATACCGACGCTGGAGCGGATGTGAGCGGCTCAGCGCGAGCCACGCCGGCCTGCGCCAGGCTGTCGGCCACTGCCTGCTGCGCCTGATGGCTCCCCCACAGCTCACCGCTACCTATCTGGGCGCCAACGGCTGGCTTCTGGGCTTCGGGGATCTGCAGGTGCTGGTGGATCCATGGTTCTGCGGCCCGTTGCAATTCGGTGCTGGCGACTGGCTGCTGAAGGGTGAGCTGGCCTCTCCGCAGCCGGTGCCGGAGTCGATCGATCTGCTGCTGCTCAGCCAGGGGCTGCCTGATCACTGCCATCCTCGCAGCCTGGCACTGCTGCCCCGGGATTTGCCGGTGCTGGGCTCGCCATCGGCGGCGCGACGGGCTCGGCAGTTGGGCTTCGAGCGGGTGATCCCCCTGCGACCGAATGAGCGCGAAGCCCACGGCGATCTGCTGATCACGGCCACCGCAGGCGCGGCGGTGCCCCAGATCGAGAACGGCTGGCTGTTCGATCATGCCGCTGGCAGTCTCTATCTGGAGCCGCACGGCTTTCCGGCCGCTGATCTGCCGGAGCGGACGCTCACGGCGGTGATCACACCGGTGATCGATGTGGGCCTGCCAGTGGCCGGTGCCTTCGTGCGCGGCCGAAGCGCCCTGCCGGCCCTGTTGCGACGCTTTCGTCCCGCGGTGGTGCTGGCCAGCACCACCGGTGGGGACGTGCGTTTCAGCGGCGCCTTGGCCGGCTGGCTGCAGGTGCAGGGCAGCCTCGAGGAGGCGGCGGCGCTGGTGGCGGCCGCTGCCGAGGGCTGCCGCTTCATCGATCCGCTGCCGGGGCGGCCCTACGCCCTGACCGTGGCTAGGCACGCTGCTCCGTTTTGATCTCCACGGGCGCTGCGGCCTAGCGTCAGGGGATGGATGATGCCCTCGCACCGCAGGTGCCTCCGGCCCGGCCCGAGGTGGAAAGCCTGCAGGCCTACAGCGCCCCTCTGGAAGGGCGCCGAGGCCTGCTGCGGCTGGATTTCAACGAGAACACGGTGGGCCCCAGCCCGAAGGTGGTGGAGGCCATCCGCGCCATCCCTGCCGACCATTACGCCATCTATCCGGAATACGACGGACTGCGGGAGGCGGTGGTGGCTTCGCTGCTGGCAGTGCCGGGGTCGATCTCCGCCGCGGCATCGCTCCTTCGGCGTCCTTCAGGGCTGCCCACCCTCCGGATTGAGCAGATCGGCCTGTTCAACGGCGTGGATGCGGCCATCCATGCGGTGTTTCAGGCCTATGGCGCCCCCGGCGATCGCCTGCTCACCACCAGTCCCACCTTCGGCTACTACACCCCCTGCGCCCAGATGCAGGGCATGGAGATTGAGGCGATCCCCTACGAGGGGCCGGAGTTCGCCTTCCCGCTGGCGGCGATCCGCACGGCGCTGCAGGGGGGGGGCGGCGGGAGCCAGCCCAGGCTGCTGCTGCTCTGCAATCCCAACAACCCCACCGGCACCCGCCTGGCGCCCGAGCCGATCCTCGAGCTGGCGGCGGCCGCCCCGGAAACCCTGGTGGTGGTGGATGAGCTCTACGAGGCCTTCACCGGCGACAGCGTGCTGCCGCTGCTGCTGCAGCGGGCCCGGGACGCGGGCGCCGATCCCTTCGCGGCCCATCCCAACCTGCTGGTGCTCCGTTCCCTGGCCAAGACCGCCGGCCTGGCGGGGCTGCGCATCGGTTTCGCCATCGGCCATCCCGCCGTGGTCGACCGGATCAGCCGGGTCACGGGCCCGTACGACATCAACAGCTTCGCCGTCACCGCCGCCCATGCCGCCCTGGCGGATCAGGCCTATGTGGATGGCTACGTGGCCAGCGTGCTGGCCGGCCGCGACTGGCTACTGGAGCAGTTCGCCGCCGCGGGCGTGCGGTACCACTGCGCCGGCGGCAACTATCTGCTGGTGTGGCCCCGCAGCGAGGCCGCCGCCGTGGATGAGGCCCTGCGGGCAGCGGGCATCCTGGTGCGTTCGATGGCCGGCAAGCCCCTGATCGATGGCTCCCTGAGGGTGAGCCTCGGCACCCGTGAGCAGCTGGAGCGGTTCTGGAACGCCTACCGGACGATCGAGGGGCTCTGATCAGCGCATCAGTTCGATCACGGTGCGATCCCCGGCGGGCGGGGCGATGCTGAGGCTGCGTCCCACCTTGCGCACGGTGGTGCCCGCCATCGCCTCCAGGAACGGCTTCACCGATCCCTGGTCACAGCTGGCGCTGGGCCCGCCGCCGTATTGCACCGGAATCACGCGGCGGGGCTGCAGCTCCCGCACCATCGCGGCCGCTTCACTGCCGGTGTACACCTTGGCACCGCCGCCCACCCCGATCACCAGCACATCCGGACGCCCGAGCAGCACCCGATCGGAGGGAGTCAGCTGGGCGGCAGTCCCCCCCAGATGGGCGAACTCCAGCCCTCCCTGCTTCCAGCGCCAGAGGGTGGAGGAACCGAAACGCCGTCCTCCCACCCGGTCGTGGGGGGCGCCGATGCCCTCGATCTGCAGGCCGGCCACCCGGTAGGAACCGGGATTCACCAGCAGGCGGCCGCGGGCCACCGGGGCGCCTTCGTCGCGCAGGCGGCTGCTGGCCAGGATCACGTCGGCCGCCACCCGCGGTTCGGCCAGGCCCGCGGCGCAGCCCACCGCCTGGAAAGGATTGAGCAGCACCGTGGCCCCGCCACCCTGAATCAGCAGGGCGCTGTGGCCGTAGCTGGTGATCGTCACGCCGCCACCGGCCGCCGGGGTGGCCGGCGCCGCTCCCAGCACCGCCAGACCCACCGTCAGCGCCGTCACAGAGTTCGCCACAGAGCTCGCCACCGAATTCGCCATGCAAGCCTGAATTCCCTGCCGGGCGAAGCCCACCTGCGCCAGAGCCATGGGGTGTCGGTGGCCGGAGGCCCTGAGGTTCGGGCGCGAAGCTAGCAGCGCTGGGCGGCCGCTTCCTGCAGGAAGTTGGCCAGCAGGGCGTGGCCGCTCTCGGTGAGCACACTTTCGGGATGGAACTGCACCCCCTGCAGGTGCGGATACTCCCGGTGGCGCAGCCCCATGATCGTGCCGTCCTCCAGCCAGGCCGTCACCTCCAGGCATGCCGGCAGGCTTTCCCTTTCGGCGATCAGGCTGTGGTAGCGCGTCGCGGTGAACGGGTTGGGGAGACCGGCGAACACCCCCTGCCCCTCGTGGTGGACCGGTGAGGTCTTGCCGTGCATCAGCTCGCGGGCCCGCACCACCCGGCCGCCGTAAGCCTGGGCCAGGGCCTGGTGCCCCAGGCACACCCCCAGGATCGGCACGCTGGGGCCCAGTTCCCGCAGCACCTCCAGGCAGACCCCGGCCTGGTCGGGATCCCCGGGGCCAGGCGAAATCAGGATCGCGGCCGGCTGCAGGGCCCGGATCTGCTCGAGGCTGAGGGCGTCATTGCGTTCCACCCGCAGGTCGGCCGCCAGGGGATGGGTAGCGGCAAGTTCGCCCAGGTACTGCACCAGGTTGAAGGTGAAGCTGTCGTAGTTGTCGAGAACCAGGAACATGGCGCCGCCCGGCCGGGTCAGGTGCAGCCATTCAAGCCTTCAGCCCGCAAACCTGTGCCACAGCGGCGGCACCAGCAAGAGCAGGGCGATCATCAGCGAGGAAAGCGCCGCCACCAGCACGGCGGCGGCGGCACAGTCCTTGGCGATGCGGGCGAGGGGGTGGAACTGGCGGCCGATCGCCAGATCCACCACCGCCTCGGTGGCGGTGTTGAGCAGCTCCAGCACCAGCACCGCCGCCACCGTCAGCACCAGCACCGCCATGCGGTCCGGACTCAGCCCGAGCCACAGCCCCAGCCCGAAGACCACAAGGCCGGTGAACACATGGATCCGGAAGTTGCGCTGGCTGGCGAAGCCGTAGGCCAGCCCCTGGGCGGCGTAGCGAAAACTGGCCGGCAGGTCGCCGGCCACCTTCCACGCCCCTGCCCGCAACCGCCGCCCCCGGAGATGCACCTCGTTGGTCACTTCGCGCAGCGGCGGGCGGGGCGGTAGGGAGCCATCGTCCGGTAGGGAGCCATCGTCACGGACGACCATCGGCATTGGCGCGAACCAATCCACCTGTGATTCGGCACCTTAGTCCCGTCAGGTCGGGATGAATCGTTCCTGGTGGGCGGTCGTGGGGAATTGCTGGTGTGCCGCCAGCAATTCTTCCTGGCGGGCCAGCATCGCCGCCAGGCTGGCCTCGTCGGGATGGTCCCAGCCCAGCAGGTGCAGCAGGCCGTGGCAGGCCAGGAACAGCAGTTCCCGCTCGAGGTCGTGGCCCTGCTCCGCGGCCTGGCGGGCGGCCGTCTCCAGGGAGATCACGATGTCGCCCAGCTCCAGGGGGCAGAGGTCGTCCTCCTCGAGATCGGCGGGAAGGGGCATCGGGGGGGCGTCCTCAAGCCCTTCCTCCTGGGCGGCGAAGGCGAGCACGTCGGTGGGACCCTCCTTGGCGCGCCAGTCCTGGTTGAGCTCGGCGATCTCGGCATCTCCCACCAGGCTCAGGCCGAGGCTGTAGGCAGGCGAGCGCAACTCCTCGGGCAGTTCGGCGACCAGAGCGGCCAGCCAGCTGGCCAGCACGCCATGCCACAACTCGGCGCCGTGAAGCGGATGGGCCAGGGTGCCGGCCGCGGCGCCCAGGGGGATGGGCAGGCCGTCCTCGGCCTCGAAGGCCAGATCCAGATCGGGCAGATCCTGGTTGAGCGGTTCAGCAACGAGCTCGGCCATCGATCAGCCGCCCGGCAGCTGGGGGCGGCCCAGCCAGGCGATCAGCACCAGAAACCCCACCAGGCCCAGGGCCGTGAGCCCGAAGTGAACCAGGCTCTGGCGGCCCTTGCGCACCATGTTGCGCATGGCCAGCTTCACGAAGCTGGCGCCGGGTTCGGGTTGGATCTCCGCCGGGCGGGGGCTGTCGTCGCTCATGACGAGGCCTCCGCACCCACTTCCACTCCCTGGCGCAGCAGCGACTGGATGAAGGGATCCAGATCTCCGTCCATCACGCCCTGTACATCGGTGGTTTCCTCGCCGGTGCGCAGATCCTTCACCATCTGGTAAGGATGGAAGACGTAATTGCGGATCTGGTTGCCCCAGGCCGCCTCCACGATGTCGCCGCGGATGTCGGCGATCTCGGAGGCCCGCTGCTCCTGGGCGATCACCAGAAGCTTGGCCATCAGCAGGGCCATCGCCTTCTCCTTGTTCTGGAGCTGGGAGCGCTCCTGGGTGCAACGCACGGCGAGGCCGGTGGGGATGTGGAGGATGCGCACGGCCGTCTCCACCTTGTTGACGTTCTGGCCGCCGGCACCGCCGGAGCGGGAGGTGGTGATCTCCAGGTCCTTGTCGGGGATGTCGAGCTTCACTTCCTCCTCCAGCTTGGGCATCACCTCCACGCCGGCGAAGCTGGTCTGGCGCTTGTCGTTGGCGTTGAACGGCGAGATCCGCACTAGCCGATGGGTGCCTTTCTCGTTGCGGAGATAGCCGTAGGCGTAGCGGCCCTCGATCTCAATCGTGCAGCTCTTGATGCCCGCTTCCTCGCCCTCGCTGAGTTCGTCCACGGTCACCTTCATGCCGTGGTCCTCGGCCCAGCGGGTGTACATGCGCATCAGCATCAGGGCCCAGTCCTGGGCGTCGGTGCCGCCGGCACCGGCATTGATGCTGAGCACGGCCCCTTCCTTGTCGTAGGTGCCGCTGAGCAGCCGCTCCAGTTCCCAGCGGTCGAGGTCGGCCCTGAGCTTCTTCAGGCCGGCGTCGGCCTCCTGGAGCAGATCGTCGTCGGGCTCGAGGTCGTAGAGCTCGAGGCTGGCGCGGCCGTCCTCGACCGCCGTGCGCCAGCGGTCGAGCTGCTCCAGCTGGGCCTTCACCTCATCCAGCTGGCGCATCTTCGCCTGGGCCTCTTTCTGGTCGTCCCAGAAGTCGGGTTGGGAGGCCAGCTGCTCCAGATCCTGCTGGCGGGCTTTCAGGGCCGGTACGTCAAAGACAGTCCTGGGCATGGCCCAGGCGGTCGGTGAGCTCGGAAAGGTCGCGCTTGAAGTCGGTGAGGTCGAGCACGGCAGGCGCCATCACTTTCCCGACCGTACCCGACCGAACCCGCCTGCAGCGGAGAACAGCTTCCTGGCCCCTGGCGATCGCCAGGGGCAGGTTTGCACTTGTTCTGCATGGTATTTGCGGATTATCTGCAGTTTCCCGCCCCGGTGGCTAGATTGCCGTGCGCTGATGCAGCGGAAAATTTGGTGTAGTCATGGCGAGCGAATCACCGTTGAATGACCTTGTTCTGGAGAGGGCTCCGGTCAAGGTAGATATTTATACAACCAGATTCTGCCCCTATTGCATCCGGGCAAAGGGATTGTTGGACAGAAAAAGGGTTACTTACAACGAATATCTTCTCGATAATGATGATTTCCAGCGGGAGGTCATGATCAGGCGTTCCAATGGGCGCACCAGCGTGCCTCAGATCTTCATCGGCGGGCGCGGCATCGGCGGCTGTGATGAGCTCCATGTGCTCGACAGCGCCGGGGAGCTCGATGTCATGCTGGGTCTTGTCGACTGAGCCTTCCCGCCTTGAGCCGCCCCATCGAGGCCTCCGGTGAGGCCCCTGGAATCCAGACTCAGGGGGAACATCTCTTCGTCATCGATCCGATTGCCCGCCTGAATCCCGCCAAGGATTCGAGCGTTGCCCTGATGCAGGCGGCCCAGCGGGCAGGCCAGGCCGTATGGGTGTGCTGTCCGGCCGATCTTTCCGCGGCGGCGGCTCCCCTGTCGTCGTCTTCGGCCTCCCCGACGGCGGGCCATGCCGCCTGGGCGTGGGCCCAGCCGGTGGAGCTCGCCGCGATGGAGTCGGATGCCGCTGGCTGGAAGGTGCCTGAACCCTGGTTCCAGCTGGGGGAAGCCCGGTTGGTGCCGCTCGATCGCTTCCGCTGGGTCTGGATGCGCAAGGACCCGCCGGTGGATGAGGCCTACCTTTACGCCACCCATCTGCTCGAACTGGCGGAGCGGCGCGGCGTGCGGGTGCTCAATCGCCCCGCTTCCCTGCGGGCCTGGAACGAGAAGCTCGGCTCGTTGCGGTTCAGCCATCTGATGGCCCCCTCCCTGGTGAGCAGTCGGGTGGAGCAGCTCGCCGCCTTCACGGCCGAGCATGGGGAAGTAGTGCTCAAGCCGCTCGGGGGCAGGGCCGGCCAGGGCGTGGTGTTCGCCGCCGCCGGCACCCCCGGCCTGCGGGCCCTGCTCGAACTGGTCACCGCCCAGCAACAGCTGCCGGTGATGGTGCAGGCCTTCCTGCCGGGGGTGCGGGCCGGCGACAAGCGCATCCTGCTGGTGGATGGGGATCCGCTCGGCGCCGTCAACCGGGTGCCCGCCGGTGGGGAGTTCCGCAGCAACCTGGCGGTGGGCGGCTCGCCGCAGGCTTCCGGGCTGAGCGAGGTGGAGCGCAGCATCTGTGCCGAGATCGGACCGGTGCTGCGCTCCGAAGGCCTGTTCTTCGTGGGCATCGACGTGATCGATGGCCGCCTCAGCGAGATCAATGTGACCAGCCCCACCGGGGTGCGGGAGGTGGAGCGGCTGGGGGGCCAGCCCCTCGCCGATCAGACGATCGAACGGCTCAGCGCCTGATCAGATCCGAGCTGCGGCCGGCGGCCTCGGGCGTGAGCTGCTGGCGCAGCACCTCCAGCTTCAGCGCCACCTCCTCCAGCTCCCGCTCCGGCACCGATCCCTGCACGATGCCGGCTCCGGCGGTGAGTTCGAGCCGCTGGCCCCGCAGGGTGCCGCTGCGGATCGCCACCCGCAGGTCGGTGTCCCCCTCGCTGTCGATCCAGCCGATCGGCGCGGCGTAATGGCCCCGCTCGAACGGTTCCAGGCTGCGCAGCCAGGCCATCGCCTCCCGGCGGGGCAGCCCGGCCACCGCCGGGGTGGGATGGAGGGCTTCGGCCACGGCCAGGGGGCTCTGGCCCTGGAGGTCGGCGGTGATCGGCGTGTGGAGATGCACCAGGGAGCCATGGCGGGCCAGGCGGGGATGGCGCGGCCGCTGGGGTCGCAGGCCCGCCCGCTGCAGCACCGTCGTGATCGTTTCGACCACGAGCTCGTGTTCATGGCGATCCTTCTGCGAACGCAGCAGGGCCGCCGCCTGTTCGCCGCGGGGCGCCGTGCCGGCCAAGGCATCGCTGCGCAGCCGGCCCTGGCGCACGGTAAGCAGCCGCTCCGGGGAAGCCCCCAGCAGGGCCTCTGCCGGCGAGTGCTGCCAGAGGAAGCGGCAGCTGCCCGGCTGGCTGCGGCGCAGCTGGGCCAGCAGGGTGAGCGGATCGAGGCTGGCGGAGAGCTGCAGCTCCTGACGCACCGCCAGCACCAGTTTGCGCAGCTCCCCCTGCTCCACCAGGGTCAGGGCCTGCTCCACCGCGTTGCGATAGCCGCATTGCCAGCCGGTGCCGTGCTGGATCGCCAGCGCCGGGGCCGGCGGGAAGGGAAGGGGCGGAGCGGCGGGCCCGGCCACCTGTTCGAGCTGGCGGGCCTTTTCCCACAGCTCTTCGGCGATGCTGCGCGGGGTCACCTCTCCCCCCAGGCTGCGCTGCAGCCGCAGCCAGCACTGATTCCCCTGGCGGCTCAGTTGCCAGCGCGGCAGCACCGCATGCACCCCGGCGGCACCGCGGCCCAGCTGCAGGGGGCTGTCAAAGAAGGCGAAGGCCAGCAGCACCCGGGGCCGCGCCAGCGGCGGCGTCTGCGCCGGCACGCCGGCCAGCCGGCTGAGGCTGAGGCTGCTGAACCGCTGGGCCAGTTCGAAGCGGCGCGGCCCGCTCAGCTCCAGGCTGTTGCAGCTCCCGCAGGCGGCGATGCTGAGGCCCGGGGCCCCATCCCAGAGGAAGCGAAATCCGTGGCCTGTCGCCGGTGCCGGGCTGTCGAGCTGGGGCAGCAGGACCAGGGGATCGAGGCTGGCCAGCGGGATGGCCAGGCTGAGCACCCCTTCATCGTCCTGGCGTGCGGCCGCGTCGAGCTCCAGCCGCCGCGCCGCGGCGGCAGCCTCGGAGAGCAGATCGGGGAAGGACGAAGGGGGCTGCACCGGCTGGAGCTTCGGGGCCGCTCGGAAGGCTGCTCAAATGTATGGGTCTTTCTCCTTCCGCCGGCTGCGTCTGCCATGTCCGAGCATCAGGTCGTCGCAAGCCGTTACGCCGTTTCCGGCCTCGAGGCGGCGGCGCCCGCGGATCGGCGGCGCCTGTGGAAGGCGGCGATCAAGTGGCCGATGTACGCCGTGGCGGTGATGCCGGTGCTGCTGGCGGCCGGCTGGCGCCTGGGCCAGGGACTGCCGCTGCGGCTCGACCAGTTGCTGTTGTTTCTCCTGGCCGCCGTACTGCTGCTGGCATGGGAGAACCTCGCCAACGACGTGTTCGATGCCGACACGGGGGTGGATGCCCTGGGCAAGCCCCACTCGGTGGTCAATCTCACCGGCCGCAGGGATCGGGTGGCGCGGCTCGCCAATGGCTGCCTGGTGGGCGGCCTGGCCCTGATGGCGTTGGTGGCTTTGCGCAGCAGTCCAGCGGTGCTGGCGCTGGTGCTCGCCTGCTGCGGCCTGGGGTACGTGTATCAGGGCCCGCCGTTCCGGCTTGGCTACCGGGGCCTGGGGGAGCCGTTGTGCTGGCTGGCCTTCGGCCCCTGCGCCACGGCGGCGGCCCTGCTGGCCCTGGCGCCGGCTGCGGCGGCGGGGCAGGGGGCGGCGATCCCCTGGAGCCAGGCCCTGCTGCTCGGCAGTGGACCGGCGCTGGCCACCACCCTGGTGCTGTTCTGTTCCCATTTCCACCAGGTGGAGGAGGATGCCGCCCACGGCAAGCGTTCACCGGTGGTGCGGCTCGGCAGTGAACGGGCGGCGGGCCTGATCCCCTGGTTCGTGGCCGCCAGCCTGGCCCTGCAGTGGGCACCGGTGCTGTTCGGCTGGTGGCCCCTTTCGGCCCTGCTCGGGGCCATCGGCCTGCCGCCGGCCCGGGCCTTGATCCAGCTCCTGCAGCACCACCACGACGAGCCGGAACGGATCATCGGCAGCAAGTTTCTGGCCCTGCGTTTTCAGGCCCTGAGTGGGTTGGGCCTGGCCTTCGGGCTGGCGATCCGGCCCTGGTTGGCGGCGGCCTGGCGGTGATGGCGAGCGGCCGGCTGACCCTCGCCTGGCGCCCGTTTCGCTTCCGCCTCGCCAGGCCCCTGCATACCGCCCGCGGAGCGCTGAGCCAGCGCCGCGGCTGGCTGCTGCAGCTCCAGGAGGAGCGCGAGGGTCGGCTGGGCTGGGGCGAGGTGGCCCCTTTGGAGCTGGAGGGGGGCCAGGCGGAGCACCGCCGTTGCCAGGGGGCGCTGGCCGCTCTGGGGGATTCGCGCGAGCGGGCCGAGCTGGAGGTGCTGCTGCCTTCCCTGCCCCCGGCGCTCGGCTTCGGCCTCGGCGCCGCCCTGGCCGAACTCGACGGCTTGCCGGCCCGGGCTGCCGGGGGCTGCGGTTGGCTGGAGGCCCCGGCCCCGGCAGGGCTGCTGCCGGCCGGGGCGGCGATGCTGCCGGCCCTGGAGGCCTGGCTGGCCGGCCTGGCTGGTGATGGGGGCGGCGGTGGTGATGGCGGTGGTGGCGGTGGCGTGGTGCCCAGACCGGCGCTCAAGTGGAAGGTGGCCGCCACCGGCGCTGCCGAGGAGCTGCGCCTGCTGGAGCAGCTGCTGGCCCGGTTGCCGGCTGGTGTGGGTCTGCGGCTGGATGCCAACGGCGGCTGGGATCGGGCCACGGCGACGGCCTGGGCGGAGCGGCTCGAGCACGACCCCCGGCTGGAGTGGCTGGAGCAGCCGCTGGATCCCGCCGACCAGGAGGGCCTGGAGGCCCTGGCGGCCCGTCTGCCCGTGGCCCTCGATGAATCGCTGCAGCGCTTTCCCGCCCTGCGCGGCCGCTGGCAGGGCTGGCAGGTGCGCCGTCCGAGCCAGGAGGGGGATCCCCGGCCGCTGCTGGCCGAGCTGGAGCGGGGCGTGCCGCGCCGGATGCTCAGCACCGGCTTTGAAACGGGCATCGGCCGGCGCTGGCTGCACCATCTGGCGGCCCTGCAGGCCCGGGGGCCCACGCCGACAGCCCCGGGGCTGGCAACGGGCTGGCAGCCGGCCGGCCCCCTGTTTGCGCCGGATCCCTGGGTGGCCTGGACCAGTCTGGCGGTGGCGGCGGAGAGGGAACCTTGAGCGCACCGAGTTGGTTGCCCGAGGGGCCTCCCGAACTCCAGGAAGCGACCTTGATCGCCGCCTGGCAGGCGGACGGACTGGTGGCCCTGGCGGCCGCCAGCGAGCGCCAGCAGCTGGAGGCGGCCTTGGAGGCGCTGCCGCCGGGCTGTCTGGCGGGCTACGGGGCCGGTGTGTTGGTGGGCAGTGGTGGCAGCACGGGCGGACGGCGTTGGTGTCTGCAGCCCCTTCGCCATCTGGAGGCCTCCGCTGCGGCCACTGCTGCCTGGCTGCGCGCGCAGGGGATCGATCCGGCCCGGTGCCTGCATCTCAATCCCCTGCCGCTCCATCACATCAGTGGCCTGATGCCGCTGGTGCGCAGCCGCTGCTGGGGGGCGGCCCTGCGGCGGTTATCGCCGGAGCTGCTGCGGCAGCCGGCGGACCTGCCAGGCGCCTGTCCCCTGCCGGAGGACAGCCCGGTGCTGCTCTCGTTGGTGCCCACCCAGCTGCGGCGCCTGATGGCCTCAGCGGCGGCGACCGACTGGCTGCGCCGCTGTGCCGTGATCTGGGTGGGAGGGGCGGCGCTGCCGGCGGAGCTGGCCAGGGAGGCCCGGCGCCAGCGGCTGCCCCTGGCGCCCTGCTACGGAGCCACCGAGACGGCGGCCATGGTGTGTGCCCTGCCGCCGGCCAGGTTTCTGGCCGGGGAGGAGGGGTGCGGCCCGCCCCTGGCCGATGTGGAACTGCGGCTCGATGCCGCCACCGGGGCGGTGGAGGTGCGCACCGCACGGCTGAGTCCGGGCTGGCTGGATGGGGCTGGCGGGGTGCGCCCGTTGCTGCCGGTGCCGGGCGGTTGGTGGCGCAGCGGCGATGCCGGCCGTCTGGAGCTGGGCGGGCTGCAGGCTGGTGGGCTGGTGGTGCTGGGTCGGCTGGATGGGGCGCTCCACAGCGGCGGCGAAACCGTGTTCCCCGAACAGCTCGAGCAGCGGTTGCAGCAGCAGGCGATCGTTGCCGAACTGCCGCTGGCGGCCGTGCTGCTGCTGGCGGAGCCCGAACCGGAATGGGGCGAGCGGCTGGTGGCCCTGGTGCGCCTTGAGGGTCAAGGGGAGGAGGCGGCTGCGACCTTGCTGCAGGCCCTCAAGGTGATCACGTCCGCCTGGCCTGCGCCGGAGCGTCCCCGCCGCTGGTTGCTATGCCCGACCCTGGCGCCCACGGCTGCCGGCAAATGGGAGCGTGGCGCCTGGCGCCGCTGGCTCGATGCAAGCGGTGGCGAGCCTGGTTAGGGCCTGTGGGGTGGTGCGGGCGCTGAGGCGTCAGCGGGTGCCTGTGGTTCTGGTGGGGAATGCTTCCGGATGATCCTCCTGCCTGGCCATGGCCTCCGAAACCAATCCCCCCGGCTTGA
>JBKDOV010000141.1:0-8372 GCA_046342815.1 Cyanobacteriota bacterium
AACATCGGCAGTGATGGATCAGACAGCGCTGGCATGGTGTCCGAGGGCATCAGCGTTGTGGCGATCAGTGCCGGAGTCAATGGCACCGTGTCCGCCACCGCCCTTATCAATGCTGTTGCCGATGCCGTAACCGTTGGGGATTCGGCATCTCTGGACAATGCTCTGGCCAATCTCAACATCACGGCCAGCGGTGTCAGCGCCAGCGATGCTGCCAATGACATCAGCATCGGTGGAGTCGGCGATGTGGTGGCATCCGCCAGCCTCGCCGGTCGCAGTACAGCCGTGATCGTCGATGGTGCCAGTGACTCCCTCGCCGTGCTTCAGGCCACGGGTCTGGAGGCCCTCAGCAACAGCTTCACGATCACCATCGGCCAGCAAGGGGATATCGGCGCCTCGGCCATGATCGGTGCCATGAACTCCCCCTTGTTGGTGAGCGCCAGCAGCGGTGCCGTCGGAGATGCCACCGCCCAGGTGGCCTCCGATGCCATCGGCATCCTCGGCAGCTACAACGCCGGCAGTTTCTCCATCACCCAGGCAGGCTTCAACCAGGGGGACATCAATTCCACGGCCAGCGCCAACCTGCAGTTGCGTGCCATCGCCACCGATGGCGCCGCTTCTGTGGTCCTCAGCGATGTGTCTGGCAGCGGCAGCAGCACCATCAGCGGCATTCAGAACATGGCCCTCACCGCCGGCGCTGACCTCAGCCAGATCAACGCCACCGCCACTGGAGTGGCTTCCTTGCTGGCCCAGAGTGTGAATCTGGATGCCACCAGCCAGGGCTCTACGGTCACCTCGGGCCTCCTAAGCTCTGCATTGACGGCCTTGCCTGTTTCCTTCCTCGACCAGGGTTCCATCGCTGCCATCGCGAATCAGCGTTCCTTCTCCCAGGCCGTTTCCGTGGCCGGCTCCTCCAGTTCCGATCTTTACAACCGCACCGTTGGCATGGCCAATGCCTCTTTGAACATCGCCGGCATCGCCACAATTGCTGCTGATGCCTTCGGTCAGCAGGAGAGCCGGGCTCAGTCTGTGGCAGGCAATGTCAGCGCCTGATGATTCCCTTCGACCACCTGGCTGAAGATCTTCAAAGCCGCGTGATCACCACAGCGCAGCAGCCTTTGGCTGAATTGTTGCTTCAGCGTGGCATTCTTCGTGAACTGGCGAAGGAATGCCTGCTGCAACGACTACGCGAGACGGTGATCTTCAGTGCGGAGGAGGAGCCGCTGGTCCTGACCCGCCTCTGGGATGGCGTACCTGGTGAACCTCCAGCCGGCCTGGCCGGCGACTGGATTTCACCCCTGCCGGAATTGATCCAGGGGCCCGTGCGGGATCGCTGGAATCAGATCCGCCTGCAGAAGTGGGTTGAGGATGAATTCGGAGACAGACTGGAGCCGTACTTCCTGGAGCGTCGTGCTGATCTCGAACAGGTGGTCTACGGCATGATCAGACTGCGCAACCAGGGCATCGCTGAGGAGATCTACTTACGGCTGATCGATGACAACGCTGACTTCGGCACTCTGGCGCGCGAGTACTCCGCAGGCGAAGAGCGATTCACCAAGGGGCTGGTGGGGCCGATGCTGATTTCCCAGCCCCATCCCACCATCCGCAAGGTGCTCGAATCCCTCACCGTGGGTGAGATCCACCCTCCCTTCCAGGTGGATCAATGGATCCTGCTGATCCAGAGTGAACACCGCCAACCGGCCAGCCTCAGCGATGCCACCCGCGGCCAGCTGCTCAACGAGCTGTTCAACCGCGAGCTCGACGCCACCCTCGATGCCCAGCTCGCCGAGATCTACCCCAATCTGCTCGGCACCACCATCACGGTTGCATCGCAGCCGGACGCTTTGCCGCCGCAAGCCCTACCGCCCGGGAGTGAGTGATGGCGGATCCCGCCCAACTGCTGGAACTGCTCAAATCGTTTCCCTTCCTGGCAGATCAGCCTGAACCTCTGCTGCAGCAGCTGGCCGGCCAGGCCCAGTTGCTTCGCTTTCGCCTTGGCCAACCGATCAGCCGCAAGGAGCAGCCGCCTTCGCACATGCTCTTCGTGCTCAAGGGCACCGCCCGCTCAGTGGTGATGGCACCGCGGCTTGCCCGTGGAGTCACCACCCTGCAGCGTCTCGAATCCGGGGCGGTGATGGGCTGGACCATCCTCAGTTGCGGCATCAACTGGGAGACCCTGATCGCTTCCACCGACCTTGTGTTGCTGGCCGTGCCCCACGCCGCCATGCGTCAGGCGATGGCGGATACGCCGCAGTTGGCCCAGCGGATCAGCGGCAGCGTCAATCCTGCGGAACTCTTCGCGGTACTGGATGCCTACCTGCGGGACTACCCCCGGGTGCTTTCCGGTGAGGTGGTGGAGGCGGCGCAAAAGCTATCGGATGGCTGCCGGGCCGTGCTGCTCACCCCCGAGCAGCTGCAGGCCACCACCTTTCCTCCCGACCGACTCTGGCTCGTGGCCGGAGGCCCCCTCCCCCTGGGCACCCCCCTGCCCACCACCGCCACGATCAGCGAGGAACTGCCGCTGCGCGTGATCGGCGTGGACCGGGCGGCCCTTTCCGCCCTGCTCGATCCGCCAGCCCTCAGCGATGTGGACGATCCGGCGGCGGCGGCCCAGTGGAAGAACCTGGTGCTCGATCGCTGGGAGGAACAGCGACGGCGCTTCGATGAAGACAGTGTTGAAGAGGCCAGCGACCTGCCGTTGGCCGAACCGCCGGAGCCCGCCGACGCTGAATACCAGCCGGCTGCCGCCTTTCCCTGGCACCGCGGTGTCGGGCCGCTGGAGTCGCCGATTGCAGCCTTCCGGATGCTGTGCGACCAGCTCAACCTTCCCTTCCGGCGGGAGCTGCTGCGGCGGGTGTTCACCGATCAGGTGAATCGCCATGGGGAGGCCTCCCTCGCCCTGGCGGGCGCAGTAGCGGAATCCATCGGTCTGCAGACCCAGTTGCTGGAGGTGCAGGCCACCGCCATCCCCCGGCTGGAAATGCCGCTGATGGTGCGTTGGGGCAATGGGCTGGCGGTGATCTACCGCTGCCGGAACGACAAGCTGGTGGTGGGCATTCCCGCGGTGGGAAACCAGGAACTCACGCTCGATGAGTTCAAGGAGCAATGGGGCGAAGTGGGGGAAGTGCTCACCCTGCGGA
Source organism: Cyanobacteriota bacterium (assembly GCA_046342815.1). Lineage (GTDB taxonomy): Bacteria > Cyanobacteriota > Cyanobacteriia > PCC-6307 > Cyanobiaceae > Cyanobium. The sequence goes on from JBKDOV010000141.1 coordinate 3,138, forward strand.
CCAACGCGCTTACCCCCCGGCGAAAGTTCGGCTTCCGCTGGTTCCTGCCGGCACTGCAGCAGCATCGCGTGGTGCTGCTGGAGGTGCTGCTGGCCAGTTTCTTCGTGCAGCTGTTCGGCCTGGTGAATCCCCTGCTGATTCAGCAGGTGATCGATAAGGTGATCATCAACAACAGTCCCAGCGCCCTCGGGGTTCTGGGATTGCTGCTGGTGGTGTTTGCGGTGTTCGAGGGGTTGTTGCTGTGTCTGCGAACCTTCCTGTTCATCGACACCACCAACCGAATCGATCTGGCGCTCGGCACCCAGATCATCGACCACCTGTTGCGCCTGCCGCTCACCTATTTCGATCGGCGTCCGGTGGGGGAGGTGAGCAGCCGGGTCGCCGAACTGGAAAAGATCCGGGGCTTCCTCACCGGCACCGCGCTAACGACCATCCTGGATGCGGTCTTTGCCCTGCTTTATATCATTGTGATGGTGATCTACAGCTGGGAGCTCACCCTGCTCACCCTGGCTGTGATTCCTGTGTTGGTGGGTCTCACGCTTTCGGTATCGCCGATCGTGCGTGTCCAGCTGCAGAGCCGTTCGGTGGCCAATGCACGCGCCCAGAGCCATCTGGTGGAAGTGCTGAGCAGCATGATGACAGTGAAGGCCCAGAACATCGAGCTGCGTAGCCGCTGGAAATGGCAGGATCTTTATACCGACTACGTGGCGGAGGGCTTTGACAACACACTGTTAAGCACCACTGCCAATACCTTCAGTGCCTTTCTCAACAAGCTCTCCAGCCTGCTGGTGATCTGGGGTGGTGCCGCCCTGGTGGTGAACGGCAGGCTCAGCCTTGGGGAGCTGATCGCCTTCCGGATCATTGCGGGTTACGTCACCGGACCGTTGTTGCGGATGACCTCGATCTGGCAGACGGTGCAGGAAACCGCGCTCTCGCTGGAGCGGCTCAGCGATGTGATCGACCACCCCCAGGAGGCACCGGAAGATAATGCCGGCCGCATCATCATGCCGCCGATCCGTGGATCGATCAGCTTCCAGAATATTCAGTTCCGATACAAACCTTCTTCCCCACTTCTGCTCACTGGTGTGAATCTCGAGATTCCCGCTGGCAAGTTCGTGGCGGTGGTGGGATCCAGTGGATCCGGCAAGAGCACGCTTACCAAGCTCGTGGCCCGTCTCTACAACCCCGAGGCTGGTTGTGTGCTGATCGATGACATCGACATCAGCAAGGTGGAGCTGTATTCCCTGCGCCGGCAGCTGGGAATCGTTCCCCAGGAGACGGTGCTTTTTGATGGTTCGGTGGAGGAGAACATCACCCTCACCAATCCGGAGGCCAGCAGCGAGGAGATCATTGAAGCCGCCACGATCGCTGCTGCCCACGATTTCATCATGGGTCTTCCCGCCGGCTATTCCACCCAGGTGGGAGAGCGGGGAAGCGGTCTCTCCGGTGGCCAGCGACAGCGGATTGCCATCGCTCGCACGATCCTGCAGAAACCGCGGATGCTGATCATGGATGAGGCCACCTCTGCCCTGGATTACCAGACGGAGCGGGTGGTGAGTGAGAACCTCATGCAGTCGCTGCGAGGCTCCACGGTGCTGTTCATCACCCACCGCCTCTCCTCGATCGTGAGCGCCGATCTGATCGTCTGCATGGGCAATGGCGCGGTGCTGGAGGCAGGAACCCACGAGGAGCTGATGGCCGCCCGTGGCCCCTACTACGTGCTTTATCGACAGCAAGGTCGCTCTTCCTCCTCCTCCCCTTCCACCTCTGGCCCTCCGCCTGCGGGGGTGGGCCTGGTGGCCCGCGCCGCCGGGGGAGCCTGATCCGCAGCGATGGCTGATTCCCGCCGATCGATTCCCAATCCCTTCCGGCGCCGGCAGCCGCCTCCGCCCGTCCCCGTGCTGCCGAGGGACGAACCCGATCCGCTGATCTCGCCCGAACCGAGACCGCCGGAGAAGGGCAACAGCGAGGAACAGCAGCCCCGTGGGTTCCGTCGCCGACGCACCACCCTGCCCCGCAACACCCGTGGCTGGAGCCGGGCGATCGTCTGGAGTCTGATCGGTCTCACGGGCTTCAGCGTGATCTACGGGCTCGTGGCCCGGATCGAGACCTCGATCAACGCCAACGGCAAGCTGCGGCCGGTGGGTGGGGTCCATAGCGTCATTGCTCCGTTCAATGCACCGGTGCAGCAGGTGCTCGTGAGGGAAGGCCAGGCTGTGCGCAAGGGTCAGCCCCTGATTCAGCTGCGGGAGGTGGCGATCAAGGAGCAGCGCTCCCGCCTGGAATCCCAGCAAAGCCTCTGGCGCAAGGAAACCAACCTGCTGGCGTTGCAGCTCGGCCTGCCGGCTCTGCCCCCCACCAGCCCCGAGGCACGCCGGGAGCTGGAGGTGGAAACCTCGGAGGTGGCCCTGCGGCAGGAGGCGGCCATCCGGGAGCTGGCACGGGCGCGGGTGAATCAGACCCAACAGGCGATCGACCTGGAGGCGATGAGGAAGAAGCTGGCCATCAACGAAAACATCAGTGCCCGGATGCACAAGTTGGTGCGGGAGGGTGCGATGTCGCGGCTGGAACTCGACCGCCAGAAGGAACGCCAGATCGAATTGCTCGGCGCCATCCGCCGTACCGAACAGGAGCTCGAATCAGCCCGGTTGCGAGTGGGGGAGAGCGAGTTGAAGAAGCGCCAGATCCTTACCGGCAATCTCAAGGAGATCTATGTGCAGTACGACAACGCCCGCAGTCAGCTCACTGATGTCGAGGCCCGTCTCGATGATCTGAATGATCGTTTACTGCTGGGCAAACTGATCGCACCGATCGATGGGGTGGTGTTCGATCTACAGGTGAAGGCAGGGGAAATCGTCAGCCCGGCCCGGCCGGCGCTGCTGCTCGTTCCCCAGGGCAAGCTGGAGGCCGAACTTCAGGTCTCCAACAAAGACATCGGTTTCCTTGATGTGGGGATGCCTGTGGAGATCCGCGTCACCTCGTTTCCGTTCACCGATTACGGCTCGATCAAGGGCACCCTGCGAAGGCTCGGGGCGGACGCCAAGGAACCCGATGCCCTCAATCCCCAGGAGCACTTCACCACCATGGTGTCGATTGATCGCTCCGTGCTGAGCCGGGATGGCACCACCTATCCGCTGCGGCCCGGGATGGCGGTGACCGCCCTGATTCAGCTGGGATCGAGGCCGGTGATCTCCCTGATCAGTGATCGCTTTGGCATGTTCATGGAATCCACCCGCACGATCCGCTGATCTTCCGCCGCTGGCGGTTCAGAGATTGCTCGTCAGCTGCGGAGCCGTGGAGAGATTGCTGGTCACATGGGCGATCAGGCGGCTGGTGCCGATGCCGTCGGAACCCAACTGCACCAGGCTGTTCTGGCCCTCTGCCGAGGGATCGAGCGCGATTGCCAACTGGGGGGTAGCGCTGGACATGCCGGAAAGCAGCTGCTCCAGCGGTGCGATCGGCAGCAGGCGCGGGTTGCCCAGGCCCTCCAGCCCGGAGGCGGTGAGCTCCTGGAAGCGATCCTGCTGCACCCAGCCGACGCGATCCACCAGGCCGATGCCGCCATTGCCATTGAGGCTGAGGTCGAGGTCGCTGATCTGGGGGATGCCATTGCGTTGATCCCAGGTGTCGGGGATCGTCTCGTCCAGCCCACTCACCACGAACAGGTCCTTGCCCTGGCCGCCCCGGACCAGAAGTGATTCACCAGCCTCGGCCAACCATGGACTCCAGCGCAGATACAGCACATCTTCCCCATCGGATCCATCAATGCCGCTGAAACCTCCGGAGCTGGCCAGCACGTCATTGCCCAGCCCGCCCATCACTTCCTCGAAGCCGCTGATGCCACCGCTCCGGCCCGCCTGGATGGCGGTGGCACTGCCGCGGTCGAGATCCACCTGCACCGGCAATTTCCAGTTGGTGAATTCGAGCCGGTCCAGCCCATCACCCCCGAGCAGCTGACCGGTGAGGGTGCCGTTGAGATCCATGATCGCCACGTCCTCGCCTTCGCCGAGGAACACCGATTCGACATTGCGAAACCGCAGGCCATCGAGATTGCCCTGGTTCTGCTCATTGACCACCAGCAGTTCCCGGCGGGAGGTATCGGCATCGAGCATGTCGTTGCCGGCACCCCCATCCACTTCACCGGCCCCTCTCAGTTGCTGGAGATGGAGAACATCGGATCCGCTGCCGAGTCGCACCATCCCTCCAAGATTGCCCTTGATCCGAACGCTGTTATAACCCTCTCCCAGCTGTAGATCACTATTCCCCTTGACATCCGACTCGAGCACAATCGTATTGTTGCCTGTGCCCATATTGATCGTGGAGTCGATCACGTCTCCATTCACAATCAGGAGGTCGTCGCCATCTCCCATGCGTATCTCGGAATTCAGGAGGCCGATCCTGTCGATATTGATGAAGGTATTATCGTTCTTGTAAAGAGAGCCCAGATCTGCCTTGAGCGACTCATCTACGCGCGTGAAGATCGTGAGTTCGTCGTTTCCCGCACCTGTGTCGATCAGGCTGTTTTCGAGGCCGATTGCCCTGGCATTGAGGCTGAACTGCCATGGATCGCTGCTGCCGTTGAGATCTGGAATCTGGCCGAAATCGAAACGCAGCCCTCCGACAGGGTCCGATCCGTTCGGAGTTACACCAGAGCCTTCGTAAAAGCCACTGTTGATTGTGATCCGGTTGTTTCCCTGCCCCAGTTCCATGCTGCTGTTCTTCATCGCACTGGTCAGCAGGTCGACCGTGAACCGGGCGCTGTCGCTATCACCCAGGCCGATGAAGGTGAGTTCTCCCAACGCTTCGAGGCCGATCAGATCGTCACCACCGATGTCGATCACGTGGCTGCCTTCGAGGCCCAGGATCCGGTTCTGCACAAGGGCGCTGGCGCTGCCATCCGCAAACAGGCCCAGTTCCATCAGATCGTTCGCCCCCAGCACAAGTACATCGGTGAGCGCCCCCATCAGCACCGTGCTGTTAAGCAAGGCGATGTGATCTGTGATCAGTTGCAGATCCGCATCGTCAAGCTCGGCAAAGGCACTGCCGGCCAGCAGCCGATGCGAGCGGAGTTCGAGACCGGGGGTTCCCTTCCGTAGATCCATCAGGCTGTCCTGGATGCCGTGCTGATCCCCCTCGGTGATCGAGGTGGCCTTGCCCTGCAGCGAGCGGGTGGCGTTGTTTGGGGTGGTGTTGACCACCCCCCCCCACAGTTACGGGAGCGTTTTCCGTGCCCCC
>JBKDOV010000142.1:0-19383 GCA_046342815.1 Cyanobacteriota bacterium
TTTTATTCTTTTTCCTCGGGGTGCTTGCCGTTCTGTTCAAGTCCGATCTGGATATCCCCTCGCCTTTGCCCAAGCTCTTCTCGCTCTATCTGTTGATGGCGATCGGCTTTAAAGGGGGCATTGAGCTCGCCTATAGCGGTCTCGGTTCGGAGGTGTTGCTCACGATTGGTGCCGCTATTTTTATGGCACTGGCGGTTCCTTTGCTCTGTTTTTATATTTTACGCCTCAAGCTTGATGCCGCCAATGCGGCGGCGGTGGCCGCCTCCTATGGCTCAATTAGTGCTGTTACCTTCATTACGGCCGAAAGTTTTTTGAACGTTTTGCATCTTGATTTTGATGGTTTTATGGTGGCGGCCTTGGCGCTCATGGAATCACCGGCCATCGTTGTGGGTGTGATCTTAGCCAAGCTCTATTCCGATAAAGGTGGAGATTCAAAAACTCTCCATTGGCGCGAAGTATTGAGGGAAGCCTTTCTGAATGGATCGGTCTTTTTGTTGATAGGCAGCCTCGTAATTGGTGCTCTAGTCGGTTCTTTTAGTGCAGCGGGCGTCGAAAAAATGGTCCCTTTCACCGAAAAGCTCTTCTATGGGGCGCTTTGCTTCTTTCTACTTGATATGGGCCTTGTCGCTGCCCAGCGTCTTCAGGATTTACGTAAGGTCGGCTCCTTCCTGATCGGTTTCGCCGTGCTGGCACCATTGGTCAACTCCATGTTGGGGCTGGGGATCTCTCGTCTGTTGGGCTTGCCCCAGGGTGATGCCCTGCTGTTTATGGTGCTTTGTGCCAGCGCTTCCTATATCGCCGTGCCGGCTGCCATGCGCATGACCGTACCTGAGGCCAATCCGAGTCTTTATATCTCAACCGCCTTAGGACTCACGTTCCCATTCAACGTTGTGGTGGGGATTCCCCTTTATCTCACCCTTGTTCAGCGCTTTATCCCAGCCCGCTAAATTTAGTTTTACCTCTTTAGTTAATTAAAAATGCAACGCATTGATCTTTTTGTCAGCGAACGGGAAGTGGATCGGGTCTGCCTTGCCCTCCGCCAGGCTGGTGCCCCTGGATGGTCCGTCATCCGTCACGTCACCGGATCGGGCGAGGGGGGGGAGATCTCTGAGGCCATGGATTTCAGTGGCTTGGGGGCCAATGCCCACATCGTCGTGTTCTGCGAGGCCAGCCAGCTGGAGCCCCTGCGCCAGCAGATCCACCCGATCATGGGGCGTTTCGGCGGCGTCGGCTTCGTTTCAAGTGCCGACCGTTTTTGAAAGATGTGCGCTGGTAAACCCTTTGGGCGCAAGCATTTCTTTGCGATAGACAGGCTTTTCATAAGCTGAGCTTATTGGAGGTCCTGGGAACCTTGATGGGGCCTCAGTACCAAATGGCTTGACGCGGGGCAAGGTGGCGGAGCAGGGTTGCTTGCGAACATTCCACCCTTTCCTCCAGGAGCAGGTAATGGCAAACGAAACCATGGGCATTGCCCTCGGCATGATCGAAACCCGCGGCCTCGTGCCCGCGATCGAAGCCGCTGACGCCATGACCAAGGCAGCTGAAGTGCGCCTGATCGGTCGCGAGTTCGTCGGCGGCGGCTACGTGACCGTTCTGGTCCGTGGCGAAACCGGTGCCGTGAACGCTGCCGTTCGTGCCGGCGCTGACGCCTGTGAGCGCGTGGGCGACGGCCTCGTGGCTGCCCACATCATTGCCCGCCCCCACCGCGAAGTGGAGCCCGCTCTGAACAGCAGCTTCGGCCTGGGTTCGAAGGACTGAGCGGTTCGCGCCAGGCGCAACCCCTCTGACCAACCCCACGACCCAAACGGAGAAACTCCATGAGCAAGAAGTACGACGCCGGGGTCAAGGAGTACCGCGACACGTATTGGACTCCTGATTACGTCCCCCTCGACACCGACCTGCTGGCCTGCTTCAAGTGCACCGGCCAGGAAGGTGTTCCCAAGGAAGAAGTGGCTGCCGCCGTGGCCGCTGAATCCTCCACCGGCACCTGGTCCACCGTGTGGTCCGAGCTCCTCACCGATCTCGACTTCTACAAGGGCCGCTGCTATCGCATCGAAGACGTTCCTGGTGACAAGGAATCCTTCTATGCCTTCATCGCCTACCCCCTCGATCTGTTCGAGGAAGGTTCGATCACCAACGTTCTGACCTCGCTGGTCGGCAACGTGTTCGGCTTCAAGGCCCTGCGCCACCTGCGCCTGGAAGACATCCGCTTCCCGATGGCGTTCATCAAGACCTGCATGGGTCCCCCGAACGGCATCCAGGTCGAGCGCGACCGCATGAACAAGTACGGGCGTCCCCTGCTGGGTTGCACGATCAAGCCGAAGCTCGGCCTGAGCGGTAAGAACTACGGCCGTGTGGTGTATGAGTGCCTCCGCGGCGGTCTCGACTTCACCAAGGACGACGAGAACATCAACTCGCAGCCCTTCCAGCGCTGGCAGAACCGTTTCGAGTTCGTGGCCGAAGCTGTGAAGCTGTCCGAGCAGGAAACTGGCGAGAAGAAGGGTCACTACCTCAACTGCACGGCAGCGACCCCCGAGGAGATGTATGAGCGCGCCGAGTTCGCCAAGGAACTGGGCCAGCCCATCATCATGCACGACTACATCACCGGTGGCTTCACCGCCAACACCGGTCTGGCGAAGTGGTGCCGCAAGAACGGGATGCTGCTCCACATCCACCGCGCCATGCACGCGGTGATCGACCGCCATCCCAAGCACGGCATCCACTTCCGGGTGCTGGCCAAGTGCCTGCGTCTCTCCGGTGGTGACCAGCTCCACACCGGCACCGTGGTCGGCAAACTCGAGGGCGACCGTCAGTCCACCCTCGGTTACATCGACCAGCTGCGTGAATCCTTCGTTCCCGAAGATCGCAGCCGCGGCAACTTCTTCGACCAGGATTGGGGCTCGATGGGCGGCGTGTTCGCCGTGGCCTCCGGCGGTATCCACGTGTGGCACATGCCTGCCCTCGTGAGCATCTTCGGCGACGACTCGGTGCTTCAGTTCGGTGGTGGTACCCACGGTCACCCCTGGGGTTCTGCCGCTGGTGCTGCTGCCAACCGTGTGGCACTGGAAGCCTGCGTCAAGGCTCGCAACGCCGGTCGTGAGATCGAGCGCGAAGGTCGCGACATCCTGCTCGAGGCCGCCAAGCACAGCCCTGAGCTGGCGATCGCCCTTGAGACCTGGAAGGAAATCAAGTTCGAGTTCGACACCGTCGACAAGCTCGACGTTCAGTGATCCCGGAGGAGAACAGATCGGGACGGAGTTTCTCCGTCCCCCTGTAATCCAAAGCCGGTAGTGATATCCAAAGACGAAATCCCGTCTTTACACCATTTCCCCCAAGGATCCCCATGCCCTTCAAGAGCACCGTGGGTGACTACCAAACAGTCGCCACCCTGGAGACTTTCGGCTTCCTCCCGCCGATGACCCAGGACGAGATCTACGACCAGATCGCCTACATCATTGCCCAGGGTTGGAGCCCCCTGGTTGAGCATGTTCATCCCAGCCGCTCCATGGCGACCTACTGGTCCTACTGGAAGCTTCCTTTCTTCGGTGAAAAGGATCTGGGCGTGATCGTGAGCGAGCTCGAAGCTTGCCACCGTGCCTACCCCGACCACCACGTGCGTCTGGTGGGCTACGACGCCTACACCCAGAGCCAGGGTGCTTGCTTCGTTGTGTTCGAAGGCCGCTGATTCAGCAGCCTTTATTCCATAGGTCCCGATCACAGATCGGGACCATCCTTCAACCATCGGTTCGATCTGAACTGTTTGTGTTGCCCTGTGCAGTGCTGCTTGCAGCCCTGCCTCAATCTTCTGACGTTGTCAACCCAATCTCCGGGCGGATATGGCCAGCAATTCGAGTCGTGAAGCAGCCCTGGAGCGCCGCAAGGCGCTGACCAATGGCGGCAAGAAATCTGCTGGCCGCTACGCCTCGGCTCCCGGTCGCGTGCGGTCAGCCGACGACGCCCGCCCCAGCCGCACCACGGTGCCTCCCGCAGCACCGGAGGCCGTGATTCCGGCTCCCGCCGCAGCCGAACCGCTGAGCCGCCCCAGCCGGGCCAGCAGAACCACCCCAACCCTTTCGGCACCCAGCGGCCAGAGCCACCGCAGCGCCGCCAAACCCGTGGCCAACGCCAGCCGCGAACTGGTGCTCTCCCGCCGTGAAGCCCTTTCCCGCCGCGGCAAACGGGCTGACACTTCACGGGATCGCACCCGCAATGAGGTACGCCGCGCCACCGCCACAGGCGCCGGAGCCGCCGAAGCTCCGACCAAGGAGCACAAGTGCAATTGCCAGGAGCACGGAGAAACCAGCGCCGTGACCGCATCCACTCCCAGCAGCCGCACCCGTCTGAGTCTTTCCGGCCCCAATCTTTCCGCCCGCAGCTCCAGCCGTGCTGATGGTGCGGCCGAGCGGCGTGTGACGGCCAAGCGTGCCGCCCAGTACAACCCCAGCAGGGCCCTTGTGCTCGCCCGTCGCGAAGCACTCTCCAAGCGAGGGAAGTCCGCCAGTACCTCCAGCCGTAGCGCCGCCGCAACGATGGCGCGCCAGGGCAATCCCGACCTCAGCAGCCGCGAACTGGCCCAGAAGGTCCGGGAACTGAAGAGCAAGGTGGGCGGATCGGGCAGCACCGGCAGCCTTCCTGGCACCTGCCGGCCCTGTGGCCCCAATCGCAACGGTGCCCGTGAAGCGGCAAACGCCGCCGTGATCGCTGATGCCCACTGGAAAGTGGGGGTGAGCGAAACCCTGCGTGGTCAGGTAGTGACCGGAACCCAGGCCAACCGCTCCGCCAAGACCACCGGCAACGAAGTGAGCACCTGCCGGGCCATCACCGGTACGGAGTACCTGGGTGCCGAAATCTTCAACACCTTCTGCCAGACGGAAACCACTTCCCTGCAACCGGCCAAGGTACGGGTCACTGCCACCAGCCACGGCAACCGAGTCACCGGCAACGAGGTGGGGCGCTCCGAGAAGGTCACCGGCGATGAACCCGGCACCTGCTCCCTGGTCACCGGCACCGAGTACGTGTCGGCCAACCAGGACGCCTCCTACTGCGGCATCACCAAACCCGGCCCCAGCAAGGTGGGACACACCCTCACGGCCGCCGGACGCCCCGTCTCCGGAGTGATGGTGGGCCGCTCCGAAAAGGTCACCGGCAACGAATCGGGCTCGGGCCGCCAGCTGACCGGTGACCAGTACGTGGGTGACCAGAGCCAGGTGGGTGGCCGTGCTCCCGTCAAGGTCAGCAGCCTGCAGACCCTGCGCGGTACCGGGATCACGGGCACCCATGTGGGACGCAGCGATCAGGTGACCGGCGATGAGCCCGGCAGCTGCCGGCTGATCACCGGCGACGAATACGTGGGTCCCCAGCAGTACGACCGCTTCTGCGGCATCAGTGCCCCACCGGAAGCCGCCAAAGTGGGCTTTAGTGTCACCAACCGCAACCAGGTGGTCAGCGGCACCCGCACCGGCCGCTCCGAAAGGGTCACCGGCGATGAACCCGGCACCTGCAAGGTGGTGACCGGCACCCCCTACGCAGGCCTCGAAGATGCCGGCAACTGGTGCTCCACCAAAGACGTCAAGTCCGTACGCGAACGCACGCCGGTGCGGATGGGTTCGGTGATGACCGGCATCCGTCCCGGAATCGGCGGGGTGATGACCGGGGCCGCCCGCGGCGCCTGCGAGGACATCAGCGGCACCCCCTACGTGGGCCGCGACCAGTTGGCGGAAGCCTGTGGTGTCTCCCCGATCGCCGAAGCCGATTTCCCCCAGCCGCTCGACCAGGCTCCCTGGCAGCAGTTCAGTGTCCAGTCGCCTGCCCGCACGGCCCAGGTGGAACGGGAGCGCAGCGGCTGCGTGACCGGCAGCACCTATGAGTTCGGCGGCAAGATCACCGGTCCGTTCGATATGGCCAGTGACAAGGTGACGGGCACCGAACAGTTCCGCTTCGACCGCCGTCCCGCCAAGGCGGCCCTCAACCCTGCCCGTGGCATGGCCTCCCTCGCTCCGGCCCTCGCCAACGCCGCTGCCGCTGCTCCTGCAGATGCAACCGCGGACAGCAAGGCCCTTTCCCGGGTCACCGGAGAGGGATCCGGGCAGCGGATCACCGGCGATGACTGGGACCGTGGCGATCGCGTCACCGGTACCGAAGGGGTTTCGGCCCGCCGTCGCAACCCCAGCCGCAGTGGCAGTGGCAGTGGGGCCGGCAATTCCGCCATGCCGAGGTTCCAGCCCAAGCGCAATGAGGAACTGCCCGAACCCGTGAGCAAGATCACCGGTTCCAGCGGCAGCACCGATCGCGGTTCGCTGATCACCGTTTCCGGCGGAGCCCGCGGCTGACCCCCTGATGCCAAGACGTCCGGCCACACCCATCCGACCTCTGGCACCGACCGCCCCTCGCCGTCGCCCTGGAACCAACGCAGTGGAGTCCACCCCTGCCGCCGAGCTCCAGCAAGCCGCCGAGACCAGGCCGGATCCTTCCCAGGCCAGAGGCAGACAGAGGCCGGCTGCGGTGCCATCGCCGGTGGGGCGTCGTCCCACCGGTCGCCTGCGCCCCCAACCCGTGCCGATCGAGCAGGTGCGCCAACGCACCCCTGCCAGCGCCACCGCCTCCGGCATCTCCACCTCCAGCATCTCCGTTCTCACCCCTGGCATCCGGGCCGCAGGATCCGGCAGCCTCCATCCGCTCAGCGACGCCCGCAGCAATGCGGCGCTGGAGCACTACGACAGCCAGGTGAAGCGGGCATTCGACCGGATCGTGCCGGTGCTCAAGCAGATTTCTGCCCTGCAGCACGAACAGGATTTCGTCGACCAGGCCCAAGCCGTGGCGCGGCAGGAACTGGGTTACGAGCTGCCGCTTCCGCTGCTGGAGACCGCCTGGGTCACCCAGCTGGACATGCGCACCCTGTTCGCCTGGTGCGTGTTTGAAACCTACGAACAGACCAGCGCCGCGTTCTTCGATCAGGACCCCCTCGCGGGCAAGGCCGGAACCCCCCAGGCGGACGCCTTCCAGGCCTTCCTGCTGGAGTGCGGTTTCCATCTGCTCGATGTGACCCCCTGTGCCGATGGCCGCCTGGCCCATGCCGTGGCCTACGCCCTGCGTTTGCCGTTCAGCTCGGTGCGGCGTCGCCCCCACGCCGGTGCCCTGTTCGACGTGGAGAACACGGTGAACCGCTGGGTGAAGACCGAGCATCGCCGCTACCGGGAGGCGATTCCCAACCCCGCCCATAACGACACCCGTTATCTGAAAGTGGTTCTGTACCACTTCAGTTCACTGGACCCCAGCCATGAGGGCTGCGCAGCCCATGGCAGTGATGATGCTGCCGCGGCCAACTGCGGCTTCCAGCGACTGCGGGATTTCCAGCAGGCGGTGGAGAACAGCTTCTGCTGTGGCGCCTCGGTGGACCTGCTGCTGATGGGCATCGACACCGATACCGACTCCATCCGGGTGCATGTTCCGGGAATGGATGGCAGCACCAATCTGGATCGCTGGCTCAGTGCCTCCGAGGTGTACGAGGCCACACGGGCGCTGAGCCCGGAGCAGGGTCGGGCCCGGATCGAAGCCATGGTGCAGGAGGCCGCCACCAGCAGCCCCGATCCAGGCATGGTGAAGCTGATCAGCCGTTTTCTGGAGAACAACATCTCCCAGATCGATTACGTGCGCCAATACCACGGCGGAACCTATGCGGATGCGGGTCACGCCGAACGCTTCATCGGAGTGGGCATCGGTTTCAAGGAGATTCACCTTCGCAATCTCACCTACTTCGCCTACATGGACACCGTCGAGGAAGGAGCTCCCGACCTCGATGTGGGGGTGAAGATCTTCAAAGGTCTGAATGTCTCCCGGGGTCTGCCGGTACCGGTGGTGGTCCGTTTCGACTACGACGGCAAGGTACCGGGAGCCAGGGAGAGAGCGATCCGTCACGCCCAGCGTGTGCAGGAAGCGATGGAAAGCCGCTATGCCGAACTCTTCCAGCAGGGCCTGCTCCATGCCCTCCTGACCGTGCGGGACAAGGACCGCCACACCCCGGCCGAAGCGGTAGGGTCCACCATCAATTTCGCGACTGCAGGAGGGCATTGACATGTTGATCTGCAAAGTGCTGAAACCGCTGGTTTCCACCAATCGCATTCCTGATTTCGAGCACAAACATCTCCAAGTGGTGCTCGATGGCAGCACCCAGAAGGTGGCGGTCGATGCCGTCGGTTGTGTGCCCGGAGACTGGGTGATCTGTGTAGGCAGTTCGGCAGCAAGGGAAGCGGCCGGCAGCAAGTCGTACCCCAGCGATCTAACGATCGTGGGGATCATCGACCACTGGGATCCGGAAGCCGCCAAGGCTCTGGCCTCGGGATCCAGCGGGGGTGCAAAGTAATGGAGATCATGCAGGTCACCGGCTCGCTCGTCTGCAGCCAGAGGGTGGAAGGCCTGGGACATCTCAACCTGCGCGTACTGCGCACCCCCAAGGGCAAGCTCAATGTTGCGGTGGACCCGGTGGGGGCATCCCCGGGCAACTGGGTGTTCACCGCAAGCGGATCCGCCGCCCGTTTCGCCTGCGGCAACCCCGAACTGTTCACAGATCTCACCATCGGCGGAATCATCGACTTCTGGGAACCCGATGGTTGATCCGATGGCTGAAGACTGAGTCCATCAGCGCCTTTCCAAGCTCTCGCCCTTTTCTGTCCCCTCCGATCCATGGCCAGCCGCACTCCCCGTCGCTCCTCCGCCAGGAACAAAACCGTCGGAGCGGCTGCTTCCTCCAGCCAGACCCCAGCCGCCGCAGGCAGTGAAGCGTCCGGCATCTACCCGGCGATCCAAAGCGGCACAGAGCCCAGCGGTTCCGGTGATCCACCCGTCACAATGAAGCCCCCGGTCGTGGAGAAGAAAGATTCTGCAACCCAGTTGAGTGTGGTGAACGCACCCCAGACCACGCCTCCAGGCACGACCACGAGCCCAGCCGGTTCGTCCAGCACCGTCAGCCCAGCAGCTGCCACCCCACAACCGGCTGCAGCTCCTGAACCGGCAGCCGCCAAGAAGACGATCCAATCCCTCCCCCCCGCCAAGTCCACCAGCAGCAGTCCCGTGAGCAGCCGGTCCTCCAGCAGCCGTGCCTCGGCCTCCAGCCCCAGAGCCACTACCCCAGCCAGCAGGGGCCGTTCCCGAACGGCCCCTGCTACCCGCCCCTGTGACACGCCGGACGCCCGCGGGGCCGACACGCCGCCTCCAGCCCGTTCTTCCTCCTCCGCACTCTCCTCCATGGCACCTTCCGTACAGGGCATCGCCCTCGGCATGATTGAAACCCGTGGACTGGTACCCGCGATCGAAGCGGCTGACGCCATGACCAAGTCGGCTGAAGTGACTCTGGTGGCCCGCGAATTCGTGGGCGGTGGATACGTGACCGTGATGGTCCGCGGCGAAACCGGCGCCGTCAACGCCGCCGTGCGCGCTGGTGCCGACGCCTGCGAGCGCGTGGGCGACGGCCTTGTGGCTGCTCACATCATTGCCCGTCCCCACAGCGAGGTGGAACCCGCCCTCGCGGCCTCCGGCACCCGCAGGGCCTGATCCGGATGGACGCCGTTGCTCCGCGCGTCCTGGCCTACCTCGGTCGCGCCCTCAGCCTGGAACTGACCGCTGTACAGCAGTACATGTTCCAGGCTTCCCTGGCGGAATCCTGGGGTGACCAGGATTCCGCCCAGCGTTTCCGTCAGGAAACGGTGGAAGAGATGCAGCACGCTGAAAAGATCGTGCAGCGCATGCTTTCGTTGGGGGTTGCTCCTTCGGCTTCCCAGCTCCGACCGGTGACCCACGCCCCCGATCTGGTGGGTCTGCTTCAACTGAATTCGGTCCTGGAAAACGATCTGATTCAGCACTACGCCGAGGCGGTGCGCTTCTGCCTCCTCCATGGAGACGCCGACAACGGTGCCTTCTTCCGGGGGCTCTGGAGTGATGAACAGCACCACGGGGCGGAACTGGCCGATTGGCTGGCCAGCCTCGACAGCCCCAGGGTGCTGGCGGCCGAAAGGGCCATGTTCTGAACCCAGGAAACTGTTTAAAGTCCTGCCCCGGATGATCGATTCTCTCGATCGTCCGGCTCTGGCGCATCCCCCCTTCTGACCCAGTCCTTGCCCCCGCCGCTCCCCTTGCCGATCCAGCTGGCCTGGCTGATCCCGATCTACGGGTTCAGCGGCATGGTGCTGTCCCTGCCGTGGGCCACCGGCTGGATCAAGCGCAACGGACCGAGGCCGGCGGCCTATCTCAACCTCCTGGTCACCCTGCTGGCGGTGCTCCACGGCAGCTGGGTGATCCGGGAAGTGATCCGCATCGGACCCCAGCATCTCGACTGGAACTGGTTCAGTGCCGCTGACCTCAATCTGCGGATCGGCTTCGATCTCTCTCTCACCAACCTGGCGGTTCTCGAATTCGTCACGTTCATGAGTCTGCTGGGGCAGGTGTTTGCCCTCGGCTACCTCGACAAGGACTGGGCCCTGGCCCGGTTCTATGCCCTTGTGGGCTTCTTCGAGGGCGCCATGGCCGGTGTGGTGCTCAGCAGCAATCTGTTCGTGAGCTATTTCCTGCTGGAGATGCTCACCCTCTCCACCTATCTGCTGGTGGGTTTCTGGTATGCCCAGCCCCTGGTGGTCACGGCCGCAAGGGATGCCTTCCTCACCAAGAGAGTGGGGGACGTGCTGCTGCTGATGGGCATGGTGGCGCTCTCGGCCTGGGCCGGTTCCCTCGAATTCACCGATCTCTATGCCTGGGTGGGCAACAGCCAGCTGCCGCCCCTTGCCGCCACTCTGCTGGGCCTCGGACTGATCGCGGGGCCCATGGGCAAATGCGCCCAGTTCCCGATGCACCTCTGGTTGGACGAGGCGATGGAAGGGCCGAACCCAGCCTCGATCCTGCGCAACTCCGTAGTGGTGACCTGCGGGGCGCTGGTGCTGCTGCGGCTGATGCCCCTGCTGATCATTTCTCCCCTGGCCGTCCGGGTGCTACTGGCGGTGGGCACGATCAGCGCCCTGGGGGGAGCCCTGGTGGCGATCGCCCAGGTGGACCTGAAACGGGCGTTCTCGTACTCCACCAGCTCCTATCTGGGGCTGGTGTTCATCGCGATCGCCCTGCAGCAGCCCGCCATCGCCCTGCTGCTGCTGTTCGCCCACGGTCTGGCCAAGGCGCTGCTGTTCATGAGCGTGGGCAGTGTGATCGCCACCACCAACTGCCAGGACCTCACCGAACTGGGCGGCCTGGGCAGCCGCATGCCCGCCACCACCTCGGCCTTCCTGGTGGCCGGTGCCGGTCTGATCGGGGTTGCCCCGCTTGGTTGCTTCTGGTGCTTCGGTCTGATGGTGGAATCCCTCTGGGCCCAGCATCCACTCTTTGTCGCCGTGGTGCTGCTCACCAACGGCCTCACCGCCTTCAACCTGATCCGGGTCTACCGCCAGGTGTTCCTCGACACCCCCCATCCGAAGACGAAGCGGGCGCCCGAGGTCAACTGGCTGATGGCCCTGCCGATGGTCAGCCTCACCGTGCTGGTGGCCCTGATGCCCTGGGTGATGGCCCGGATCGATACGGTGCCCGGCATCGCCACCTTCGGCCCCACCACGGCGATCGCGGTGGTGGGCAGCGGTCTGGCCGGACTGCTGGCCGGTGCCTTGGTGCGTCTCGATAAGTTTTGGTCCCGTTCTGTGATCAAACCGCTGCGGATGCTCCAGGACCTGCTGGCCTTCGACTTCTACACCGACCGGATTTATCGGTCCACGATCGTGGCGTTCGTGGCAGGTCTGGCCCGCATCACCAATGGCTTCGATCAGGTGGTGGTGAATGGACTGGTGAACCGAATCGGGCGTTTCTCCCTGGCCAGCGCCGAAGGCCTGAAGCTCGGGGTCAGCGGTCAGATGCAGACCTACGTGCTCACCACCCTGGTGGCGATCGTGCTGCTGCTCACCTCCCTTTCCTGGTTCCACGGCTGATCCGCGCCATGCTCACTGCCCTGCTGCTGATTCCTTTTCTCGGAGCCCTGGCCCTGGCGATCTGGCCGGGACAACCGGCTCCGGAAACCATCCGACGCGGGGCGATGGTGGTGCTCGGCGTGCAGTTGCTCTGGTCGCTGAGGGTGCTGATCGGCTTCGATCCGGGCGATGGGGGGATGCAGATGCAGGAATCGATCTCCTGGGTGCAGAGCCTCGGTCTTGAATACCGGCTCGGGGTCGATGGACTCTCGATGCCGCTGCTTCTGGTCAACGCGGGTCTCTCCCTGGTTTCGGCCTTTGCCTCGATCGGCATCACCCAGAAACCAAAGCTCTATTTCGCCATGCTGCTGGTGATCAGCGGCGCCGTGAATGGAGCCTTCCTGGCCAACAATCTGCTGTTGTTCTTCCTTTTCTATGAGCTGGAACTGATCCCTCTATGGCTGCTGATTGCCGTGTGGGGTGGAAAGAACAGAGCCTATGCAGCCACCAAGTTCCTGATCTTCACCGCCGTTTCGGGCGTGCTCATCCTGGGGGCATTTCTGGGGCTGGCCCTGGTCAAGGGCCAGGTGGATTTCAGCCTCACTCCAGTGGCCAGCGGCCAGCTGAGCATGGGAGCCCAGTTGGTTCTGATGGGTGCCCTGCTGATCGGTTTCGGGATCAAGATCCCTCTGGTGCCCTTCCACACCTGGCTGCCCGAGGCCCACACCGAAGCCTCGACCCCGGTTTCGGTGCTGCTGGCCGGGGTGCTTCTGAAACTCGGAACCTATGGCCTCTTGCGCTTCTGCCTTGGCCTGTTTCCAGAAGCCTGGGCCAGGATCGCGCCCTGGCTGGCGCTGTGGGCAGCCTTTTCGGTGCTCTACGGATCCCTGGCAGCGATCGTGCAGCGCGACATGAAGCGGATGGTGGCCTACAGCTCCGTGGGCCACATGGGCTATGTGCTGCTGGCGGCGGCGGCAGCGACCCCGGTGGCCCTGCTCGGGGCCGTGTTCCAGATGGTCAGTCACGGCCTGATTTCGGCCCTGTTGTTCCTGCTGGTGGGCGTGGTCTACCGCAAGACCGGCACCCGGGATCTGGAAGTGCTGCGCGGGCTGTTGAATCCGGAGCGGGGATTGCCCCTCACCGGCTCACTGATGATCGTGGGGGTGATGGCCAGCGCCGGCCTGCCGGGGATGGCGGGTTTCATCTCCGAATTTCTGGTGTTTCGCGGCAGCCTGCGTGCCTACCCCCTGGCCACCCTGCTCTGCATGGTGGGCTCCGGCCTGACGGCGGTGTATTTCCTGCTGCTGGTGAACCGGGCCTTCTTCGGACGCCTGTCGGTCACCCCCGCCACCGACCCGATCGCCGATGCCCGGCTCGACATCCAGCTGCCGGCCGTGAATCTGAGGGAACAGGTGCCGGCCATGGTGCTCACCTCGCTGGTGGTGGCCCTCGGGCTGGTGCCCGCAGGTCTGGGCCGCCTCAGTGAGAGTGCCACCACCGCCATGAGCCAGCTGCCGGCGTTGGTGGCGGCGATCGCCTCTTCAGGAGTGGGTTGATGCAGAACCTCACCCCCGCCATACGGCAAGGCAACCCTCCCACCGCCGAGCAACTCGAGCAGCAGCTGCTCCGCGGCCAGACCCTGCTGGCGGATACTCCGCTGCATCTGCTGGAGGTGGTGGGAGTGCTCGAGAGTTACGGGGAGGTGCTCGACGCCTACAGCCGCAACCTGATCTTCCAGGCGGAGCGCCAGTTCCTCAATCCCCTGCCCCTGTTCCGCTTTCTCGATGGCGAGGTGACCCCAGCCAAGATCTGGCGCCATCTTCTCCATGACCGCATCAATTTCGAATATGCGGAGTACTGCCAGAAGGCGATGTTCTGGCATGCCACCGGTGGGCTGGATGCCTACCTGGACAGCGAACCCTTCCTGGAGAACTGCCGAGCGATCATCCGGCGCAAGACCGGCCGAGATCCACTGCTGGGTCTGCTCAATCCCCTGTTTCCGGACTTCCTGCCGGAACTGATCCGCTCGGCGGCCACCACCCATGCCCTTGGTCAGTTCTGGCGGGTGATGAGTGACCTGTTCCTGGCGCTGGCCGAGGCCGAGCGCTCTGGGACGGTGACCTCGATCCCGGAGGTTGTGGATTTCATCCGGCAAGGTCTGGTGGAGGCGGCGGCCAATCCGATCACCTACAGCGTCGAAGTGGCCGGCGAGACGATGCCGGTGCTGCCTCCCGAGGCCGGTCTCACCTTCCTTGTGGATGTGGCGGTGCCCTACGTGGAGGCGGTGTTCCTGCGGGGGATGCCGTTCCTGGGTACGGTCTCCTTCAACGCCCAGGCCCAGCAGATCTCCCCCGACCAGGCCCAGTTCGCCTACGGAGCCCTGTTTGCCGATCCCCTGCCCACCATGGGCGCCGGGATACCACCGAGTCTGCTGATGCAGGACATGTACCGGCATCTGCCGCAGGCGCTGCACGACTGGTATCGGGAAGTGACCCGAGGGGAGGGGGATGTGAGGGTGAAGATCTGCTCGAGCTTCCAGAAATCGATGTTCTGCGTCACCAACGCAGCGATCAACGGCACCTTCCCGTTCCCGCTCGACAGCAGCGAACCCGGGGCCAGGGAAGCCAATCAGAGCCATGCCAGGGCCTGGGCCCAGCGCCTCAGCCAGGCCCGGACCGATTGCCTCGACGAGGAAGCAGGTTCGCCTCTGCCCTAGGGTCAGGCCATGGATCAGCCCTGGACCCAACGGTCGCGTCCCGACCGCCTCGAGCGCCGCATCGAATTCGATGACTACGAAACCACCCGCGAGTTTCTGGAGCGTCTGAATGCGCTTTCAGAGCAGCAGAATCGGTTCCCTGATATCAGCTTCGGGCGCACCTATGTGAATCTCACGATTCGGGCTGAAGCCGAAGGCGATCCCGTGGGTGAGGCGGAACACCAACTTGCGGCAGCCATCGATGGCCTGCTCTGAAGGCTCCTACACCTCCGATGACTCCGGCCGCGAAGCGGACGACGGCCTGAGCATCGATCTGCGCCAGGCCTATGAAGGGGCGGGCATCGAGGCGGTGCTGGAGGAGCTCGAGCGGGACCTGATCGGCCTGCGGCCGGTGAAGGCCAGGATCCGGGAAATTGCGGCCCTGCTGGTGGTCAACCGGGCGCGCCAGCAGGTGGGCCTGGAAACCGCTCCCCCCAGCCTGCACATGTCGTTCACGGGAAGGCCAGGCACCGGTAAGACCACGGTGGCCGAGCGGATGTCGAAGATCCTGCACGGCCTTGGCTACGTACGCAAAGGGCATGTGGTGACCGCAACCCGGGACGACCTCGTGGGGCAATACATCGGCCACACGGCCCCCAAGACCCGCGAGATGCTGAAGAAAGCCATGGGCGGGGTGCTGTTCATCGATGAGGCCTACTACCTCTACCGACCGGAAAATGAGCGCGACTACGGGGCAGAAGCGATTGAGATACTGCTGCAGGTGATGGAAAACAACCGCGACGATCTGGTAGTGATCTTCGCAGGCTACAAAGAACGGATGGATGTATTTTACCAATCCAATCCAGGCCTCTCTTCGAGAGTCGCAAACCATATCGACTTCCCTGACTACAGCGCCGAAGAGCTGCTGGCGATCGCCAAGCTGATCCTGGCTTCCGAGAACTACCGGTTCAGCGAAGAAGCAACCGCCGCCTTCGCGGACTACATCAGGCGCCGGATGCAGTTGCCCTTCTTCGCCAATGCCCGCTCGATTCGCAACGCCATCGACCGGGCCCGCATGCGCCAGGCGAACCGGCTGTTCAAGCGAATGAACACCCGGCTGACCAAGAGCGATCTGATGACGATCGAGGCCGAGGACATCACCGCCAGCCGGGTGTTTGCGGGCGAGGTGGAAGGCCTGGACCCGAGTCAACCGATCATCCCTTGAGCGGCACCGCCTCCAGGGCGTGGTGGTGAATCTGGTCGAGAGTCCGGGCCAACAGAGCGGCAACTCGACGTGAGGAATAGACCTCAAGGGCCTGGCGATTCAGAACAAAATTTTGTTTGTATTGATCATAACTAAAAATCAATTCCTGCATGCCCTGGAGAATGGACTGGGGATCATCGATCTGGCAATAAACGCCAAGGCCATAGCGGTGGATGATCTCCTCGATCGGATTTCCCTGGGGGCCTATGGCAAGGATGGGTCTGTCATGGCCAAGATAGTCAAAAAATTTGGAGGGCTGGTTATCAATGTGACGCGGCCCGATCAAGATAAGCATAACATCCGAGTCCTCAGCCACCAGATGAGATTGACCATGGCCGACCGCCTGCTGAAAAGAGAAACAATCTACCAATAATGGGTTGGATTGGATCATCTTTTTCGCTTCAGGGTAAAGATATCCGTAGACATCCACCCGTAGATCCACCCCTTGGCTTGCGGAGCGGAAGCGCTGGATGGCCTCCAGGAAGGAATCCACAGGCCTCCACTCGGAAAGATTGCCGAGATGGACCAAACGCAACGGCCTGCCGGTGGCCTCGGCGCAACGCTCGCCCTCCGATGAACGGTAAAACCCAGGATTCTCCGGATAACTATCCATCATCGTGTAAGAAGTATGGGCATCTGCCAGCCCACAGTGGATGTAGCGCTCCCGGGTCATCGGGGACATGAAAATGGCACCACAGGCCTGAGCCAGCGCCATCCGCTGGCGTTCGGGCTCGGCGGGATAGAACCCTTCAAGGTCGCGGTGGCCGTGGGGGTCGTCGTAAAGGGCCACGAACGGCTTTCCTGCCATCCGGGCCACCGAAGCCCCCACCTCAAGAATACGGAATTCCGGGCATTTGCCAGCGATGAGATCAAAATCCCAGCGCTGCTCGGCTGCCAGCATCTCCCGGACAAGCCCTTGGCGAAGGGCCACGAAGGGATCGCGCTTCAGCCCCTTCTCAAGCAGGCGATGAAAGAGCTGGAGAGCAGCATAATAAAAATAGGCAACAGATCCCTTGCTCTGGCGATTTTTAAGGATGGAATAATGCTTAGAGCGGGAAACACAATCGGTGTAGTGCAGCCGCTGCAGCGGATAGTCGATCACTTCGGTGAGCACCGAAATCTTCTCCGGATCTGGGCCAGCGAAGTGAAACTCCCATCCCTCCTGCTCCAGGAAGGGTAGAAGTTTGGAATAAACGAAGGCCTGGACTCCGCTGGAACCAGGCGGCTGGGCCATGACGATCAGGATTCTTTTCATCGCCGCTTGCGGGAATCGATCTGCAGCAGATCCCTCACCTGCTGGATACGACGGGCGAGGGCAGGATCACTGCCAAGTTTCTTTTCCACCTGCTCCACGGCATACATCACCGTGGAGTGATCCTTGCCGCCGAAGGCTTCGCCGATGCGAGGCAGGGAAAGGTTGGTGTTCTGACGCATCAGGAACATGCCCACCTGACGGGCCTGACTCACGGCCCGCTTGCGGCTGGGACTGAGCATTTCCTCGATCTTGACCGCAAACACCTCCGCCACCTTGTCGAGAACCTGCTGGGGGGTCACCTCCACCTCATTGCCGACCGGATCCAGCATCGGGGCCACCGATTCCACCGTCATCGGCAGACCGGTGATTGAGGCGAAGGCCACGGCACGGGTAAGCGCACCCTCGAGTTCCCGGATGTTGGAGGTGAAGCGGCCGGCGATGTAGTGAATCAGCTCCCTCGGCAGCGCCATCTGTTCCACCTCCGCCTTCTTATGGAGGATGGCCATCCTGGTTTCCAGATCGGGTGCCTGAATGTCGGCGATCAGCCCCATCGTGAATCGGGAGATCAACCGTTCCTGCAGGCGAGGGATCTGGCTCGGCGGCCGGTCGCTGGCAATCACGATCTGGCGGCCGGCCTCATGCAGGGAGTTGAACGTATGAAAGAACTCCTCCTGGGTGTACTCCTTGCCTTCGATGAACTGGATGTCATCCACCAGGATCAGATCGGCAGCGCGATAGCGATCGCGAAAGGCCTGCATGCCGTCCTTGCGGATGGCCTGGATCAGATCGTTGGTGAAGGTCTCGGTGGAGACATAGAACACCCTGGCTTCCGGATCGATCTCCAGGCGGTAGTGACCGATCGCCTGCATCAGGTGGGTCTTGCCGAGGCCCACGCCGCCGCAGATGAACAGGGGATTGAATTCGCGGCCCGGGGCCTCCGCCACCGCCAGGGCGGCGGCATGGGCCATGCGGCTGGTGGGGCCGACCACGAAGCGGTTGAAGACGTAGCGGGGATTGAGACCGGCCCCAGGGCGCAGGGACCCAGGCGTCTGGCCCTGAGCCTGGCTGTGGCCGGAGCGGGGGCGAGGCGGCGGCACCGACCGGGAAAGGGCCGTGGCCGGCACCGGGGCCGCCAGTCCATCGCCGGCCCGACCATCGCCTGCCTGGCCATCGCCGCCCTGAGCAGTGGAGATGCTGAGATCCACCGCGATCGCGTGGCCGGCCAGCTCGGTGGCCAGCGCTTCGATCATCGGCTGGTAGTTCTTGCGCAGCCAACCGCAGGCGAAGCTGTTGGGCGCCTCCAGCTGCAATCGGCCCCGATCAACCCCCACGCAGCGGGCGGGCCGGATCCAGGTCTCAAAAGTAGGTTTGCTGAGGGTGGCCTGGAGAGCCTCCTGGACCTGGTGCCACAGCTGATCGCCCTGCTGCACCGATCGTCCAACCCGCGGAAGACGAATTTAAGCAGGTTCGGCGCGATGGTCCGTCTTTAATGAGGCCCATCGAGAACCTGTCCCGTTTCGCCGTCGATGCGTCCCCTGCCCTCTCCCCTTTCCCTCTGCGGCCTGGGTGCCGGCCTGGTCATCACCGGGCTCCTGGGCGGCTGCGCCGGCAGGTTGCCACAGCTCAACAAGCCGGCCGCCGAACCCACCCGCATCAGCGACGCCGCTCCGATCACACCGGTGCAACCGGGCAGCAACGTGATCGTGGAGGCGGTGGAGAAGGTGGGGCCGGCAGTGGTGCGGATCGACACCGTCAAACGCACAGTGGATCCGATGGGCGGCCTGTTCGGCCGCGGCCCGGCGATCCAGCAGCAGCAGGGTCAGGGCTCGGGCTTCATCACCCGCTCCGATGGGGTGCTGCTCACCAATGCCCATGTGGTGGAGGGGGCGAATGAGGTGAATGTCACCCTGCCCGACGGTCGCAGTTTCACCGGCAAGGTGCTGGGCGCCGATCCCCTCACCGACGTGGCGGTGGTGCGGGTGGTGGCATCCCGCCTGCCGGTGGCGCCGCTGGGAGATTCGAGCAAGGTGCGTCCGGGCGAATGGGCGATTGCGATCGGAAACCCTCTCGGGCTCGACAACACCGTCACCGCCGGCATCATCAGCGCCATTCAGCGCACCAATGCGGTGGGGGAAGGGCAGAGGGTGCCCTACATCCAGACCGATGCCGCCGTGAACCCCGGCAACAGCGGCGGCCCCCTGATCAACGACCGCGGCCAGGTGATCGGTATCAATACCGC
>JBKDOV010000143.1:0-2037 GCA_046342815.1 Cyanobacteriota bacterium
GGGAGCCGGAGCGGATGCCCCAGCGCTTTGACCTGCCGGCCCTTTGGTACTCGGTGGATGGCACCGCCTTTGGCGAAGGCGATCTGCCCCACCTGGGCCTGGCCCACCAGTACCTCAACCAGTACCGCTGTCGGAGCGAATACGAGGATCTCCTCTCCCGCACTGCCCTGCCAGTGGGTGTGCGCACGGGCCTGGTGGATGCTTACGGCTTCCGCCGCAGCGACGGCGCCCTTGGGCGGGTGCAGCCACCGGCGGCGCAGAAGGCCAGCGCCCGCAACGCCTGGTGCTCTCCACCTCCTCCTTCATGGACCTGCCCGAGGGGGCCAAGTTCCAGTGGGTCGAGATCGAAGCGCGTTCGCTGGCGGAGCACCGGGCCTACCTGCAGCAGCTGGAAGAAGCCATGCGCCGCGACACCCTGATCCCCTCGGGCGGCCATGGCCCGGCCCGCACCGAGTTGGAGATTTCGCTCACCGCCGGCCAGAGCTTTGCGGTGCTGCAGTCGCTGGCTGGTCAGAAGCGTTCGATGCTCAGCACCCTGCTGCAGCAGTGGACCCGTCTCACTGGCGAAAAGCTGGCGGATCAACCGGCCTGCAGTGTGGACATCTGCCCGCTGGTGCCGCCGCAACCGCCACGCAAACCCCAGCCATCGGTGCAGGAGTGGCTGGTGCTGCATGAGCGGGGAGTGATCGACGGCGCCGAGCTGCGCCAGCAGCTGGGGCTGGGCGAGCCCAATGGGGGGATCGGGGGTTGAGCTGGCAAGGGAGGGCATGACCCAGTCCTCCCCACCCACCTGCACCTGGCGCCCTGGTGACGCCGAGGCTCTACGCATCGCTCTTTCCATCCCGGTCACCGTTGGAGCCCTGGCGGCCCTGAACAGGGAGATGGCCCTGCTGCAGGCCCATTACCCCACAGGGGTTTGCACCGCCCAGGACCACCTCGATGCCATCGCAGGGCTGAATGAGCAGCTGGCGGCACTGACGCCGGCGGAGGTGAACAGCCCGGTGCGCAGCCGGCGCAAGGGCGTGGCCGGTGGCGTGGTGCCCAACCCGCTGCCGCTGAGCAAGTTGGCAGTGGTGGAGTACGCCACCGAGCTGCTGCTGGAGGAAACCGAGAGCGAGTGGAATCCTGCGGGCCCCTCGCCGGCGGTGGTGCTGGGGAAACAACGCAGCCAGCACATCGGCCAGCTGGTGTTGCTGCTGCCGCGGCTGCAGAACTGGCGCCAGTGCAACCCCGACCCCTTCCAGGGATCACTGGTGCGGGGCTGAGCGATGGAGCAACCCCTCTCACCGCTCAACCAGGGCCTCAATCCCCTGCGGGGTGCGCCGCTGTGGGGGCAGCTGGTGTCCCTGCCTGCAGCCGCCCCGGCGATCGACAGCCGGCTGGCCCAGCCCGTTGCTGCGCCCCCTGGGGCTCAGCCCCTGTGGCTGGCGCTGCAGCCCTACGCCAACGCCCGCCTCTGCCTGTTCGAGGTGGACCGCCCCGAGAGCCGCAACCCGGTCCCCATCCGCCGGCATGTGATCGACTGCTTCCTGGAGCAGGGCGGCATCGTCAGCGGCTACAACGACACCGCCCTCACCGACCCTGGGGATGTGCTGCTGCGTGGCTACCTCTGCCGGGCGGCGATCCTGCCGGTGAGCACCAGCAACACCTTTGATTGGCTGGCGGCTGAACAGGCCTGGGCCACTCCCGGCTTCCGCGAGGAGGCGCCATTGCCCTGGGACCCAGCGCTGCTAGGAACGGTGCAGGCCCCCTGCCAGGGGGTGATGTGGCTGGGGGACCTGGCCCTGCTGCGGTCCGAGGGCGGACTGCCATCAGGCGGGCGAGCCCAGTTCGCCGGCTGCCAGGTGATGCACTTCGGGGCGGATTACGGCCCCGGCGGTATCGGCCTGCTGGTGCAGCCGCTGCTGGGGGAAGCGATCCAGCTGGTGCTCAGACCCCACAGCGTGCTGGTGCTGCGGGACGGCGACACCTTGAACTTGATCGCCGAGCGCTACGGCACCACCGTGGCCACCCTGCGGCGGATCAACCCCCAGCTGG
>JBKDOV010000144.1:0-2178 GCA_046342815.1 Cyanobacteriota bacterium
GGCGTGCTCGGCAGTCACGTAGCCCTCCTCCTCGGTGTACACGAGATTGAGCGAGGGAACGGTCCCCATCCCGAGCTCGGGGGCATTGTCGCGGGCGAAATCCTGGGCCTCGTAGGGCCCGTAGAAGTCTTCGCCGTTCAGGGAGGACTTACAGCCCGCCATGTCGCGGCCGATGATGAAGTGGGTGCAGCCGTAGTTCTTGCGGATGATCATGTGCTGCAGGGCCTCCCGGGGACCTGCCATGTGCATCGAATAGGGCAGATAGGCCCAGCGGATCCGGGGGTTGTCGACCTCTTCCGCCAGCCGCTCGTAGGTCTGGAAGCGCACCTCGCCGGCGATGTCGTCGTCCTGGGTGGGGCCGCAGGTGGGATGCACCAGCACCACGCCGCCCTCGCTGACGTTGGTGGCATGGAGCGCCCGGGTGAACAGCTCGTAATGGGCCCTGTGGATCGGATTGCGGCACTGGAAGGCCACCACGTCCTGCCCCTGGGGAAGGCTGGCGCGCACCTCCACAGGCGTCTTGCAGGGGAACACACGCCGGGGCAGTTCGAGCCCCTGGAGAGATCCACCCAGATAGATGCTGCCCCGCTCGCAGGCAATCATCCGCACGGCGGGATGCTCGAGGGAGGTGGTGCCGTAGCAGCCCTTCGCCTCCTTGACCTTGTCGGGCTCCCAGCGGCTCTCCACGGTGAGCACGGCCAGTTCCTGGCCGCGGTAGGTGAGCAGCAGCCGATCCCCCGGCGCGATCGCTGCCTCGTCGGTGTCGAACACGATCGGCAGGCCGAACAGCAGACCACTGGTGGTGCGATGGTTCGCCACCACGGAGTCGTAGTCCTGCTGGTGCATGAAGCCGCGCAGTGGCGAGAACCCTCCCACCATCAGCAGTTCGACATCGCAGGCGTTGCGATCACTGCACTCCACCACCCGGTCGACGCCGGCGCGCACCGCCTCGCGCTGCTCGGCTGGCACCATCAGATCCACCAGGCTGCCGCCGTGGGGAGCGATCAGCCCCTCATGCAGGGCACGACCCTGGGACTGGTTGGTAGCGACAGGATTCATGGGCAGGCCGGCGGGGGGCCGAGGTGGCGACGAGGGGGATTCTCCCAGATCACCACGGGCCATGAAAAAGGGGCCTTGCGGCCCCGGAGCGATGGCTGTGAGCCATGGTTTTGAGAAAGGGATCAGACCTTCTCGAGACGGCCGTAGAGCTCCCCGCTGATCTTGACGTCGACGGCCTGCTTGCCGCCCATGTCGGTATCGGAGGGCTGGATGGCGGTGAAGACACCGGCGAATTCACCGGTCTCGGAATCCACCTTGGTGATCGAAAGGCTCATCGAACCGGTGCCGTCGATGTAGCGCTTGACGTTCTCCTTGATCAGCTCCTCGTCATCGCCGGCAGGCACCAGACCCACGGCGCTGCTGTAGCCCGTGGTCAGACCCCGACCCTTGGGATCGAGGAAGTTGCTGGTGCGGTAGCTGGGAGCGCGGTAGTTGCCGGAGAAATCGGTGCTGGTGGTGATGGCGGCTCCGTTGGCGGAAGCCACCAGCTCCTTGCTGGAGAAGGTGAAGGGCACTTCCTCACCACCGGGCAGGAGCACGGTGATCGGCTGGAAATCGATACCGCCCAGTTCGGTGAAGGTGAGGTTGTCACCGGCGATCTTGAGGTCGCCGTAGACCTGATCGAGGCTGGAGGTGTAACGGGTGAGGATCTTGCCGGGCACGAACTGGGCCTCCTGCCGCTTGTTGGCAGGCTCGCCCTTCACATAGACCTCGGAGGGGTGCAGGCAGATCTCACGCAGCTGGTAACGGGCGGAGCCATCGAGAGGGATGGTGCCCCGGGCCGAATCGGGCAGGGTCGGGCAGTCGTTCGCCCGGCCGGTGTTGACGATGTCGTCGTAGGTGATGTTGGCCCGATCAACGGCCTTCGCCCCGCCGCTGCATGCGGTCACCAGGGTCAGACACAGCGCCAGCATGAGAGCCAGCAGGGGACGGAAACGCATGGGGAGAAGCCGCAGAGACGGAAATGGGACTGCGCTGACTGGGATCCTACCGGTGGAAATCGCCCGTCCCTGATAGGTTGCGGTCGCTCTCAACAACCTGTATGAGAGACCGATGATTCAGAACAGTGATACGGCCGCGAGCGCGGCCCCCGTACCGGAACAGATCCAGCAGCTGGAC
>JBKDOV010000145.1:0-15633 GCA_046342815.1 Cyanobacteriota bacterium
GCCCTGGGCTTCCGGCCGCAATGAATCCGGCCTCGGCGGCGTCGCCCCCCGCCAGCGCTCCTTCTGGCTGGTGGCCGATGCCGAGCTGATCGTCTACGGCGCCACCGATCCCGCCGCCCGCCTCACGATCGGTGGGGAAGACGTGCCCCTCTCCGCCGACGGCACCTTCCGGGTGCAGGTTCCGTTCCGCGACGGCCAGCAGCTCTATCCGATCGAGGCCGTGGCCGCCGACGGCGAGCAGAAGCGCAACATCACCCTCGAATTCCGTCGCACCACCCCAGAAGCGAACGTGAACCCCCCCGAGGCCGCCGTGGCCGAGTGGTTCTAGCCACTGGGTTCTAGGCACTGCTGCCGAGCCGCTCAGGCTGAAACCGCTCAGGGTCCAGCCGCTGCTCAAGGCAGCGGAGCAAGCCGCTCCATTGCTGGGCTTCGTCGGCGCCGGTCTCCACCACCAGCGCCGCCGCCGCCTCCGGGCCGCTGAGGGGCTGCTGCTGTAAGAGCTGGCGTTCGAGCACAGCCAGGTCGGCTTCGGAGGGATCGCCACCGGCGAGGGCCCGAGCCTGAATCCGCCGCCGGGCCTGTTCAGGGTCGCAGCGACAATCGAGCAGCACCAGGGGAACCGCGAGGCGCTCGGCCAGGTCGCGGAACCGCTGGCGATGGCCGGCCTCCAGGAAGGTGGCATCCACCACCACCCCGAAGCCCGCCTCCAGGGCGGCTTCCGCCGCTGCCGGCAGCCGCTCCCGGTAGAGAAGGGCGCTGATTTCGGGGCGGTAGGGATCTCCTTGCAGGGGGTGCTCCACCGGGAGGCCCCAGCGGCCGAAAAAGCGCAGGCGCTCGACATCGGAGCGCAGATGGATCCAGCCGAAGTGATGGCAGAGGCGGCGGGCCAAATGGGACTTACCGCTGCCGGAAACCCCGTGGGTGAGCACCAGGGCCGCCGGCCGGGATCGGGTGGTGCGTTCGGCGAGCTGGAGGTAAGCCAGCAGCTCGCCGGCGGCCCACTGCTGGTCGAGCCGCAGGGCCGCCACCTTGGCGCGCACCAGGGCGCGATACACGAAATACCAGCGCCAGAGGCGCAGCCCCTCGTAGTCGCCGTTGGCCTCCAGCCAGCGGTTCAGCACCCTCCCGCCCAATTGCATCTGGCCCCGGTGCTGCAGATCCATCACCAGGAAGGCAAGGTCGCTGATGCCATCGATCCAGCGCAGGGCCGGGCTGAATTCCAGGCAGTCGAACACCACGATCCGCCCCTCCAGCCAGGCCATGTTGGCGAGGTGGAGATCACCGTGGCCCTCCAGGATCCGGCCCTCGCGGCGGCGCTGCAGGAAGCGGGAGCCCAACTGCTGCCAGCAGGTCAGCGTCCAGTGCCGCAGCTCCTCCAGCAGGGCGGGATCCACAGCTGCCAGGCCGGCGGCAGCGGCGCGGGCGAGCACCTCGAGATTGGCCTCGGCGGGCTGCAGCAGCTGGGCCGGAAGGCCATGGGTAGAAGCGGCATCAGCGCGATCAGCAGCGGCGTGGAAGCGGGCCAGATCGTCGGCGAGGCGATCGAAAAGATCCCCCTCGGGAGCGATCCGGGCCAGACAGGTGCTGAGCAGCGACTCCTGGGGAAACTGCCGCATCTTCACCGCCACCTCGATCACCTCCCCCTCCCCCCCGAGATGGGCCTGCGGGGCGGGGCCATGGATGGCCACCACCCCGAGATACAGCTCCGGAGCCAGGCGGCGATTGAGACGCACCTCCTCATGGCAGCAGCGGCGCCGCAGCTCCAGGCTGCTGAAATCGAGGAAGCCCAGTTCCACCGGTTTCTTGATCTTGTAGGCGTAAGGCCCGGTGAGCAGCACCCAGGAGATGTGGGTTTCGAGCAGCTCGATCGTGTCGACCGGATGGTCGTAGGCCCGGGGTTGATGCAGGGCCGCGAGCAGGGGCGGGAGCATGGGCTCTGAGGGCATCAAGCGGGCATCACGCGGGCATCACTGGCCGTTGAGCCGCCGCATCCGCCAGGTGATCATCGCCTCGAACGGCGTCCACAGCAGGTAGGGCAGCAACCACAGCGCCGCCGACCGCGAAACCGGCAACAGGCCGAAGGCGAGCACCAGCGCATACGCCCAGCCGATCAGGCAGACGATGGTGCCGGTATCGAGTCGACGGCTGCGACAGAGCAGCCAGGTGTAACCCTGCATCAGCATCAGCAGAGCGGCGAAGGCAGCCATCCAGTGCCAGCTGCGACTGGCATGCCAGGCCAGCAGGGAAGAGGAATAGAAGCAGGCGTAAAGGAGAAGCCACACCAATGGGAACCAGGTGTGGAACTTGAGCCAGGCCGGTCGCCGCAACGACTGGAACCAGAGGAAATCCCTGCGGGAGGGGTTGATCCCCAGGATCACCAGTTCCATCAGAACCAGAATCACCAGCCAGGGAGGCAGCATCACCGAGCCGGAGCCGCATCCCGTTCCCAGCCAACCCGGGCGGTGTCGATCAGACGGGCATAGACGTCATTGAAGAAGCCACTGAGCGGAGGATTCGAGGTGCGGGGCCCACTGATCCCCTCGGCAGGCAGGGCCGCCTCGAGGATGTCGATCAGCAGTGCCACTTCCCTGGTCTCCAGATGCAGCAGATGCTCCTGTCCACAATGCTCAACGCGCACGGAACGCTCCCAAGGGATTTCTCAACCTAAGTCGCACTGCCTCGTGTGATGGGATTCTCGCGGGCCCGATCCGCAGCGGATGCGCCACCGATCCCCCCGGGAGCTGGCAGGATCGCCCGAACCTCCACCGCTCCCCTCCGTTCCCCTCCCGATGGCCATTCCCGAAAACCGGCGTCCCGCCTGGCTGAACTGGCTGATCCTGGCGGCCTTTCTGTGGAGCTCCTGGCAGCTGGCGGGGATGTGGTTCCAGAGGCTGCATGGCTGAGGGGTGTCCCTAGGAAGGAGGCACCAGGGCGCGGAACAGGCGCACCAGGCCACCCACCACCAACAGCAGCGAAAAACCGGCCATCGCCACCACCCCCAGCACCCCCGCCAGCTGCAGCACCCCGAGCCCGAGCCGGCTGAGGCCGGTGATCAGGTTGGCGATCGCCCCGCTCACCAGCAGCAGGGCATCGAGCCGTTCGGGCAGCTGCATCAGGGCCAGGAGGATCCCCGAACCGGCAATACCCATCAGCAGGCCGATCCCGGCCTGACGCCAGCGGGGAGGGCGACGCCGCCGCCTCGCCCGGGGGCGCTGCTGATCCGGCGGCAGCCCGGGGGTGGGGAGGTGGAGGTCGCTGTGGCGTTCGATCATCGGCCCCGGGCGGCGCTCACGGCGGGGCAATCATGGCTCCAGTTGGTGACCTGCGCCCCTCATCCAGCGCTCGAATTCGGTCAGCACCAGTTCGTTCGGGCAGTCGATCAGGGAGAGGTCATGCACCGTGCAGTCCCCCTGCCCCCCATGGTGCAGGGTGAGGTGGAAGTTCTCGCCGCTCAGCCCGCAGACCTCCGGATCGCTGCGCACCACCACATCGAGGGCAGCTCCAAGGCGGGCAACCCGCCGCCGCAGTTCGGACCAGGTCAGTCCCATCAGGGTGCGATCAGCTGCGGTTCAGTGTGCACCCCCAGCGGATCAGGGAGTAGCGGCGGGGGTGGAGGGCGTGGCGGGCCGGGCAGCGGCAGGGGCAGGGGCAGTGCCGGTGGGGGGTGCCTTCGGTGCCGGGCGGCTGATGGCCTGGCGAGCCGGCAGGGGCACGGATCGGGGCGGCGGCACCAGAGAGGAAAGTCCGGCCGCCAGGGCCAGGGCAGCGGCACCCCCCACCGGGGCCGCCAGGCGCCGGGGCAACGGAATCCGTTCCATCAGCTCCCGCGAGCGCAGGGGACGCTCCACCGGCACCGGCAGGGCAAGCTGCAGACGCGAATCGAGACGGAACTCATCGAGAACCCGCACCAGATCAGCCAGCTCGGCGTCATCGAGGTGCAGTTCCAGGGGAGGGGTATTGGGCTGGCTGCTGCGCAGCTGCAGCCGATGGCCACCCTCGGGCGCCGGAGCGATCTCCACCGGCTGCTCCTGGCCGCCGAAGGGGCGGGCCACACCGCTGATCAGATAGCGGGCGTAGGGAAGCACCACCTCCATCAGGGCCAGGAGATGGTCGCGGCGACCCTCCAGCTGGGGGCGTCCCGCCCATTCCAGCGTCCAGCCGGTGATGATCCCCACGGCATCACCGCTCTGCCCCGCCGAGACATCGGGCAGCCCATCCACCTGCAGGCGGCAGCTGAGCTGGTCGTAACGGAGGCTCTGCTTCATTCCGGCACTCTGGATCATGGTCATCAGGCCACCGCATCCATCAGACTGGCCTTGAGACGCTCGAAGCCCCCGGCACCGCTGGCAAGGGCCAGCGACTGCACCAACTGGCGCCGCTGGGCCGCTCCATCGACGGGATCGAGCAGGGTCTGGACGGCACTGCGCCGGGGATTCATCCGCTCCCGCACCAGCTCGGCCAGGCGGGTCTGGAACAACTCCCAGCGCTGGGCCACCTGCTCAGGGGAGTCGGCACTGGTGAGCAGGGAGCGCAGCATCGGATAGAGGCGATCGGCCATCACGCAGAGAATGCGGATCAGGGCATCGGTTTCGCGGGTGTCGAGCGCACCGCGACGGGTGGAGCGGCGCAAGGGGTTGTGGCAGCGGCGCTTCCAGAGCTCCACCCGGTTGGGGAAGAGGGTGTCGTAACCGAGATGGCGGCTCATCCACACCATCGCCTCACCGCCGTTGAGATCCAACGCCTCGGTGCAGAGCAGCATCAGATCCAGCCTCTCGACGCCGCGGCGGGAGAGGGGGCGAGCCCCACCTGCGGATCCGGCATCTCCTGGGAGAGCGCGATCGGCGGCGGGGGCAGCAGGAGAGTCGAGGGCCATGGCTGCGATGATGCCAGTGGCAGCCACCATTCGTCACCCCGATCGGCCAGCTCGGGCCCTGTGCACCCATGACCCTCCCCACCGAAGCCAGCCCTGCGGGAGCTGCCGAAGGCACCGATCTGCGGCAGTGGGTGCGGGAGATTCCGGATTTCCCCAAGCCGGGCATCCTGTTTCGGGACCTGACCCCGATGATGCGCGACCCCCGCGGCTGGCGGGAGGCGATGGCCCGGCTGCAGGAGGTGTGTGGCCGGCTGCAGCCGGAACTGATCGTGGGCATCGAAGCGCGCGGTTTCATCGTGGGCACGGGCCTGGCCCCGGCGGCGGGGCTGCCGTTCACCCCGGTGCGCAAACCCGGCAAGCTGCCCGGGACCGTACTCGGCATCGACTACAGCCTGGAATACGGCAACGACCGGCTGGAGATCCACGCCGATGGCCTGGGCCACGGCCCGCGGGTGCTGGTGGTGGACGATCTGCTCGCCACCGGCGGCACCGCCGCCGCCTGCGCCCAGCTGGTGCAGCAGGCAGGCGGCGTGGTGTGCGGCTTCGCCTTCGTGGTGGAGCTGGCCGACCTGCAGGGCCGCAGCCGGTTGCCGGCGGATGTGCCGGTGGAATCGCTGATCGTCTACTGAGGGGCCGCGGCTACTGAGAGGCCGCACCCACCTGGTTGTCCTGCCAGGCGATCACCTGGTCGAACTGCTCCAGGCTGATCAGCCCGAAACGCCAGAGCACCACCGGCAGGGGGGCCTGCTCCAGCTGGGACTGCCGCAGCCCCAGCTCCAGCGCGTTCTCGCTGAGGCCGAGTTGGTGGCGGAGGTAGCGCACCAGGGATTCGGCCGGGGGGGGCTGGGGGGAGCTGCTGAACACCATGGGGCTCACTCTGGCGCCGCGCCACGCCGCCCACAAGGGCCGTGGGTCATCAGGCCCAGCACCTGCCGGCGGGCGAAGGGCACGGCAGCCAGCAGCGCCAGGGAACCGCGGCGCAACAACAGCAGCAGGGGGTTGCGGTTGGAGAACAGGCGCACCAGCAGGTCGGTGACCAGCAGGGTGGCCAGCAGGTCGAACCAGCGGCGGCGGCCGTAGGCGCCACCGATCCGGGCCACGGCAAGCTTGCCGGCCCGGGCGCGGTGGGCGAGGCGATGCAGCACCTCCACGTCGCGCCAGCAGAGGTTCAGGCCCTGGCCCCCCACCGGATGGCAGCGGTGGCCGCTCTCCCCCACCAGCAGGTGGGAGCGCCGCTGCAACCGCGTGGCCAGCTGGAGGGCCACGGGGAAGGCGCGGGGCTGGTCGAGCAGGGCCTCCGGCTGCAGCTCATCGGGCAGGGCGCCGGCGAGGGTATCGAGGAACGCCACAGGGGAAAGCTCCTCCAGCTGACGGCAGCGGGCCGCCGGTGCGCTCCACACCACCTGGAAACGCCTGCCGCCGAGGGGCAGCACCGCAAACGGCCCTTCGGGCCGCAGCAGCTCCCAGGCCTGGTCGGGAGCTGCCCCCCGCAGTTCCACCTGGGCGGTGAGGCAGGCCTGGCGGTAGGGCCACGACCACTGGCCGATGCCGAGGGCCCGGCGGCTGGGGGAGCCGGGGCCATCGGCCGCGATCACCAGATCGGGGGCCTCCTCCCCGGGGGCAGGGGGAGCGCCCAGCCAGAGGCTGACCTCGGGACGCTCCGCCATGCGTTCGAGCAGCACCTCCATCAGGGGGGTGTGGAGGGCGATCCAGCCCACGGCTCCAGCGGGCTCTGCCCCGAGATCAGAGGCGGCGAAGGAAATGCTCCGATCGAGGGCCTGGTCCTGCAGCTCCAGGCGGCGGAACGGCACCATCACCGGCTCAAGCGGCTTCCAGAGATCCAGGCGCTGCAACAGGCGACGGCTGGAGTAGGTAAAGGCATAGGCCCGGCTGCGCGCCAGCAGCTGGTCGCGGCTCATGGGATCGTGCACGGTCACGCCCCAGCCCGCATCAACCAGGGCGAGGGCCGCCAGGGCGCCGGTGGGTCCGGCGCCGTTCACCCGGGCCTGCAGGGAGGAGCGCATCGGCGGCAGCAAGGCGACAAAAAAGCCGCAGCAGAGTCTGCTGCGGCGGGAAGAACCTCCGGATGGGAGGCAGGGAAATCAGCCGAGGCCGAGCAGACCGTGGGTGAAGGCCTCGCCGCCGAGGGCGAATTCGGTGGCGATCAGGGCGATGAAGCCGAGCATGGCCATGCGGCCGTTGAGCTTCTCGGCGCGATCGTGGAAGCCCCAGCCGCTCTCGGCGCTCACCACTTCCATGCGGGGCTCGCTGGCGAAGGCATTGAGGCGGCCGCCGTCTTCGGTGGTGACGGTGGCGCCGCGGATCACTTGGGGGGCAGCGGGGGTAGCGGACTGGGCCATGGGAAGGACCTTGAGAAGTGTTACGTGAAGTGTAACGCAATGTTGCGAGGATGGAGCAAGGGGGTTCCCCGAACCGGCGCTCAGGCAACAGCCTTCAGCGCAGCCGCCGCAGGCAGAGCTCCTCAAAGGCGGGCCGCAGCAGGAAGGGATACTCCCCCACCCACAGCTTCAGCTGCGGCAACCAGGCGTCGGTGATCGCCCCGATGCGGGAGAAATCGGCCCGCTCGCTCAGCACCAGGGTGCGGATCACCATGCCCCGCCGGATCACCTGGTGCTTCTTGTCCATCGGGAACCGCACCTGACCCAGATAGCCCTCTTCGTCCTCCAGCTCCAGGCAGAGCCAGGTGCGACGGTTCTCCACCAACTCCAGCCGCCCCTGGCGGTTGGCCTGCTCGCGCCGGTCCTCCACCACTTCCCGGGTGTAGAGATCGGCCACCTCCCCCTCGAACAGTGCCGCCGCTGGATAGCGCCGCAGGGTGGCGTTGCGCCGTCCGGCCTCCACGATCGGCCCCCACAGCACGTAGAGAAGGAAAATGAACCCGGCCACCAGCGTGATCGGAGCCACCTGACTGGAAAACAGCAGGGTCTGGCTGATCAGCAGGGTGATCACGCCGCCGATCACCGAGATCAGCACCCGCTGCAGCAGTTTCTGAGGATTGCCGCTGCAGGCATTGAACTGGGGACCGGTGGCCACCGCCGGAATCAACCGGGAAAGCTCGCCGGGCTTGAGGGGAATCAGCATCGGATCGCCCCCCTCACAGCAGCCGCTCGAGGCCGTACACAAGCCCGGAGAGCCCCCGCACCCGGCGGGCGGTGAGCAGCACCCCGGGCATGTAGGCACTGCGATCGATCGTGTCGTGGCGAAGGGTGTAGGTCTCGCCCGGGGCACCGAACATCACCTCCTGGTGGGCCACCAGCCCCGGCAGCCGGATCGAATGCAGCCGCAGGCCACTCTCCCGCTGGCCGCCACGGCAGCCGGCCAGGGTTTCGTGCTCCTCCACCTGGAGGGGGTTGAAGCTCTTGCCCAGCTCCTCCATCAGTTCGGCGGTCTTGAGGCAAGTGCCGCTGGGGGCATCGGCCTTGCGGTTGTGATGCAGCTCCGTGAGCTCCGCGAAGTCGTAAAAGCGGGCGGCGGCGGCGGCGGCCTGCTGCAGCAGCACCATCCCCACCGAGAAATTGGGGATCACCGCCCCACCCACCGAAGCCTTGTCGGCAAACATCGCCAGGTCGGCCAGCTGGCCGGGGCTGAGGCCCGTGGTGCCGATCACTGGATGTACGCCATAGGCGATGGCGGCGCGGGTGTGCTCGTACACCACCGAGGGATGGGTGAAGTCCACCAACACGGCTCCGGCGCCCGGACCGGCCTGGCGCACCGCCTGGCTCGCCTGGCAGAGGCTGCCTTCGAAGTCGGAGGTGATCGCCACCTCCAGCTCCCCCAGACCGAGTTCGAGCCCCACATCGGCCCCCTCCTTGCCGGGGGTGGTGTCGATCGCCCCCACCAGGGTGCAATCCGGGGCGGCCACCACCGCCTTCACCACCTCCACCCCCATGCGGCCCAGGGCACCGGCCACCACCACGGGAATCGGGGCGGCGGGGGAAGGGGGGGATGCAGCAGGAGCGGTGGTCATCGGGAGGGAAGGGGGCCGCAAAGCGCCCTGAGACTATGGGCCAACGAGCGAGGCCAGCAGCGCCTGCTCGTCGTAGGCATCGATCTGGGCCGGATCCAGGTGGGCTTCGCCATAGCGGCGGGGAATGCCGGACTGCACGAACAGAGTGAACAGATCGGCATCGATGTGGTGGTCCCGCACCATCGAAGCCATGATCACCAGCGACTGGGAGAGGGTCTTGCCGCTCTTGTACGGACGGTCGGCGGCGGTGAGGGCCTCGAAGATGTCGGCGATGGCCATCATCCGGGCCGGCACGCTCATCTCTTCCCGCTTCAGGCGGCGGGGGTAGCCGCGGCCGTCCATGGTCTCGTGATGGCCACCGGCGATCTCGGGCACCGCCGCCAGATGGCGGGGAAACGGCAGGGCCGTGAGCATCCGGATCGTCTGCAGCATGTGCTCATTGATCTTGAACCGCTCCTCGGCACTGAGGGTGCCGCGGGCCACCGAGAGGTTGTGCAGCTCCCCGTGGTTGTAGAGCAACTCCGGCACGTCCATCCGGAAGCCCCAGGGGTTGTCGGGGGCGATGCGATCGCGCTCCTGGCGCTCCACCAGGTGGTGGGGCCGATCGGCCAGCAGCGGCTCCCACACCGGCAGGGGCTCGGCGGGCTGGCGCTGGCGACGGCGCAGCTCGTCCTGGGAGATGCCGAGGCGGTCGTCGAGGGTGCGGCGCCAACGGCGGCGGGCGATCTGCTGCAGGCGTTCGATCCGCTCCGGGTCCATCGTCTCGCCCCCGAGGTTGCAGGAGGCCACGAAGGCGAACTCCTCGTCGAGTTCTTTCCAGAGGGCCTCCAGGGCCCGGCGGTCGCCTTCCCCCTGGCGCAAATGGTCGATCTCCGCCTGGGCCTTGAGCAGCTCGAACCGCATCCGCACCTCATGGATGCGGTCGTGGATGGTTTCCAGCTTGGTGGCCTTATCGACCACGTACTCCGGCGTGGTCACCTTGCCGCAGTCATGCAGCCAGGCGGCCACATGCAGGGCCTCCCACTGCTTTTCGTCGAGCTGGAAGGAGGCGAAGGGGCCTTCCCGGGCCCCACAGGCCGCTTCCGCCAGCTGCTTGGTGAGCAGGGGCACCCGCGCGCAATGGCCGCCGGTGTACGGGCTCTTGGCATCGATCGCATCGGCCATCAGCTTGATGAAGGCCTCGAACAGGCGGCGCTGGGCCGCGATCAGTTCGCGGGTCTCGAGCGCCACGGAGGCCGAACCAGAGAGGGCCTGGCAGAAGGCCAGCCGGCCGGCTTCAGGAGCCTCGGCGAACCAGAGCAGCAACAGCCCCAGCAACACCCCGCCGCGGTCCCGCAGCGGCAGGGCCAGCCGATGGCCCACCGGACCAGCGCCTGCTGACGCCTCCCAACGGCCGTGCTCCAGCAGCGGCTCCAGGGCGGGGCCATCGAGGCGGGGCAGCAGGGCGGGATCGGCGGGGGCACCGGCGTTGGTGTAAAGCCTGGCTTCAAAGCTGCCGGGGGGCTGCTCCAGCGGCAGATAGAGGGCTCCGGCATGGGCATCGGCGGCCGCGATCGACTCCGCCAGCAGACGCTCCAGCAGCCGATCGACGTCCTCTTCCGCCGCCAGCAGACCGCTGATCTGCAGAAAACGGCGCACGGTGCTGCGCATGCCGTCGAGCGTGAGCGATAGGTCGTCGATCTCCCGCACCAGGGAGCGGAGCGGGGCCTCCTCCCCAAACTCGAAGCGCCGGATCGCCGCCGCTTCCCCGGCCAGGGTGCGCAGCGAAAGCGAGAGCCGCCGGGCCACCTCCAGCACCAACGGCACCAGCAGTCCCATCCACAGCAGCGTGGTCAGCAGGCCATCCCGCTGCAGCCGGCGGGCCCCGGCCAGCAGCTCGGATTCGGGTACCGCCACCGCCAGAAACAGGCGCCGGTCGGAACGCTCCAGCGCCAGCGGCAGCACGCCGCTGCGCCAGTTCGTCCCCGCCACCCGGCGGGAACGGAAACCCGGGCCGGCCGGGCGCAGCAGCTGCGGGGCGAGATCGGCCAGGGCCGGCACGGGCAACCGGGGGAGGGGGGGAGGAGTGGCCGCTTCGCCTGGCGGCAGGCCGCGCATGCCATCGGTGGCGAGCACGAGTTCCCGGTCATTGACGATCGCCAGCCGGGTGCCCGGCGTGATCCGGCGCCGCTCCAGGGCCGCGCCGAGGCTGTCAAAATCCAGGGCTGCCCCGACGGCGCCCCGCCCCCCCGGCAGGGCCCGGGAGAGGGTGATCCCCAGGCGGCCGCTCAGGGCCAGGCGGGTCACCGGCGAGAGCACCGTGCCCTTTCCCGCCTGGGCCAGCCGATACCAGGGGCGCAAGCGGGGGTCGAACCCGGCGGGCAGCACCGGCAGCGAGGCCGGCAGCGGCAGCGGCCGTAAATCAGCATCGAACACCTGGGCCAGGCGCTGGCCCGGTGCCCCTGCCGAGGCGGGGGTGAGGGTTTCCAGCACCAGATCCGCCTCGGCCGGCAACCCCGGCAGCTGCCGGCCGTCCGCGCCCCGGGCCCGGCTCGCGAGCACCATGCCGCCGTCGGCGTAGCCAACGAAATAGGCCAGCAGGCTGGGGGTGATCGCCAGGGCCTGCCGCAGGTCCTCCAGGCGCTCCAGCCGGGCCGCCGGCGAAGGCGGCAGCGCGGCGAACCCCTCCAGACGGTGCAGCTCCCCGTCCACCAGCCGCTCATCGAGCAGCTGCTCGATCGCCCCCTGCAGCTCGCCGGCCGCCCCCTGCACCATCTGGTCGCTGGCGGTGGCCAGCATGGCGCTGCTGCGCCGATAGCCCAGCCACGAAAACAGGGCGCCGCTGCCCAGCACCATCGGCAGCAGCAGCAGCGCCAGGGTGAGGTGGAAGGGCAGACGCCGCGCGTGCAGGCGGGCCAGGGCCAGACGCTGGAAGGGGCGGATCATGCCCGCGGGCAGGGAATATCTGCTGTTAGCGGATCGCGGCCCGGAAAACCAGCACCACCGCCCAGCCTGTAACACCTTTGCGGCGGGACTCGCGTCCGTGCCCGGGGCTTCGTAGGCTCCTTCACATTGCTCAATCAGCCCGCATGTTCACGCAGGTCCGCTCCGCCA
This sequence comes from Cyanobacteriota bacterium, assembly GCA_046342815.1. GTDB lineage: Bacteria > Cyanobacteriota > Cyanobacteriia > PCC-6307 > Cyanobiaceae > Cyanobium. The sequence continues at coordinate 11,955 of JBKDOV010000145.1, forward strand.
ACCGTCGGGTCAGCCCTGCCCCCACCGAGGCCGGAGCCCCTCCCCGGGCAGTGATGAGGGCCGTGTACGTGGTGCTGGAGCCCCAGTACCAGAACGCCCTCACCCAGGCGGCCACCTCGCTGAACGACCAGAACGGCCCCCTGGCCATCGACCTGAGCGGCTATCTGATCGAGGAACTGCGCGACCCCGGCAATTACGCCGACTTCTGCGCCGATGTGGCCGAGGCCGATGTGTTCATCGCCTCCCTGATCTTCATCGAGGACCTGGCCCAGAAGGTTGTGGAAGCGGTGGCCCCCCACCGGGACCGGCTCAAGGCGGCGGTGGTGTTTCCCTCCATGCCGGAGGTGATGCGGCTCAACCAGCTGGGCACCTTCTCGATGGCCCAGCTGGGCCAGAGCAAGTCGGCCATCGCCGGCTTCATGAAAAAGCGCAAGGAGGCCGGCGGCGCCGGGGTCCAGGACGCGATGCACAAGCTGCACAACACCCTGCCGACGGTGTTGAAGTATCTGCCGGTGGAGAAGGCGCAGGACGCCCGCTCCTTCATGCTCAGCTTCCAGTACTGGCTGGGTGGCACGCCGGACAACCTCCGCAACTTCCTGTTGATGCTTGCGGACAAGTACGTCTTCCCCAGGGGCGAATCGGACCGACCGGCCCTGCAGGTGGTCGATCCGGTGGTGTTCCCCGATCTCGGGATCTGGCACCCCCTGGCCCCGGGGATGTTCGAAGACCTCAAGGAATACCTCAATTGGACCGCCAGCCGCAGCGACCTCTCCGATGCCGCTCGCAAGGGCCCGGTGATCGGCCTGGTGCTGCAGCGCAGCCACATCGTCACCGGCGATGAGGCCCACTACGTGGCCGTGATTCAGGAGCTGGAATATCGCGGCGCCACCGTGATCCCGGTGTTCTGCGGCGGGCTCGATTTCACCAAGCCGGTGAACGCCTTCTTCTACGACCCCCTCAACCCCGAGCAGCCCCTGGTGGACGGGGTGGTGAGCCTCACCGGCTTCGCCCTGGTGGGCGGTCCAGCCCGCCAGGACCACCCCAAGGCGATCGAGGTGCTCAAGAAGCTCAACCGCCCTTACATGGTGGCGCTGCCGCTGGTGTTCCAGACCACGCAGGAGTGGGAGGAGAGCGACCTGGGCCTTCATCCCGTGCAGGTGGCCCTGCAGATCGCCATCCCCGAGCTCGATGGCGCCATCGAGCCGATCGTGCTGAGCGGCCGCGATGACGCCACCGGCAAGGCCCACACCCTGCAGGACCGCGTCGATGCGATCGCCGAGCGGGCCATCCGCTGGGCATCGCTGCGGATCAAGCCCCGGGCTGAGAAGAAGCTGGCGATCACCGTGTTCAGCTTCCCCCCCGACAAGGGCAACGTCGGCACCGCCGCCTACCTCGACGTATTCAGCTCGATCTTCCGGGTGCTCGAGGAGATGAAGGCGAAGGGCTACGACGTGCAGGACATGCCCCGCAATTCCAAGGCACTGATGGAAGCGGTGCTCAGCGATCCGGAGGCCCTCGAAGGGGCGCCGGAGCTGGCGATCGCCCACCGCATGAGCGTGGAGGAATACGAGCGGCTCACCCCCTATTCGCACCGCCTGGAGGAGAACTGGGGCAAGCCCCCCGGCACCCTCAACTCCGATGGCACCAACCTGCTGATCTACGGCCGCCACTTCGGCAACGTGTTCGTAGGCGTGCAGCCCACCTTCGGCTCCGAAGGTGATCCGATGCGGCTGCTCTATTCCCGCAGCGCCAGCCCCCACCACGGCTTCGCCGCCTACTACACCTACCTGGAGAAGGTGTGGGGCGCCGATGCGGTGCTGCACTTCGGCACCCATGGCTCCCTGGAATTCATGCCGGGCAAGCAGATGGGGATGAGCGAAACCTGCTACCCGGATTCGCTGATCGGCGCCCTGCCCAACCTCTACTACTACGCGGCCAACAACCCCAGCGAGGCCACGATCGCCAAGCGGCGCGGCTACGCCTCCACCATCAGCTACCTGACGCCACCTGCCGAAAACGCCGGTCTGTACAAGGGTCTCAAGGAGCTGGGCGAACTGGTGGGCTCCTACCAGCAGCTGCGCGAAAGCTCCCGCGGAGTGCAGATCGTCAACGCGATCGTGGAGACGGCCCGCCAGTGCAACCTCGACAAGGACGTGAGCCTGCCCGAGACCGACGCCTCCGAACTGGACGGCGAAGGCCGTGACGCTGTGGTGGGTGCCGTGTACCGGCAGCTGATGGAGATCGAGAGCCGGCTGCTGCCCTGCGGCCTGCACACCATCGGCAAACCTCCCACCGCCGAAGAAGCGATCGCCACCCTGGTGAATATCGCCGCCCTCGAACGGGAGGAGGAAGGCATCCGCTCCCTGCCCAGCCTGCTGGCCGAGAGCCAGGGCCGCACGATCCAGGAGGTCTACAAGGGCAACGACGACGGCGTGCTCGCCGACGTGGAGCTCAACCGCGTGATCACCGAAACCTGCCGCACGGCGGTGGGGGCGATGGTGAAGGAGGTCACCGGTGCCGATGGGCGGGTGACCATGCGGCGCAACTTCGGCTGGTTCTTCGAACTGCTGGAGAAATTCGGCTTCCGCTTCCCCAGCCCCTGGCTGGCGGCCTGTCGCCAGGCCGGCTTCCCTGAGGTGGACCAGGCCGAACTCGACAAGCAGTTCGCCTACCTGCGCTTCTGTCTCGAGCAGATCTGCGCCGATATGGAGATGGAGAGCCTGTTGCGGGCCCTTGATGGCGAATACGTACTCCCCGGACCCGGCGGCGATCCGATCCGGAACCCGGGCGTGCTGCCCAGCGGCAAGAACATCCATGCCCTCGACCCCCAGGCCATCCCCACCCGCGCCGCGATCGCGGCGGCCAAGGTGGTGGTGGATCGTCTGATCGAGCGCCAGAAAGCCGAACAGGGCGCCTGGCCCGAAACGATCGCCTGCGTGCTCTGGGGCACCGACAACATCAAGACCTACGGCGAATCCCTCGCCCAGATCCTGTGGTTCATCGGGGTGCGGCCCGTGCCCGATTCCCTGGGCCGGGTCAACAAGCTCGAGCTGATCCCGCTCGAAGAACTCGGCAGGCCCCGGATCGATGTGGTGGTGAACTGCTCCGGCGTGTTCCGCGACCTGTTCATCAACCAGATGGCCCTGATCGACCAGGGGGTGAAGATGGCGGCCGAGGCGGAAGAACCGCTGGAGATGAATTTCGTACGCCGGCATGCCCAGGAGCAGGCGGCCGCCAATGGCATCAGCCTGCGGGATGCCGCCACCCGGGTTTTCTCCAATGCCAGCGGCAGCTACAGCTCCAACGTCAACCTGGCGGTGGAGAACAGCACCTGGGAGGAGGAGAACGAACTGCAGGAGATGTACCTCTCCCGCAAGACCTTCGCCTTCAACGCCGACAACCCCGGCGAGATGAATCAGAACCGTGAGGTGTTTGAGTCGGCGATGAAAACCGCCGACGTGACCTTCCAGAACCTGGATTCGGCCGAGATCTCGCTCACCGATGTGAGCCACTATTTCGACTCCGACCCCACCAAACTGATCGCCAATCTGCGGGATGACGGCAAAGCCCCTTCCAGCTACATCGCCGACACCACCACCGCCAACGCCCAGGTGCGCTCCCTGAGCGAAACCATCCGCCTCGATTCCCGCACCAAGCTGCTCAACCCCAAGTGGTACGA
>JBKDOV010000146.1:0-41723 GCA_046342815.1 Cyanobacteriota bacterium
TTCTCACACCGCCGTGATCGAAGCCCTGGCCGCTGAGGAAGGGGCCGCAACGGTGCGGATCTCGGCCCAGGTGGAAGCGGAACTGATCGAGCTGCCAGAGGAAGAGCGGGCCGAATTCCTTGCTGGCCTTGGCGTCAGCGAAGGTGGCCTGCGCAGCCTGATCCGTGCCACCTATGACCTGCTCGGCCTGCGCACCTACTTCACCACCGGCGAAAAGGAGACCCGGGCCTGGACGATACGGGCCGGCATGAGTGCGCCCCAGGCGGCCGGGGTGATCCATTCCGATTTCGAGCGCGGTTTCATCCGTGCCCAGACGATCGGCTGGCAGCAGCTGCTCGCGGCGGGATCCCTGGCCGAAGCCCGCAACCGAGGCTGGCTGCGCAGCGAAGGCAAGGACTACGAGGTCGCCGAATGCGATGTGATGGAGTTCCTGTTCAACGTCTGAAGCCCGTGACCGGTCCGGTGGTTGCCTTCCTCGGTCTTGGGGCGCTCGGAACCCCGATGGCCCTTCGCCTGCTGGAGGGTGGGTTCGCCCTGCGGGTCCACAACCGCAGCCCCGGCCGCACCGCGCCGCTGCTGGCGGCTGGCGCCCGGGCGGCCGCTTCCGTCGCCGAGGCGGTGGCTGGGGCTGATCTGGTCTGCCTCTGCCTCCGCGACGATCTGGCCGTGCGGCAGGTGCTGTTCGGTCCAGGGGATCAGGCAGCCGTGGCGACCCTGGAGCCCGGAGCCCTGGTGATCGATTTCTCCACGATCGCGCCGGCCACCAGCCGCGAGCTGGCCGACGAGCTGGCGGCCCACGGCGTGGCCTATCTGGATGCGCCGGTCACCGGCGGCACCGAGGGGGCCCGCGCCGGCCGCCTCTCGGTGCTGGTGGGCGGCGCGGCGGACCAGCTGGAGCGGGCCCGGCCGCTGCTGGAGCAGGTGGGGCAGCGGATCACCCATTTCGGACCGGTGGGCACCGGCCAGCAGGTGAAAGCGCTCAACCAGGTGATGGTGGCCGGCAGCTACGCCGCCCTGGCCGAGGCCCTGGCCCTGGGCCGCCGGCTGGGGTTGCCGATGGAGGAGGTGTGCGCGGCCCTCGCCGGCGGGGCGGCCGGCTCCTGGGCCCTGCAGCACCGTGCCGCCAACATGCTGCGGGACGACTTTCCGCTGGGCTTCCGCCTCGATCTGCATCGCAAGGATCTGGCGATCGCCCAGGCGGAGGCTGCGGCCGTGGGCCAGTCGCTGCCGGTGAGTGAACGGGTGGCGGCCCTGGAGGACGACCTGATCGCCGCCGGATTCGGCGCCGAGGACGTTTCCGCCCTGGCGCGCTGGTTCGCCTGAGGGGCCACGGGTTTCCGGGCCCAGGCACTACCGTGACGCCGTCCGGGTGGCCCGGGCCGCGAAGGACCCCCGCGCCCGGATCTCAGCCATGACCATTGCCCCCGCTCCCGCCGCCATCCAGCTGCGCAACCTCAGCAAGTGGTATCGCGAGGGGGAGGAGGAACGCTGGGTGCTGCGCCAGGTGGATCTCGATCTCCCTGCCGGTGAATTCGTGGTGCTGCTCGGCCAGAGCGGCAGCGGCAAGAGCACCCTGCTCAATCTGATCGGGGGCATCGATGGGCCCAGCACCGGCCAGGTCACGATCGGCGGGGTGACGATCACCGATCTCGATGAGCAGGCCCGCACCCTCTACCGCCGCGACCGGATCGGTTTCATCTTTCAGTTTTTCAACCTGATCCCCACCCTCTCGGTGCTGGAGAACGTGACCCTGCCCGGCGAGCTGGCCGGCCGCCCTTTCCGGGAGCTGCAGGCCCCGGCCCTGGCGATGCTGGAGCGGGTGGGTCTGGCTGACCGGGCCGGCGCCATGCCCGATCGCCTCTCCGGCGGCCAGCAGCAGCGCGTCGCCATCGCCCGCGCCCTGGTGCACGATCCGGTGCTGCTGCTGGCGGATGAACCCACCGGCAATCTGGATGAGCACACCGGCGAGGTGGTGCTAGAGCTGCTGATCGAGCTGACGCGTCGCCAGGGCCGCACCCTGATCATGGCCACCCACAACGCCGCCATCGCCGACCGGGCCGACCGGGTGCTGCGGGTGCATGAGGGGCATCTGGTGGCGGAGCGGCCCACGCTCGCCGCCCAGGCGGCATGAGCGCCGCGGAGCCGCCGGTGGTGAGCAACCGGCCCCTCTGGCGCCTGGCCCTGCGGCGATTGCTGCGGCGGCCCCTGCAGTACCTGCTCTGCATCCTGGGCATCGCCCTGGGCGTGGCGATGCTGGTCTCGATCGATCTGGCGAGCGGTTCGGCCCAGCGGGCCTTCGCCCTTTCCACCGATGCGATCACCGGCCGCACCACCCATCGGATCGTGGCGATCGCGCCCGCGGGCGTGGCTTCCGAGGAATACGTGGCCTTCCGCCGCGCCTTTCCCTCGGTGGCGGCGGCCCCCGTGCTCGAGGGCTACGCCCGGGCCCGCGAGCTGGACAACCAGCTGCTGCGCCTGGTGGGTGTGGACCTGTTCGCCGAGGCCCCGTTCCGCGACACCCTCAGCGGCAGCGGTGAATTGGGGCAGGGATTCGTGCCCTTCCTCACCCGCCCCGCCACCGGCGTGATCGCTGCCGAGACGGCCCAGCAGCACGGCATCGGAGCCGGCGATTCCCTCCATCTCGACCTGGCCGGCCGGCCGGCGGAGCTGCAGGTGGTGGGCACGGTCGCCAGCGACAGCGCCGTGGAGAGGCGGTCGCTGGCCGACCTGCTGCTGCTCGATCTCTCCACCGCCCAGGAGCTGCTGGCCTCGCCGGACCATGTGGGTCACATCGATCTGCTGGTGGAGCGGCCCGAAACCCTGGAGGCGATCAGCCAGTGGCTGCCCGCCGGCCTGCGGCTGGAGCCGGCGGAGGCCCGCCGCAACGCGGTGCAGCAGATGACGGCCGCCTTCAACCTCAACCTCACCGCCATGAGCCTGCTGGCGATGGTGGTGGGCATCTTTCTGATCTACAACACCGTCACTTTCAGCGTGGTGCAGCGGCGTGACCTGTTCGGGGTGCTGCGCTGCCTCGGGGTGACCAGGGGCCAGCTGTTCCGCCTGATTCTCGGGGAGGCGGCCCTGTTCAGCCTCGTGGGTTCGCTGCTGGGCCTGGCGCTGGGGGTGCTGCTGGGGAGATCGATTGTGGGCCTGATCACCCAGACGATCAACGACTTCTACTTCGTGGTTTCGGTGCGGCAGATCAGCCTTTCGGGCTGGAGCCTGGCCAAGGGGCTGCTGGTGGGCATGGCCTCCGCCCTGCTGGCCTCGGCGATTCCCGCCTGGGAGGCGATGGCCACCCCGCCCCAGCTGGCCCTGAAGCGCTCCAGCCTGGAGGGCGGCTGGAGGCGCCTGCTGCCCTGGTTCCTGCTGGCGGCGGCGCTGATCACCGGCCTCGGGGTGCTGCTGCTGCTGTGGCGTAGCAGCAGCCTGATCCCTGCCTTCGCCGGTCTGTTCGCCCTGCTGATGGGGGCGGCCCTGCTGATGCCCCCCGCGGTGGCTGCGGTGATGGCGGCCCTGGCCTGGCTGCTGCGCGGCCAGGGGGTGGTGGCCCGCCTCGCCCCTCGCGACATCCTGCGCTCGCTCAGTCGCACCGCCATTGCGGTGGCGGCGCTGATGGTGGCGGTTTCGGTGATCGTGGGCATCTCGATCATGATCGGCTCGTTCCGCGGCACGGTGGTCACCTGGCTCGACCAGACCCTGCAGGCCGATGTGTTCGTGTCGCCTCCGACCACCACCGCCAACCGGGTGATCGGGCGGGTGGATCCGGAGATCGTGGCGGCCCTGCGCCGCCGCTCTGACCTCAGCGCCGTGGTCACCTACGACAACATCGACGTGCGCCTCCCCGCGTACGACAAAGAGGTGACGATGATCGCCGCCGGCGGCGATGTCTCCGGCGGCAAACGGCCCTATGCCTGGATCCGCCCCGACCTGGGCGACCCCTGGCAGGCGATGGAGGAGCACCGCGGCGTGATCATCTCCGAGGCCCTCTACCTGCGCGAGCGGGGCGATCGCATCCCCGAGACCCTGGCGATCGAGACGCCGCAGGGTGTGCGCTCGTTCGATGTGCTGGCGGTGTTCTACGACTATTCCTCCGACCGCGGCACGCTGCTGATCGATGCCGGCCTGGCCGAGGAGCTGTGGGGCCCCACCGGTGTGGCGTCGCTGGGGCTGTTCGTGGCTCCCGGCGGCGATGCCGATGCCCTGGCCGCCGAACTGCGCAGCAGCTTCAGCGACCGCCAGGACCTGCTGATCCAGACCAATCAGGCCCTGCGGCAGGGATCGCTCGAGATCTTCGATCGCACCTTTGCGATCACCGGGGCCCTGCAGCTGCTCACCGTGCTGGTGGCTTTCGTGGGGATCTTCAGCACCCTGATGAGCCTGCAGCTCGAACGCGGCCGGGAATTCGCCGTGCTGCGCGCCACCGGCATGACCCCAAGCCAGCTGGGCAGGCTCACCTTGCTGGAGACCGGCCTGATGGGAGGGATGGCGGGCCTCTGCGCGATGCCGCTGGGTTTCGAGCTGGCCTGGGTGCTGGTGCACGTGATCAACGTGCGCTCCTTCGGCTGGACCCTGCGCATCGCCCTAGAACCCCACTACTTCTGGCAGTCGCTGCTGATCGCGGTGGGGGCGGCCCTGCTGGCGGCGGTGTTTCCGGCCCTGCGCCTCGGCAGCGCCAACATCAGCACCGCCCTGCGGCAGGAATGAACCCGATGTCAGTCCCTTTCCTCCGCTCTTGCCTGGCGTTGCTGCTGGGATTGCTGATCGGCCTGGGCGGCGTCGCCCCCGCCGCTGCCGCCACCCGCATGCAGTGGGCCGACCTGCCGGAGCCTGAGGGCGCCGGCTTCGAGCGGGCCATCGGCCCCCATCGCTGGCGGTTCCCGCAGGATTTAGGCCCCCATCCCGAGTTTCAGACCGAGTGGTGGTATTACACCGGCAACCTGGAGAGCGCCGAGGGCCGGCCGTTCGGCTTCCAGTTCACGGTGTTCCGCCAGGCGTTGGCGCCGGGGGAGCCCCAGGGCACTTCCCCCTGGCGCAGCCCCCAGGTGTTTTCGGCCCACTTCACGGTGAGCGACATCGCTGCCGACCGCTTTCTCCACCAGGAGCGCTTCAGCCGCGGCAGCCTCGGCCTGGCCGGTGCCAGCGCCGAGCCCTACGGCGTCTGGCTCAACGACTGGCAGATCCGCAGCCAGCCCGATGGCAGCGTGCGGATCCAGGCCGCCACCGAGGAGGCGGAGATCGATCTGGAGGTGCGCCAGAGCCGGGAGCCGGTGCTCCAGGGCCGCGACGGGCTCAGCCAGAAGGGGCCGGAGCCGGGCAACGCCTCGTACTACTACTCCCTGATCCAGCAGCCCACCAGCGGCACGCTGCGGGTGGGGGAGAACCGTTTCGCCGTCCAGGGCATCAGCTGGAAGGACCACGAGATCTTCACCAATTCCCTGGCGGCCGGCACGATCGGCTGGGACTGGTTCTCTGCCCAGTTCGATGATGGCTCGGCCCTGATGCTCTACGACCTGCGCCACGCCGATGGCAGTCGGGAGCCCCAGAGCGGTGGGCGCTGGATCGGGGCGGCCGGGGCCGGCGGGCGGGGCCCGGAGCAGGAGCTGGAGGCTGCCGATCTCAACCTCGAGGTGATCGAGCGCTGGCGCAGCCCCCACAGCGGCGCCACCTATCCGGCGGCCTGGCGGTTGCGGATTCCCCGGCTCGATCTCGACCTCGAGATCCGCCCGCTGATGGCCGATCAGGAGCTCACCACCAGTTCGGCCACCTACTGGGAGGGGGCGATGCGGTATTCCGGCCATCACGGCGCCACGCCGTTGCAGGGCCGGGGGTACGGCGAACTCACCGGTTATGCCGATCGTCTGGATACCCGCCTGGCGGCCCGGGCCCGGTGAGAATGGGGCAAGACCGGTTGCCTGCGCGATGACCACCACCCCCGACCATCCCCACAATTTCGAGGCGCAGAAGGAGGTGCACCAGCAGATCCGCAACGACCCCGACTACGACGACTGGGAATACGGCACCGAGCCCCTGCCCCACGAGGCCTGGCGAGGGGAAGCTGCCGCCGCGCCCGTCGCCCCCCCGGAGGCCCCCAGCGCGACCTGAGCCCGACCTGAGGGTTCCCTAGCGATCCGGCTTGTCGCTGCGGTCGCTGTCGAACCGGTAGAGGATCTCCTGGCCGCCATCGCCGTCGGCCCGGCTGAGGGCCTGGATCACGTTGCGGCGTTGGTAAGCAGCGAGTTGCCGCACCAGCGGCAGGCCCAGCAACACCAGCGCCGCCATCAGCAGCCACAGCCCGGCGCCATGCCCCTGGCTATCGAGCAGGGCACCCGCCAGCAGAGGGGCCCCCAGGGAACTGACCGCGAAGCACTGGGAGAAGAGGGCCATCGCCAGTCCCTGGTGGTCCGGCGGGCTGAGTTCCACCACCGCTTCGGTGGCGGTGGGCAGGAAGGCGGCCTCCCCCAGCGCCAGCGGCAGCTGGGCGGCCATCACCAGCAGCATGCCGTGACGGCTGAGGGTGGAGGCGGCCAGCAGCACGCAGCCGCCGGCGAAGCAGAGCAGGCTCAGGGCCAGGCCGCTGGCCACCGGGCGCCGGGCCAGGGCCTTGCCCACCGGCCACTGGAGCAGCACCAGCAGGCCCAGTTGCAGGCCGATCAGCAGGGCACCGATGCTTTCCGGCAAGGCAGGGCGCTGCAGGCCGCCGCGCACCAGGTCGAGGGGCAGGGCGCTCTGCATCAGCGCCGGCATGGCGGTGGCCAGCACCGCCACGGCCAGCAGTGGCAGCAGGGGGGGGAGCCAGTTCCAGGCGGGGCGGCCGGGGGCCGTGGCTGGGCGACGCTTCCCCTGGGGCAGCGGTCCGCGCAGCAGCAGCAGCAGCAGGACCACGGCCAGGCAGCCCAGATCCACCAGGTAGATGCCCCGCAGCCGGTCGATCGAGGAGAGCAGGGCCCCGAGCAGGGCGCCGAGGGCGATCCCGAGGGCATCGGCGCTGCGCACCAGGGCGAAGGCCCGCGCTGAACGCACAGGAGGGCAGCTCAGCGGTACCGCCAGCTCGATCGCGGGCCAGTAGAGGCCCATCGCAATGCCGAGCAGCAGCACCCCCGTGAGATAGCCACTGAAGCCCCTGGCTCCGAACAGCACGGCATCGCTCGCCATCGCCAGCAGGGTTGAAGCCGCCACCGGCACGGCGCAGTTCGTGCCCCGATCGAGCAGCAGACCGCTGATCATCCGGCTGCCGGTGCCGGCCAGGGCCGCCAGGGCCAGTCCCCTGGTGATGCTGCCGGCGCTGAACGCCTCCAGGTGGAAGACGATCGGGGTCAGGTAGAGCACCCCACCGGCCCCCACCGATCCGATCAGGCGCAGAATCGCAACGACCCGCAGGGGCGCGGGAAACTGAAGCCACCAGGACCGAGCTCCCGCCTGTGCCTGTTCCAAATCGCGTTCGCTGTTTCGGGGCCTGCCTCGCCAGTCTGCTGATCGGCACCTCGACCCTGGCCCCGGGGGCGGCCCGGGCGGCGGAACAGCTGCAGCTGCGGCTGGATGGGCTGGAGATTCCGATGAGCCTCACCCAGCTGGAGGCCTGGAGCCGGGGGCAGCAGGACCTGCCGCGCGGCACTGACCTGGGGGTGTGGCTGTCCCTGCTGACGCCCCAGAACCGCCAGGATCTGCGCCGGATGCTGCGGGCGCCGCTGCTGCGGGAGGCCGGTTTCGGGCGTCAGCTGCTCGATAGCTGGGCGGGCGGGCAGATGCTGGCGGAGCTGGGTCAGCTGCTCACCACCCCGGACGGCCGCAGCACCACCCTGGCGCTGCAGACCACGCTGCGGCGCCTGTTGCAGGAGCATCGCGAGGTGACGGCCCTGGAGCTGCTGCGCGGCCTGCCAGTACCGCGGCTCAGCCTCCAGCTCGATGGCCTGATCGGCATGGCCGACCAGTGGCGCCTCCAACTCAGGCTGCAGCGCCGTGGCCTGCGGCGGCTGGAGGGGCTGGCCCTGCCGCAGCGCCGGGTGAGGCCGCTGGCGACGGCATTCCTTGGCCGCGCGCGACCGCGGCGGCTGGAGTTGGTGGTGGCCCATCGCTCCGAGCCGTTGCCGCTGGAGATCTGGAGCCCTCCCCCTGCAGATCGACCTGCCGATCGACGCCCCTTGCCCTGGCTGCTGCTGATGCCCGGCCTCGGGGGCAATGCGGACCAGATGGGCTGGCTGGCGGCGGCCCTGGCCCAGCGGGGCTGGTGGGTGGTGGTGCTGCAGCATCCGGGCAGCGATGGACCGGCACTCAAGGCCTCCCTCGAGGGGCTGCGCCCGCCTCCGGGGGCCGAGAGCGTGGCCGTGCGGCTGGCCGATGCCCAGGCGGTGCTGCAGGCCCAGCGCCAGAGGGGGCTCGGGGTGGAGGGGGAGGGGGTGGTGCTCGGCGGCCACTCGCTCGGAGGACTCACGGCCCTGATCGCCGCCGGACTGACGCCGGAACCCGGGCTGGCGCAGCGTTGCGCCAGGGCCATGGACCGGCTGCCGATCGCCAATCCTTCGCGGCTGCTGCAGTGCCAGCTGCCCACCACCGAGCAGCCCCGGCCCCAGGTGGCCCCGGCGGATCTGCGGGGCGTGATGGTGTTCAACGGTTTCGGCAGCCTGCTGTGGCCCGGTCGCGGCGTGCGGCCCCTTGGGGTGCCGCTGCTGCTGCTGGCCGGCAGCCTCGATCTGGTCACGCCGCCGTTGAGTGAGCAGCTGGCGCTGTTCCTTCCCGCCGTGGACCGCCGCAGCCGGCTGGTGCTGGTGGATGGCGCCAGCCATTTTTCGCCGGTGCGGGTGTCGGCGCGGGAGGAGGCCCTGTTCCGCGTCGATGACGCCCTGGTGGGGGTGGATCCCGAAACCGTCCAGGCGGTGCTGCTGGAGGTGAGCAGCGAGTTTCTGCAGACCCTGCAGCAACCGCCGCTTTCGATTCCCCCCCAGCAGCGGATCCAGCAGGGGGTGAAGGCCTATGTGCTCGATCCGCCCACCGCCAGGCAATGGCAGTCGCAGCTGCGCCGCTGAGCCAGGGGCGGGCCGCTGGGGCGGGGCCGATCAGAAGCGGATGCGGGGGTCGAGCAGCGCCACCAGCAGGTCCACCGCCACGGTGATCAGCACCACCAGGGCCGCCACCACCACCACGATCCCCTGCACCAGCGGATAGTCGCGCTGGGCGATCGCCTCCTGCAGGCGGAAGGCGATGCCCGGCCAGGAATAGGTGACCTCGATCAGCAGGGCGCCGCCGATCAGGGAGGCCACGGTGATGCCGGTGATCGTGAGCACCGGCAGCAGGGCGTTGGGCAGGGCGTGGCGCAGCACCACCCGGGTTTCGCTGAGGCCGCGGCTGCGGGCCGCTTCCACGTAATCGGAGCCGAGGGCGCGGCGCAGGTTCAGACGCAGGGCATTGGTGAAGATGCCGCTGAGCAGCAGGCCGAGGGTGGAGGCCGGCAGCACCAGGTGGCGCAGGCTGCCGCGGAACTGTTCCCAGTTGCCGTGGCGGAGGCTGTCCAGCAGGTAGAAGCCCGTGCCTTCGGGGGGCAGCACGGTGGCGGGCAGGCGGCCGCCCACCGGCAGCCAGCCCAGCCAGACGGCGAACACCAGCTGCACCACCATCGCCGCCCAGAAGGGAGGCAGGGCGTAGGTGCCGATGCCGAACAGGCGCCCGGCCAGATCCACCTTTCCCTCGGGGCGGGCGATGCCGCTGAAGCCCACCGCCAGGCCCAGCACCGCGGCGATCAGCAGCGCCACCATCCCCAGTTCGAGGCTGGCCGGCAGGCTCTGGCGGATGATCTCGGCCACCGGTTGCTGGCTGTTCTGGGAGAGGCCCAGATCGCCGTGCAGGAGGTTGCCCAGGAAATGGCCGTACTGCACCGGCAGGGGCTGGTCGAGCCCGAGCTGCTGGCGCAGGGCGGCGCGGGCGGCGGCGGGGGCCTTGGGGCCGAGCAGGGCATCGATCGGATCCCCTGGCGCCACCCGCAGCAGCAGGAACACCAGGCTGGCGATCAACCAGAGCATCAGCGGCGCCAGGGCGAGGCGGGCCCCGAGATAACGGAGCAGGTCGGAGCGGCGGCTCATCGGCGGGCCTCCTGGGGGCGGGGGGCAGGCAGGCGCTGCAGCAGATCCAGCCGCAGGCGGCCGGAGCCGTCGAAGCGGGGGGGCGTCAGTTCCGGGCGGCTCCAGGCCTGTTCGGCCATCAGCCAGACCGGCAGGTAGGGCACGGCGGCGGCGCTGCGCCGCTGGATGGCGCGCAACAGCCGTTCCCGTTCGGGCCCGCTGATGCGGCTGCTGCGTTCCAGCTCGGCATCGAGGCCCGGCGCACTCCAGAAGGAGCCGCTCAGGGCGCTGTTGCCCTTGCTGCAGCGGTCGCCTTCGGACTTTTCACAGCCCAGCAGGGGCGCCAGGAAGTTCTCGGGGTCGGGGTAGTCGCCGATCCAGTCGTAGAAGAACAGCGGCAGGGCGCCCTTGCCGAGCTGGTCGTAGGCGGTGGTGGATTCCATGCCGCTCACCTCCAGCTCGAGGCAATCGCCGAGATCCCGGCGCACCTGGGCCTGCCAGGTGAGGGCGAGCAGGCGATCGGAGGGGACGTCGGAGCGGAAGGTGAGGGGCAGGCGGAACACCTTGCCTTTGCAGTAGCCGGCCTGGCGGAACAGCTGGCGGGCGGCGGCGGGGTCGTAGGCGGGCCAGGCAGCGGGATCAGAGCCGGGGAGGCTGGGGGGAATGAGCTGGCGCAGGGGCGGCCGCATGCCCAGGCTCACCCGTGCGGAGATCGTGCGCCGATCAAGGCTGCGGGCGATCGCCTGGCGCAGGGTGAGGTTGTTGAGCGGCGGCTGGTCGGTGAGCAGGGAGAAGAAGCCGATCGAAAGGGGCGGCCCGCTGCCCTCCTGGAGCCGGCCGGCGGCGGCATCGCGGTGCAGGGCCTGCTGGTGGTCGATCTCGAGGCCGCTGGCCAGCAGCACGTCCACCTCGCCGCTGCGCAAGGCGCCGAACAGGGCGGTGGAGTTGCTGAGGGTCACCAGGTCGATGCCGGCGTTGGCGGGGCGGGGCCCCCAGTAGTCCGGGAAGGGGGTGAGCCGTTGCTGCTGGCCGCTGAAGAAGCTGAGCCGGTAGGGCCCGGTGCCCACGAAACGGTTGTTGACGGGCTTGTCGGTGTGGCTGCGATAGGCGGTGGGGGAGACGGGGGTGAGGAAGATCGCCGAGAGCAGGCGGGGCAGCGGCGAAAAAGGAGCCTTGAGTTCCAGTTCGATCTCATGGCTGCCGCTGGCGCGCACCGCCTTCACCCGGTCGCTGAACTGATAGCCGAGGGTGCCGATCGCCATGAAGCGATTCAGCGAGAACACCATGGCGGCGGCATCGAAGGGGGTGCCGTCGTGGAAGCGCACCCCCCGGCGCAGCGGGATGCGGGCCCGCAGGCCATCGGCGCTGAGGATCGGAGCCGCCGTGGCCAGCCGCGGCTCGATGCGGCCGTCGGCGGCGATGGCATAGAGCGGATCGCCCAGGGCGCTGAGCACCTGCATCTGGCCGGAGCGGGAGGCCTGGGCGGGATCGAGCGAATCGATGCG
Organism: Cyanobacteriota bacterium; assembly: GCA_046342815.1. Taxonomy (GTDB): domain Bacteria; phylum Cyanobacteriota; class Cyanobacteriia; order PCC-6307; family Cyanobiaceae; genus Cyanobium. The sequence goes on from JBKDOV010000146.1 coordinate 11,558, forward strand.
GCTCTTGCTGGCCACGATCAGGCTTGTGCCGGGATGGGGCGCGGCGCAGGCGGCGGTGAGAGCGGCCAGGGCCAGCAGGAAGGCCAGGAGGCGGGCCTGCTGGCGAAGATGCCCACCGCCTGGGCTACCGCGCCGGCGCCGCATCCAAGCCACCAGGGGGAGCAATGACATGGGTTGCGACGACTGACCGGTGGCGGGAGGCAAGCCCGGATGCTCAAGACGCCCCCATTCAAGGGGGTCGGGGGTCGGGAGTCTCCGCTTCGGGGGATAGAGCAGCGGTGGGTGGAGCGCCATCGAGCCCGGAACCGCGAGTGCGCCGAATCGATGAGCTGTGAGTGAATCGCCATAAAAGAGGCGAAAAAAGAAAACGAATAAGGCGGCAAATAGGCTTCGCTAGGCAGCAGTCTGCTGCAGGCTTTGGCGCAAATGCGGTATAAATTGTGCGGTCTGCGGCATATGGGAGCGCTGGTGATTCGTCTCCCATAGGTTTTGCTGATGCTTGTAAAAAGGCACAAATTTTCCATCTTTAAAAACCGCATTATTGTTTGGCACGCAGCTTTCCATGGCGCCCTTCTTGTTCTTGCAACTGGAAGCAAGGCTCCTCTGGATCTGCTCGTCTTCACCAGCTTCGACCCTTCACCAACATGATCAACAACAATCGCAAGGGGCGTGCCACCACGCTCTCCAAGACCCTCCTCACCGCCGGCCTGCTGGGCGGCGCTGCCCTCTCCACCCTCGGCGCTGGCTCGGCGCAGGCGGCGGACGGTAGATTTGACTGCTCCTTTGGCGCCTCAGTGGCTCATGCCACTAGATGCAACTCTGGTTTTGAGTGGAAACTTGAAGACAAGATTTTAAAGAACTTTAGCTTCGCCCCGGGCACTCCAGCAGGCGGACCACCAAGCGGAGATTTTGCCTTCATCTATTCCGATTTTGGCGCTGCGGGCCTTAGCCCCGAAGACACGTGGCAGGCTCTAGCAGTATTTGATCCCATCCTGCCGCCTCCCAGCACAGGATCCTACAAATACGATCTCGAAATTACCCCAGCGGCCATAGCTGCGGGTTGGACGTTTGAGACCGTCGGACTTGACGTAATCCATTCAGGGACGGGCCAAAAAGTAACTAAAACGATTACTGGCGGCATCCCTGACCCCCTTGTGTTGGTTTCCAACAACGGTATTCCCGATCCTATCGTTGGATCCACACCCCTTTCCGGAACCTCTATTACCGTGATGGATGAATGGGTATTAGATGAAAATACGGGTAATATAGCAGCGATTAACAACACCTTCACCCAAGAAGTCCCCGCCCCGCTGCCTCTGCTTGGCGTCGGTGCGGCCTTCGGCTCGATCCGCAAGCTGCGGAAATTCTCCTCCCAGCTGAAGACCTTCTCCATGGGTTGAGGATCCCTGCTCAGATTCCAGGGCCCCCGCCACTGGCGGGGGCTTTTTTTATGGAATTTTAATGCAATCGTTGCAGAAGTCCTCCTCAGGCTCCCTCACCCCTCATCAACACCACCCGCAGATTCCTCCACACCGTCTCCAGCTGCCGCTGGCGATCCACACTCCCGCTGCCACCCCGGCCACCAGCGGAAGCTTCACTTTCCATCTGCACCGCAAGGCACTCATGGCGGGCCTGCTGCAGGCCGATGACGCGCAGCAGGCGGCGCAGCATCGGGGATGGTTCTCCCTTCTTGCCAGGGGCCTTGGCCTCCCCCGCCAGGGTCGTGGCCGTCACCGCTGCCAGGCCTGAGGGGGTGAGGCAGGTCTGCAGGCGGGTGGTGCTGCCGGCAGGATCCTTCGGGCCGCGCCCCAGGGCGAGCTGATCGGATCGGGGCAGCGACCCCACGCCCTTGGCGACAGGCACAGAGACGATTCGCTGCTCCTTCAGGGCAAAGCCGGGAACATCGCTTCCCACCGCCTCCAGGCTCAGGCCCTTGCCCCCCAGCGTTTCGGCGCTCAGATCCGTGCCCGTGCGGCTGCGCACCGGCAGCAGGGTCAAGGTCAGCGCCGGTTCACCGGATCGCGGCACCAGGCGGAAGTGGCGCATCGTGCCGAGGCTCATCTCCCGGCCCCGCCGCGGCCTCGCCGCCGGCAGGGCGCTGATGCGGTAGCCCGCCAGAGCCAGCCTGGAGGGGGCATCAGCAGCAGGCATGGGGGCCGAGAGCCCCACCACTTTCTCCACGGCGGCCACCAAGGTGAGCAGGGCCAGCCCCGCCAGCAGGCGCCGCAGGGGAAGGCCGCTGCGCTTGTGCTGCTGGGTTGGGTGCGGCAGGGAGATATTCATCGGGCCCCCATGGCGGCCACCTGTCGCGCCATCCAATACACGTAGAGCCACACAAACAGCTGCATCCCAAGACCGCTGAACAGCAGCGAGCCCCAGTGATCATGAAAGAAATCGAACCACCACTGCTTGTTGGCCAGGTTGCTGCTGATCAACAAGGCCAGCAGGGTGATGCGCATCCCGTTCACGACCATCCCGATCAAGGGCGCCCCCAGGAGCATCAGGCCGTTCTGCCAGCGGTGGCGCATGGGAAATGCCATCGCGAAGATCACGGCCACCAGCAGCAGCTGCAGCAGGATGCTCAACCCTGCGCAGGGGCCAGCCACAATCACTCCTGCGCTCTGCAGTTTCACCGAGGTTCCAACCTGCTCTGATGTGACGCCGCCTAGCGTGAGCATCTGCTGGGTGAGCCAGGCGGTCGCCACGGATAGAGGGCCCAAAGGCGTCAGCCATCCCACCGCACGGATCACCGGCAGCAACGCGAGAAGAGATAGAGATGGCAGGAAGGAACGAAGCTGACTCACCGGCGCCGCAAGTAGAGCCAGGCTTATCCCGGCCAGTAGGGGCAGCAGGCTGGAGATGAAATCAAAACTCATCATGCGCTGTCCGCGCCACAGCGCTGCCACCAGCAGGGCTACCCCAACCCAACGCCCAATGCGCCCCGGTTGCGGCTGCCAGCCTCCGGGGGGGGCATGGAGCACCAACACTGCCCCGCAGAACACCAGAAGCACATTGAGTACATCCTCGGCAGGCTGAGTGAGCAGGCTGATCAGCAGCAAATCGAGTGCGACCAAGCCGACGAGCAGAAGCCAAAGATCGCGATTATTGAGCGAGCGCCAGCGGTGAAAAACGGCCGGCAATGCCATGGCTTCGATGGGGCTTTTCATGGCATCAGCCTTGCATCCATCCCGAAAGCCATGGTCTTGCCAACCAAGCGAAATACAGGGCCAAATAGCCAAAAAGAGCCTACCGAAATAATTGTAATTGGCGCCGCCAATTTTGCTGTACATGCGATGCGATCTGCTGCAAACTCGACGCCAACTGAGGTACTGGCTAATCACGCTGCTGAGGAATTTCAAGCCCAATAGCGCAGCCTGGCCAGCATCCACAACGGTTTCGAGATCGGCGCGGGAGCGTCATCACGCCCGGGGAGCAGCGCAGCCGCTCCTCATGCCTCGTTGCGGATCGCCGCTGAAGGCCTGTGGTGGCCCCTTGCATGCGGCTGATTCGTCTGCAGCTGATGGAGGGGGAATTCGAACACCGGAGATCCCTGGCGGGCCATGGGCCAGCGCCGCAGCCAGCAGCGATCGCCGCGGTCGTCGATCCCGATCACTTGATACAGCGGCCCGTCTTCGCCGTCATCCGGGAGCTGGATGCAGTCGCCCTGATGAAGAAGGGGGGTGGAGCGCGTCATGGAGGAGATGGAAGGGGATTGGGCGAAGGAGAGTCGAAGGGAGGTGGAAGCGATTGGGCACTTGGGATCAGTTGTGGGGTAGGGCTCAGAGGACCCCAACCATGGCTGAAAGCAGGTTTCTGGGTTTCTGCGCTCCAGTGGGTTCCAACCGATACAAAAATCAAGGATGGTGGGCGGACCCCGACATGGCGTGTGTCCACGGGATCTTTCCCCCAAGAGGGTCTCAATGGGCAGTGAGGCTGTTGCTGCCGGGTTCAACGGGGGGCTTGGGGCGGGCCGCCCGGCCCCTTGCCCCTGATGGGCGGTGCTACGGCCTTCGGCATCAGCCGTGCCCCCATCAGAGCGTGCGCAGGCAGGCCGCCACGGTTTGAACGTCCTCCAGCGCTTCGATCGCGCTGAGGGCTGAACGGAATCGGGATTCCTGTACTTCGTGGGTGATCACCACGATCTCCGCGGCGCCGGCTTCGGGGGCCATGCCCTGGCCTTCAAACTGCACGATCGATTGAATCGAGACGCCGGCATCGCCGAAGCAGGTGCCGATGCGGCCGATCACGCCCGCCTCATCCCGGGTCAGCAGCCGCACGTAGTTGCGGTGGCTGGTGAGGGCGCTGTCCACCAGCCGGCACTGGCGCCAGCTGTTGGCCGCCAGCAGCGGATCGAGGCCGGCCTCGGCTCCGCCCACCTGGCGGATGCCGGCGATGTTGAGGATGTCGGCCACCACGGCGGAGGCGGTGGGGCCGGCGCCGGCCCCCGGCCCGTAGAACATCACCTGCCCCACCGGCTCCCCTTCCACCAGGATCGCGTTGTTGACGCCGTTCACCCCGGCCAGCGGATGCTGGCGGGGCACCAGGGTGGGATGCACCCGCACATCGAGGATCTGCGCCTCGGGATCGGGGCTGTCGATGCGTTCGGCCACCGCCAGCAGCTTCACCACGAAGCCCAGCTGGGCGGCATAGGCCACATCGCGGGCCTCGAGACGGTCGATGCCCTCGGTGGCGATGGCGGCGCGGGGCACCGGCCCGCCGAAGGCCAGGCCGGAGAGGATCGCGATCTTGTCGGCGGCGTCACCGCCCTGCACGTCGGCGGCGGGATCGGCCTCGGCATAGCCGAGGCGCTGGGCATCGGCGAGCACGTCGGCATAGGCGGCGCCTTCCTCGGCCATGCGGCTGAGGATGTAGTTGGTGGTGCCATTGATGATGCCGCTGACGCGCCGGATGCGATTGCCCCCCAGCGACTGCTTCAGCGGTTCGATGATCGGGATGCCGCCTCCCACCGCGGCCTCGATCAGCACGTACACGCCCTTGGCGGCGGCGGCGGCGGCGATCTCCTCGCCGAAGCGGGCGATCACCGCCTTGTTGGCCGTCACCACCGGTTTGCCGGCGGCGATGGCGCGCAGGATCAGGGAGCGGGCCGGCTCGAGGCCGCCCATCACCTCCACCACGATCTCCACGGCCGGATCGTCCACCACCGCTTCAGGGCTGGTGGTGATCAGTTCCTCGGCCAGGGCCACGGGGCGGGGCCGGGCCGGATCGCGCACCGCCACCCTGCGCAGTTCGAGGTCGGCCACCAGGGGGTGGCGCCCCTCGGGGTGGGTCAGGATGTCGGCAACGCCGGCCCCCACCGTGCCCAGACCAAGCAAGCCGACGCCGATGGCCATGGGCCCCCAACCAAAAACCTCCGGATCCTAGAAATCGGACCGCTCAGCCGGCTTCGGGGCTGGAAGTTTGAGGGTTGCCGGTTTCGGGGGCAGGGGTGGCGAGGCTGCGGGCCTGGCTCTGCATCATCCGCAGGATGTTGAGGAAGCCATTGGCCCGCGAGGGGGTGAGGCTGGCCTGGAGGCCGGTGGCGGCGATGAAGGAGGGGTCGAGGGCTGCGGCCTGCTCGGGCGTGAGCCCCTCCAGGCCTTCGATCAGCAGGGCCAGCAGACCCTTCGTGATGGCGGCGTCGGAATCGCCCTGCCAGTGCAGCTTGCCCTCCTGCAACTGGCCCACCACGTACACCTGGGAGACACAGCCCCGCACCTTGAACACCTCCTGCCGGTATTCCTCCGGCAGGGGGGCGAGCTTCTTGGCCAGCCACAGGACGTATTCGTAGCGGCGTTTCGGATCGGTCGTGCTGGAGAGGCGCTCCACGATCCTGTCGAGCGCTGGACTTCCGGTGCTCATCCGGATCAGCGGCGGGGGCGGCGCAGCAGGCCCACCAGCAGAACCGGCATGCCGGTGGCGGCCAGCAGCATCAGCAGTCGGCTGGCGGCAGGGGCGTCCTGGGCTTGGGGGCCGGCGCCGGTCTCGTTGATTTCGAGGTAGTCGCGGTGGCCGGGGCCGGCATCCACCTGGATCTCCCAGTCGGCGCGGGCCTGGGCCGGCAGCGAGAAGGTGAGCTGCCCCTCGGCATTGGTTCGGCCCAGGGCAATCGGCTGACCGCCAGCGGGGGGCATGAGCCGCACGGCCGCATCGGCGGCCGGCTCACCGCTGGAGAAGTGGCTGTGCAAATGCATGCCGTTGCGCAGCTCGCCGATCCGCTCAAGGCTGCTCTCGATCCCATGGGCGGAGGCCAGCGCCGGGGTGAGCAGCACGGCAGCGGCGGGAAGAACCCGCAGCAGCAGGGAACGGGACATGGCGGGAGGGGAAGTCAGGAAGGGAAGTCAGGAAGCTTTCCAGCGACTGTCGCAGGTTTTGCCTGCCTGCACCATACGGGCGATCGAGCTCACCATCATCGAAAGGGCGTCGCAGGCCTCGCCGCGGCCCTGGAGTTCGGCGGCCAGCACCCGCTCGGCGGCGGTGGGGCCCGGCGCCATGGCGGAGGCGGAGCCGGAGGCTTTGGGCTGGAGGTCGGCGGATCGGGTGGCCTGCTTCTGGAGGGCGCTCAGGTCCAAGGGATGGCACGACGGTTGCTCTGCTCCGATCCTGCCAAACCGAACCCGGCAGTGCGATCACTGCTCCCCAGTCGTAGGAGCTTGCAACGTTTGCGGGTGCCTGCCTTAGGGCTGGCGGCATCAGGTGGGAGTGATCCAGTGCAGGCCGGATTCATCGATCCAGCCATCGAAGGGCACGTCCCAGGGATCGGATGGCAGGGCTTCCACCACGCAGGCCGCAGGCAGCACCACCAGGGCCGGCACCGCCCGCCAGGCCGGATCGGCACGCAGCCGGTCGTACCAGCCGCCGCCATAGCCCAGGCGGATCCCGCGGCGATCGATCGCCAGGGCGGGCACCAGCAGCAGGCCCAGGTCGGGGGCGGCCAGGGGAGGCGAGCCGCTTGGGGCGGGGATGCCGCAGCTGTCCGGTTGCAGCAGCTGCCCCTGGCTCCAGGGGAGATACACCAGCCGGCGGCCTTCCCGGCTGCACGGCACCACGGCGGGCAGCGCCAGCGGTGGTGCGGCCGCTGCCGGCCAGGCGGCGATCAGGGGGTCCAGATCCGGCTCGCTGCCCAGCTGCCGGTAGAGACCCAGGTGAAGGCCGCGGGGCTGGCGGGCCAGCCAGGCCGGCAGCTCCCGCAGCGCCGTTGCCACCAGGCCGGCGGCGGCCCCAGGCAGCGCCTCGCGGCGGCGGCGGCGGTGGAACCCCCGCAGGTCCTGCTTCTGATCGGCGCTGCCCATCCCGAGCTCAGCGCTGGAACCAGCCGGTGAGGGCCACGGCCAGCGCGTCAGCGGCGTCGTCGGGCCGGGGCGGCTGGTCGAGCTCCAGTTCGCGCATCACCGCCTCCAGCACCTCCCCCTTTTCCGCGTGGCCATGGCCGGCCACGGCGAGCTTGATCTGCATCGGGGGAAATTCCACCACCGGGATCCGGAAGCGGGCCAGGGTCATGATCACCACGCCGCTGGCCTGCACCACCGAGATGGTGGTGCTGGAGCGGTAGAAGAAGAATTTCTCCACGGCCGCCAGATCGGGCTGCCAGCGGCGCACCAGGGTGCGTAGGTCGGCGGCGATCTCCACCATCCGCTCCCCCTCGCTGCGGCCGGGGTCGGTGCGCAGGATGCCGCAGTCGAGCAGGCGTGCACGCTCCCGCACCTCGATCACGCCGTCGCCCACCCGGGCCAGGCCTGGGTCGATGCCGAGGATGATCATGGCGGGGAGGGTTCCCCAGGCCGCAGGCTGCGCCCCACGATCAGCAGTACGGCGACGGAGGCGGATAGGGCCAGGGCGCGGCCGGCAAGGGCCAGCGGGCTCAGGCTGCCTCGGCTGGCTTCCGCTCCCACCTCTCCGGCCAGCACCAACACGGCAAAGCGTGGCACCAGCGCCAGGCAGCCCAGCGCATAGGCCCGCCAAGGGGTAGGCGAAAGAGCACAGCTGGCATTGACCAGATTCATCGGAAGCAGGCTCAGGCGCAGCAGCAGCATCAGCCGCAGACTGGCCGAAGTCTGCAGCAGCTGCCGCAGCCGCCGGCCGCGCCGTTGGCGCGTCAGCCAGCGTTCGATCCGCGGACGGAGCACGCCACGACAGAGCCGCCAGTTGAGGATCAGCCCAAGGCTTTCTCCCGCCAGCACCGTCAGCAGGCCGAGCCACGGGCCGAACAGCAGGCCCGCTCCCACCACCAGGGCGCCCCCCGGCAGGCCGATCCCCACCGCTGCGGCGAGCAGAAGCCCATAAAGCGCCGGTGGGAGGGACAACAAACGGCGCAACCCACGACGAGAGCGCCCATCGTGGCAGCTTCAGGGAGCCGCCGGCCGAAACCACAGCCTTTGCCGGAAGGGATCCACCACCAGCGTGCCGTCGTTCACGAAACTGGCGCCGAGCTGGCCGGCGGGCTGGGTCCAGGTGCCGATCCCGCCGCAGCGGCGGGCGGCCGCCGGGGACTCTTTCAGCCCCAGGGTCACCCCTTCCAGGCGGCGCACCGTTGTGCCATCGCTGCCCACCAGCTCCACCACCTCCCCCGGCGGCAACCGGTAGGCCCGCACCGTTTCGGCCACGCCGGCGCAGGTGCTTAGCGATAGATCGGCCGCCGGCCAGCGCTGCAGCCGCAGACCCGCCGCCCGCAGCTGCTCAAACCAGGCGCGGTTGATGTTCAGCGAAGGGGGATGCAGGCCGTCGTCGTAGCCGGTGTCCACCTGGGCCACCCCCATGCTGGTGCCGATGCGCACCGGCACCGTGGGGATGGTGGGAGCAGGGCCGCCCTGCGCTGCGGCAAGGTTGGAGAGGGGCCGGAAGCCCGCCTGCAGGAGCTTCCCATCGCTGCAGAAGCCGGCGCGATCGGCGCGGTGCAGCAGCCCGTGGGCGTAGTCCAGGGTGAGCACGTGGCCCTGGAGCAGGTCGGTGCCGATCAGCCCCGCCTGGGGCAGGGGCCCGCGGATGCCGCTGTGGTCCTGCACCTTGAGCGTCAGCGGCGGCCAGGGGCCGAAGAAGTCCAGACCCCCGAAGCGGTTGGTGCTGCCGGGCAGGGGCTGCGGACCCAGGCCGCCCAGGAAGCCACCGGGGGAGATGGCACTGCCGTCGGAGCCGAGATCCACCACGAAGAAGCCGCTGCGGCCCTGCACCCGCACCGGCGTGTAGGGCATGCCACTGGAAAGGATCAGCGAGCGCGTTTCCCCCAGGCAATCGGCCAGCGGTGCAGCTTCCGCCGGCGCCACCGCGACCAGGGGCCACAGCAGCGCCAGCAATATCAACAGCAACAGCATTGTGCGGTGGTTGGAGTCGCGCAGCTCCACTGGGCCGCGGCGGCAAGTGGAACAGCTCAACCGAGGCTGATTGGCGATCATTTCATATTCTTTGGCCTGCATTGACATCTTCATGGTGCGCGGGTTCCTGGCCATTGGCGCCCTGACGGGCGTCTCCTCATTGCTGCTGCCTTTGCTGCTGCCTTCGCCGATGGTCGCTCCGGCGTTGGCCGAAGCGGCTCCGGAGCCGGCCGGTACCGCCGGCACCAATACTTTGATCAATGGCACGACCGAGGCCCAGCCCCACGGCAAGTGGAGCGGCACCTACCAGAACACCGGCGTGAATCTGGTGTCCGCCCGCCAGACACGCGACGGCGTGCTGTTGCGGGTCAAGCGATTGATCAAGCCGGGTGGTGATGCGGCCAAGGAGATTGCCAGGGGAATTCCCATTTTTTCTGCTGCCGTAAACTTTGCCACCCTTGGCATTTACAACCGTGCACTCAAGTCTGATGGTGCGGCGGTGCGGGCTACCTGGCTCAGCCTGAATTGCAGGCAGAAGACATTCAACGTATCGGGCGATGGCTACTCCTGGCAGGATATCTTCAAGGATCAATATGGTCAGGCGGAAGACATCTATTACAGCTTCTGTGTGGCCACTCAGGCCAGCGCCCAACCTCCCTATCTCTCCTTGCCCCCCGCGGATCGGGCCATGTTGAAATCGGCCCAGATGGATCGTTGAGCGGCCTCAGCGTTCGCCGAGCAGCTCTCGCCAGGAGAGGGGGGCGTGGGGGTCGCCGGAAGTCAGGGATCCAGGAGTAGGAAATCGGGCGCTCAAGGAGTTGCGCGGCCCAGCGGCCGGTAGCTCAAGGTTGAGGGTCACCGGCAGGGGGGCGTGCTGGGCAAAAGCGTCGGGGGCTTCGCTGGCGGCTGGCATCGGTCGGTCTCGGACCGAGATTGAGGCTGGTCGGCGCCCGTGCCTTTTGGAGTGCCCTGGGCAGCCACCCACAGGTGCGCCGCGACACGGTGCGTCAATCGCGAAGCTGCACAAGCACCTGCCGCAGCCGGGGGCCATCGAGCTCCACCAGCAGCACCGACTGGTACTCCCCCAGCCCCAGTTGGCCCTCCACCACCGGCAACGTCAGGTGGTTGCCGAGCATCAGGGCGATCAGGTGGCTGTGGGCGTTGCGCGGTTCTTCCGGCGGCACCCCCGGCCGCAGGTGCAGGTCGTTGTGCCGCCAGGCCCGCTGCGGTGCTGCCAGCTCCAGGAAGAAGGCCTCCATATCGTCGATCAGCCGCTCCTCGGCCTCGTTCACCACCAGGGCCGTGGTGGTGTGCAGACCAGCGGCCACCAGCTGGCCGTTCTCCAGGCCGGCCCCGTTCACCAGTTGCTGGAGCTCGGCGGTGATGTCATGGCAGCGGAAGCTGCCCGTCGTCTGCAGCGTGAGCCGGTGACTGAGCAGCGTGGCCATGCCGCTCAGCTGGCCAGCGCCAGTTCGAACGCCTGCCGGTCCGCCTCGCCCGCCGGCAGGGGCCGCTCGAACACCTTGCAGAACACCTTCACCACCCGATCGCCGGAATCGATCTGCTCCAGCGGGTCCTTGCGCAGCCGGTGGCGCAGGCAGCAGGCCACCACCCGCGCCCCGTCGTCGTCGCCCACCTCGGTGCGGCCCTCGACGGCGGCCAGGGCCCGGGCCGCCCGGTTGGTCACGATGTCGCCGCGCAGGCCATCCACATCCAGCTCACCGCACACCGCCGAGATGCGGATGCGCAGGTCGTCGTCGATCGTCACCTGGGGCAGGCGCTGCTGCGCCTCCACCACCCGGGCCTGCAGACCGTCCTGGGTGGCCTGCACGGCGTCGTTGAAGCCATCGGGGTCGGCATCGAAGCTGGTGCGCTGATCCACCACCTGCACCCGCAGCTCCGGATCGCGCACGGTGCGCACCTCCACGCTCATGCCGAAGCGGTCCAGCAGCTGGGGCCGCAGCTCGCCCTCCTCCGGGTTGCCGGAGCCGATCAGCACAAACCGGGCCGGGTGGCGCACGCTCACCCCTTCGCGCTCCACCGTGTTCCAACCCGACGCTGCCGAATCCAGCAGCACATCCACCAGGTGGTCGTCGAGCAGGTTCACCTCATCCACGTAGAGCAGGCCGCGGTTGGCCTTGGCCAGCAGGCCGGGCTCGAACGCCCGCACGCCCTCGCTGAGCGCCTTCTCGATGTCGATCGTGCCGCAGAGGCGATCTTCCGTGGCACCCAGCGGCAGATCCACCATCGGCACCTGGCGCTGCTCCACCGGCAGGGCTTCGCCGTGGTCGGCCCGGGCCCGCACCTCGCTGCTCTGCAGATCCGGATCGCTGGGAGAGCTGTTGTACGGGTCGCCTGCCACCACGTCGATCTCGGGCAGCAGATCGGCCAGGGCCCGGATCGTGGTGCTCTTGCCCGTGCCGCGGTCGCCCATGATCATCACGCCGCCGATGCGCGGGTCGATCACGTTGAGCAGAAGGGCGAGCTTCATCTCCTCCTGCCCCACGATGGCGGTGAACGGGAAGACCCTGCGCTTCTTGATGGCCGTCACGGAAGGGGAGCTGGCGGTGCCCCGGATTGTTTCACAGCCTCGCCAGCGACCACCGGCAGCAGGCTCAGCACCTGGGGCGGGGTGGCGTCAGCCGGGTAGATCAGCCGCACCTGCAGCTGCCGGCTCTGGCCCGGCGCCAGGCTCACCCGCCCCAGCGCCTCCCCCTGCTGGCCGGAGCGCAGTACCAGGTGGAAGTTCTGGCGCCCCAGCGCCCTGCCATCCGGCCCATCCAGCCCCTCCACCTCCACACTGCCGCGGAACATCACCGCCTGGCCGGGACTGGCCAGGAAGCGCAGTCCCCCCAGGGGCTGGTCGTGCTTGAGCGGTGATTCCAGCGCCAGCTGCAGCTGCACCGGCGCGTCGGTGTCGTTGCGCAGCGGCAGGCTGATCACATATTCCACGCCGTAATTGCCGTGGGCGGCCCAGGCGGTGTCGGGGTAGGAGCCGATCAGCTCCGCCGATTGCACCTGCCCCGAGCCCAGACTGCCGCGCTCCAGCGAACTGATCGGCCAGGAAATCGGCGCCCGGCGCACCGAGAGGCTGGTGCCTTGCGGATCGGTGATCCGCGCCCGCCAGGTGCTGCCCCGCTGCACACCGCTCACCCGGGAGTAGACGATCGGACCGCTGCTGCCCCGGGGGGTGGGGGCATGCTCCCGTGGGCTGAGCGCGCCATTGAGCAGCTCGCGCCACACCCCCGCCGCCGGCGGGCGATCGTTGCTGCCCATGGCGGTGAGCACCGCCATGTCCACCGGACCGTCGCTTTCCAGCCGCATCTGCAGGTTGCGGCCATTGAGCAGCGGATCGAGACCCCGCACCGGCAGGGGCAGTTCCACCAATGAAGTGAGCTGCCCCGGCGCCAGGCTCCAGGCCCGTCCCAGCTCCGGGCTGCTTTCGCGCCGCAGCAGTTCGGTGGCCACCCGGCTGCCGGGACCCGACCAGATCAACGTGCCCCCCTGCTGGCGCAGCAGCGGCGGCAGGGGCAGGAAAGGCGCTGCTGCCTGGCCCGGTGTCACCGCCTGCGAAAGGGCCGTGGAGCCGTTGCGCAGCCGCAACTGCACCGGCCGGTTGCCCCGGGGCGCCGCCACCACCGCCAGCCACACGGTGGAATCGAGGGTTTCCGGCCGTCCGGCGTAGACGTGGTGGCTGAACAGGTCGAACCTGCCGCTGAGGGGCAGATTCAGATGGGCCGCCGGCACCCCGCGGCCCGTGCCCGGGAAGGGGGAGAGCAGGATTCCGGGCTCGCGGATCAGCTCCGGGTTGTTGTCGTTCAGCATCGGCACCGCATCCAGCCCGCCGGGCAGCGGCGCAACGACCTGCCGGCGCAGGACGGACATCGGCGGTTGGGCCAGGCCCCGCAGCGGCAGCAGGGGCAGGAGCAGCAGGGGCAGAAGCAGGAGTCTGGTCATTTGCGTCCCACCAGGGTGCGGGCGGTGGCGGCGGCCATGCTGCGGATCAGCTCGCTGGAGCGGGCATCGTTGAAGGGGCCCTTCACCATGAAGGCGGCCACCACCCGCTGGCCGCTGGGCAGCTGAATCAGGGCCGCATCCGAATAGGCGATGCCGATGTCGCCGGTCTTGTTGTAGATGGTGATGCCGAAAGGCATCAGGTCGTCATCGGGTTCGGCCGATTCCTTGCCGGCCACCCCCTTCAGCACCCCCGCCGGGATCAGGGTGTTGGTGCTCGAACTCGAGAGAATCTCGCGGAACAGATCCCTGGCCCGGGGGCTGAGCTTCTCGCCGGTGTCCACCATGGCGATCGTTCTGGCGAGATCGCGGGCGCTGGTTGTGTTGGTGCCCTTGAGGTCGGGCAGCCAGTTGTTGACCACCGTGGCCGGCAGCCCGAGCGCCTGAAAGCGCCCATTGAGCACATCCTTGCCACCCAGCCGCTGGATCAGCAGGTTGGTGGCGCTGTTGTCGCTGACCCGGATCATCTCCGTGGCCGCTTCGAAGAACGGGAAGCGGGTGCCCACCGGTTTGTTGGCCATCCAGCCGGCCCCTTCCGCCACCAGCTCCTTGGTGAGCGGCAGCGGTTCGTTCCAGCGCAGCTTGCCGTGATCGAGGTCTTCGAGGCCGGCCAGCAGGATCGGCGTCTTGATCGAGCTGGCGGCCGGCTGGGGCAGGTCGGGCTGGAGCTGGGCATAGCGGCCGTCATCGAGCACCAACAGGTAGCCGGAGGCGGTGAGGCCCTTCTGGGCCGCCGCCAGCCGGCTCCATTCCTGGCTCAGCTCGGTGAGTTCGCGGCGCGGATCGAAGCGGCCCAGGGCCATGCCACCCCCCGCGGCCATGCGGGGGCCCGCATCCACCTGGGGTTTGCCGATCGCCCCCTGGGCCAGGCGCGGCGCCAGCAGCTTCAGGCCCGTGCCCACCAGCACCCCCAGCCCCACCCCCATCACGATCAGACGCAGCACCAGCAGGGCGGGCCGGGTCCAGGGGTTGCTGCGGGATCGGGGCGGACGGCCGGAACTCACGGCTGGCAGAGCTGACAGAGCACCGACGCTAGTGGTCCTGCAGCGGAGGAGCTGCACGACGGCTGGCCCAGCGCAACTGGCACACCATGCCCCGCAGCAGGGCCACCTCGGCGCTGCTCACCTCGGCCCGCTGCAGCAGGGCCCGCAGCTTTGCCATGCGGGCATGGGCGGTATGGGGATAGAGGAAGCCCACCTCGAGCAGCAGGGCCTCGGCATCGGCCAGGGCCCCCTCCAGGGCGCCGCGGGGGCAGGGCTCGGCCGCTGCTGCTGGCCTCGCGGCCGCTCTGGGTGCCGGTTCCGCCGTTTGCGGCGCCGCCAGGCTGCGCAGGCCCTGCAGTTCGTGCAGCACCACCGCCACGGCGTGGGAGAGATTCAGCGAGGCATAGGCCGGCCCCGTGGCGATCTGCAGCAAACGGCCGGCCTGCAGCAGTTCGTCGTTGCCCAGGCCCCGGTCCTCCCGGCCGAACACGATCGCCGCCGGTGCGTCGTTGTCTTCCCCTTCCAGCAACCAGCCCAGGGCCTCCTGCGGTTCGCACAGCGGCAGCGGTTCGCCCTCCTGGCGGCCGCTGGTGGCCACCACGCGGCGGCAGTCCGCCAGGGCTGCGCTCAGGCTCGGAAACGTGACCGCCCGCTCCAGCAGCGGCAGGCCATGCACCGCCATGCGGCGGGCCTCTTCCCCGAGCGGGTCGCAGCGGGGGGCCACCAGCCGCAAACCCTCGATCCCGAAGTTGGCGCACAACCGGGCCACGCTGCCCACGTTGAGGGGACCGGCCGGTTCCACCAGCACCACCTGCAGGTTCATGCCGGCAGGCTGTGCAGGAAGGCCAGCAGGTCGGCCATCGCCTGGGGATCGGGCTGGAAGCGGGGCATCGGCGGGGTGCGGCCGCTCACCACCTGCTGGATCAGCTGGCGGTCGTTCTTGCGGCGGTTCACGCCATGCAGGTTGGGTCCCACCAGCCCCTGGGCGGCCGGGCCATGGCAGCCGGCGCAGTTGAGCCGGAACAGCTTGCCCCCTTCGCCCACCGAGCCGCTGAGCTGGAGGGTGGCGCGGGTGTAGGGGTCGCTGGTGGCGGCGGGCAGCACGATCAGCACCAGCAGGATCGAGGCCACGGCCGCCAGGGAGAGCAGGGCTGCGATCAGGCTGCGGCGGCCCTGGGTGGGCGCCGGATCGGTCGTGGTGGGGGGAAGGCCGGTCACGGTCGGTGGCAAGTGGTCGCGGAGGCGGCCCTGGTCATGGAAGAATTGTGCACCGGAAAACGCCCCACCCTTCCCATGATCGAACCCCTGCTCTGCGGCATCGTGCTCGGTCTGATCCCCGTCACGCTGGTGGGCCTGTTCGTGGCTGCCTGGAACCAGTACCGCCGCGGCAGCGCCCTGGGCGGCTGAAGTCAGCCGGGATCCACGGCATCCGCGGGATCCACGGAGGAATCCGGCGGATTGAGCAGCAGCACTGTGGTGCCGCCATAGTGGCGCTGCAGGCGAAGTTGCCAGCGCTCGGGCAGCTGGGGTACCGCATCGCTTGCGCATTCCCACACCATCGTGCCCCCCTGCCGCAGCCAGCCTCCGGTCTCCACCCCGTGGGCGATCGGCCCGTAGAGGCCGGCGGCATAGGGGGGATCGGCGTAGATCAGGTCGAAACGCGCGGCCCGGCCGCCGCCTTCGCTGCCCATCTGGTGCAGCAGCTTCACCACGTCGCCGCAGTGCACCCGCACCAGCGGACCGGGATCATCACCGGCGCTGCCGCGGATCCCCGCCGCCACGCTCTCCAGATTGGCCCGGGCCACGGCGCTCACCTGGCGGTGACGTTCGATCGCCATCACCTCGGCGGCCCCCCGCAGCAGCGCTTCGCAGCCCATGGCGCCGCTGCCGCAGCAGAGATCCAGCCAGCGGCAGCCCGGCAGCTCCGCCGCCAGGATGTTCATCACCGCCAGTCGCACCCGAGAGGGCGTGGGCCGTGCCGTATCGCCGGGCGGGCTCTGCAGCCGCCGGCCGCCGCTCAGCCGCAGGCTCACGGCCTGGTCCCGGCTCCGGCCACCCAGGCCAGCCAGCGCCCGAGCATCGCCTCCCCCACCGGTCCTGATTTTTCCGGATGGAACTGGCAGGCTGCGATCGCCCCTTGCCACACGGCGGCGGTCACCGCGGTGCCGGCGTAGTCCACCAGGGCGGTGCTGGCGCCTGGATCGGTGGGTTCGGCCGCATAGGAATGCACGAAATACACCCAGCTTTCCGGGCTGCCGGCGGGCAGCAGCGGGCTGGGGTGGGCCTCGATCAGGGGCGCCCAGCCCATGTGGGGGATCGGGTGGCCGGGGTGCTTCGGCAGCGCCCGCACCCTGCCCTGCAGCAATCCGAGCCCGGCCCCACTGCCTTCATCGCTGGCCTCGAACAGCAGCTGCAGCCCCAGACAGATCCCGAGCAGCGGCCGGCCTGAGGCGCACCAGTTCTCCAGAACCGGCACCAGACCGGAGTCCCGCAGCCTGGACATCGCCGGATCGAAGGCCCCCACCCCGGGCAGCACCAGGCCACTGCAGCCGGCGAGATCCGCCTCGCTATGGATGGCCACCACCTCGGCGCCGAGCCGCTCCAGGGCCCGCTGCACCGAGTGCAGATTGCCCATGCCGTAATCGATCAGCCCGATCTTCAGGGTAGGGGCACAGTGGGGGGCAGGCGGGGCGGTGATGGCGGTCGCCGGGAGAGCAGACGCCATTGTCGCGTGTTCAGGGCTGGGCCACCGGCGGCGAAAGCCGCTCGCCCGGATGGCCGAGGCTGACGCCGGGCAGGTCGAGACCGTTGAGGTGGTCGATGAACTGATAGAGCCGGCCCACCCGCCGCCGATCGAAGCGGAACCGCAGGCAGGGGCGGAGGATGCCGTTGTCATCGCAGCTTTCGCCGGACTGGATCAATCCCTCCTCCACCAGATCGGCGAACTGGCGATTGAATTCGGGCAGCCATTCACGCGGGATCGGCGCATGGAGCAGCAGTTCCATGCGTTCGTCCGAGAGGCGGGCGCTGTGGAACACCCGATAGAAGCGGCTGATCCGCGCCACCGCCTCCGAGGCGCAGGAAGCTTCCGCCACCAACGCCACATCTTCGGCGGAAATCAACTGCCTCTCCACCAGTTCCTGGTTGACGCTGCGTTGCCAGGCCGGCCAGAAGTCGTCCCCCGGGGGGGCCAGCAGCACCAGCGGGATCGGTGGGGTGCGGCCGGTCTGGATCAGCGTCAGGCATTCGAACAACTCATCGAGCGTGCCGAAACCGCCCGGCATCACCACGAGGGCGTCGCTTTCCCGCAGGAAGAAGAGCTTGCGGGTGAAGAAATAGCGGAAGTAGAGCAGCCGGCCTTCACAGGCGCTCACATAGGGGTTGGGGTGCTGCTCGAACGGCAGGTCCACATTCAGACCGATGCTGTGCTCGCAGCCCGCGCCACTGTTGGCTCCCTCCATCACGCCGCCGCCGGCGCCGGTCATCACCTCGAAGCCCGCCTCCACCGCCAGTCGGGCCACTTCCTCGGCCAGGCCGTAGCAGGGGTCGGTGCGCTGGGTACGGGCTGATCCGAAGACGGTGATCTTGCGAACGCCGCGGCGGGGCCGGAAGACTTCCAGCGCTTCGCTGATGTCGGCCAAGCAGCCGCTCACCAACCGCCATTCATCAAAATCCTGCTCATTGCGGGCGATTTCCAGAAGCGAAATCACCGCTTTCTGGATGTAGCGACGCTGGGGATGGCCCTGCAGAGCAGTGGCAAGGGCCTCCAGCGGGCTCTTGCCCTGAACGGAGGGGATCGGGGTGGCGGGGGAGGAGCTCAGAGATATTTGGAGATGGTGCCCGAGAGGGTGGTCTTGGGCACCGCACCCACGACCGTGTCCACCTTCTGGCCGCCTTTGAACAGCATCAGGGTGGGGATGCTGCGGATGCCGTACTGGCTGGCGACGTTGGGATTCTCGTCGGTATTGAGCTTGAACACCTTGATCTTGCCCTCGAATTCCTTGGCGATCTCGTCCACGATCGGGGCCACCATGCGGCAGGGGCCACACCACGGGGCCCAGAAATCAACCAGCACGGGCACATCACTCTTGAGCACGTCTTGCTCAAAGGAGGCGTCGGTGACGGCGGCGGCGCTGGACATCCGTTCTGAAGAGGTGTTGGACGGAATCTAGCAACCAAATTCAGACCTCACCTACCTTGGTGTTGCACCGTTGCAGGCCTTTGCATGCAGGTGCATGCTGGCGCCTGAAGGTGCTGCAGGGATGCTGAGCCGGCAGGGCCCGCCGCGGGGCGCCTGCCGGAGAGAAGACAAAAAGCCCGGGCTCGCCGGGCCGGGGGGTGTGAGGAGTGTGCGAGCCGTAGCCCCCACTCCTTGAGTTTATCCCCCGTATCTCACTTGCCCATGCACAGTTGCTGGGCCTTCTGATACACCTTGCCCTCGGTGAGCAGCGAAGGGGCGATCACCACTTCCACCTGCTGCATTTCCTTGAGGGTGCGGGCTCCGAGGGTGCCCATCGAGGTGCGGATGCAGCCCAAAAGGTTCTGGGTGCCGTCGTCGAGGGAGGCCGGACCCCGCAGGATCTTCTCGAGGCTGCCGGTGGTGCCCACCTTGATGCGGGTGCCGCGGGGCAGCACGGGGCTCGGGGTGGCCATGCCCCAGTGGAAGCCGCGCCCGGGGGCCTCGGCGGCACGGGCGATCGGCGAGCCGATCATCACCGCATCGGCGCCGCAGGCCAGGCATTTGCAGATGTCCCCGCCGGTGACGATGCCGCCATCGGCCACGATCGGCACGTAGCGGCCGCTCTCGGCGAAATAGTCGTCGCGGGCGGAGGCGCAGTCGGCCACCGAGGTGGCCTGGGGGATGCCGATGCCGAGCACGCCGCGGCTGGTGCAGGCGGCGCCGGGGCCGATGCCCACCATCACACCGGCGGCGCCGGCACGCATCAGCTTGAGCGCCACGTCATAGGTGACGCAGTTGCCGATCACCACCGGCACGCCGAAGTCGCGGCAGAGGGCCTCCAGATCGAGGGTCTCCTGCCCTTCCGGGCCGATGTGCTCGGTGCTGACCACCGTGGCCTGTACAAAGAACAGATCGGCGCCTGCCTCGGCGATCGCCTTGCCGAACTTCAGCGCCGCCACCGGCGTGGCACTCACCGCCGCAATGCCGCCGCGCTCCTTGATCTCGGCGATGCGCCTGCGGATCAGGTCTTCGCGCACCGGCTGGCTGTAGAGCTCCTGCATCAGCGGCACGAAGCTGTCGCGGTCGACGGCGGCGATGCGGTCGAGGGCAGGGTTGGGGTCGTCGTAGCGGCACTGCACGCCCTCCAGATTCAGCACCCCCAGAGCCCCCTGGCGGGTGAGCTCCACGCACATGCCCACATCCACCACGCCATCCATGGCGCTGGCGATGATCGGGATCTCGCGGGTCACCCCTCCCAGGGTCCAGCTGCTGTCGGTGACTGCCGGATCCACCGTCCGACCGCCCGGCACCAGGGCGATCTCGTCGATGCCGTAGGCACGGCGGACGGTTCGGGATCGACCGAGCTGGTAGTTCACCGTTTCACAGACACAGTCGAGCCAAACTATCAACCGGCCCGATGCCTTCCCCTCGATCCCGGTGCCATCCGGGCGGCGTCTAGCCCCGGAACTGCTCCCAGCGCTGGCGCCAGATGGCCACCACCCGCTCCCGTTCACTGGTGCGCACCAGGCGGGTCACGGCGAACCGGGCCAGGGTGATCACGCCCACCAGCTGCAGCAGGCGAGGCACCAGGGGGAGGTCATCGAGGGTGTCGAGGGTGGCGTCATAGATCTTCAGGGCCAGCAGGGCACCCAGCAGCAGGGCGCCACCCCGCAGGGGACCGCGCAGCTTCTGCCATCGCTCCTGCAGCTCGCCGCTGCCGAACCAGGTGTTGACCTTGCCCACCAGCACTTCCCACTCGCCCCCTTCGCCTTCGCTATGGGCGCCGGCGTCGCTGGCACCACCGCCCAGGGGGGGCAGTTCGTAGCTGGTGGCCACCGAGGGCTGGGCCGGGGCGACCTCGGCCACCTCTTCCACCACCTCGGCGGCCACTTCCGTTACCACTTCCGACACCACGGAGGCAGCAGGGGCCGCCACGGGCTCGGGGGGCGCTGCCGCTGCCGGCGTGGAGTCCGACTCCGCTGCCGCTTGCGTTTCCGCTCCCGTTTCCACGGCTGCCGCCGCTGCCATGTCCATCACGCCATACACCGGGGCCATGGAGGCCGCACCCGCGGGACGGGCCGTGGCGGCCTCGACCGGCGGTCCGCTGCTGATCTTGGGCTCGGGCAGGTCGTCCTCGTCGAGGGCGGCGGCCAGGCTGGCATCGAGGGCCTCGAGCCCCTCCAGCTCCTGGGTCCCCGCCGCTGGCTCAGGGGTCACCTCCAGGGTGCCGCCGTAGCTGCCGCTGAAGGGGGCGCCGGAGGCCGGCGCGGGGGTGGTCGTCTCGGTGGACGACTCGGGGCTGGAGGAGAGGTCGGCCATGCCGGGCAGGGGGGGTGGACCGGAGCTTACGCACGATTTCCGGATCCGGCTTCGAGCCTGCGCCGACTTCAGGCGTCGAGGGGCAGCAGGGCCGGCCGGGAATCCAGGGGCAGCAGCGGCAGCCGCAGCGGGAAGCGGTCCTCCTGCAGGCGGGTCACCAGTTCGGCGGCGATGGCCGCGGCCAGCCCCGGACTGTGGCTCGGGGCCACCGGCACCTGATGGCCATTCACCTGGAGCTGACCGGAGCGGAGCAGGCTGTAGGGCACCCCGCCGAAGCTCGGTTTGATCCGCCGCGGGATCGAGACGTCGAGCACCGGTGCCTCCAGCTCCTCGTCCGGGGTGGCGGCCTGGCGGGCCACCTTGCCGTTGATCAGCGGGATCGGGGCCGCGATCCCCACCAGCAGGGCGCTGCCGTGCCCCTCGAAGAAGCAGGCCCGCAGCCAGCGCCGATCGAGCGCATGCAGGTCCACGCTCAGGGCCGCCACGGCGCCTGGGCTGCGGGCATGGCCGCTCGGCAGGCGGCGCACCCCGGGCTGGTGGGCGCTGCCGCTGCCCATCACCCAGCCCAGGGCTCCGCCCACCAGCACCGGCGAGCCCGGCCCCAGCAGCCCCAGGCCCGGCATCGCCAGGCCGATGCTGTCGGCCCCTGCGCAGGTGAACAGGGCGTTGGCGAAGGGGCCCAGCAGGGGGCCGAAGGCGCTGCGCACCACCCCTTCGGCACTGCTCACGGCCACGATGCCGTTTTCCACGATCCCCCGCGGCAGCAGCAGCCGGCCGCTGCCGATCCGGCCGAGGTCGAGTTCGGTGTGCAGCTCCCGGCGGGGCTGCAGCGGCGTCACCTCCCCCGCCGCGCTGAATGCAACGCCGCGGCCCGCCAGCAGGTCGGAGAGCACATGGGCGCCACCCCGCCGGTTGCCCTCCGCCAGCCCGCCGCCGATCGGCAGCACCAGCTCACCGCCGGCCCCGGCGCTGCTCGCCTCGATGCCGCCGAGCTGCGGATCCCGCAACCGGATCGGGGGATCGGTGGGCCCCAGTCCGAGGTGGAGGGTGCCCTGGTCGGTGAATTCGGCGTTGCCGGCCACCACCACATCGGTGTCGGCATAGGCCTCCGCCAGACCCGCCGCCGCCACCAGCTGCCGGAATTCGGCGGCGACCCGCACCCGCAGCCGCCCCTGGCGCTGGCGCTGGCGCAGCTCCTCCTCACTGCGGCTCGGCAGGGCCCTGGCGGGGGCGCCGCCGGCCGGATCACGGGACATCGATCGGGACTTCGATAAGGTGGGTGTTGCTCCAGGCGGCCATGAATGGCGGATCCAACCGGACAGTCTCCCGGACCCGGTGAATCCGACGGACGGATCATCCAGACCGACCTTCGCAACGAAATGTCGCGCTCCTACATGGAGTATGCGATGAGCGTGATCGTGGGCCGGGCCCTGCCCGATGCCCGCGATGGTCTCAAGCCGGTGCATCGCCGCATCCTCTACGCGATGTACGAGCTCGGTCTCACCAGCGACCGCCCCTACCGGAAATGCGCCCGGGTTGTGGGGGAAGTGCTCGGCAAGTACCACCCCCACGGCGACACGGCGGTCTACGACGCCCTGGTGCGGATGGCGCAGGACTTCTCCATGCGGATGCCGCTGGTGGATGGCCACGGCAACTTCGGTTCGGTGGACAACGATCCGCCGGCGGCCATGCGATACACCGAATCGCGGCTGCAGGCGCTGACCACCGACAGCCTGCTGGAGGACATCGAAAGCGAGACCGTCGATTTCATCGACAACTTCGATGGCTCCCAGCAGGAGCCCACCGTGATGCCGGCGCGGATCCCGCAGCTGCTGCTCAACGGCTCCACCGGCATCGCCGTGGGGATGGCGACCAACATCCCCCCCCACAACCTCACCGAACTGATCGACGGCCTGCTGGCCCTGATCGCCAATCCGGAGATCGAAGATCGCGCCCTGATGGCGATCATCCCCGGCCCCGATTTCCCCACCGGCGGCCAGATCCTCGGCCGCAGCGGCATCCGCGACAGCTACACCACCGGCCGCGGTTCGGTGACGATGCGCGGCGTGGCCGCGATCGAGACGATCGAAGCCACGGGCCGCCCCGACAGGGATGCGGTGATCATCACCGAGCTTCCCTATCAGACCAACAAGGCAGCGCTGATCGAGCGCATCGCCGAGCTGGTCAATGACAAGAAACTGGAGGGCATCGCCGACATCCGCGACGAAAGCGACCGCGACGGCATGCGGATCGTGATCGAGCTGCGGCGCGACGCCTACCCGCAGGTGGTGCTCAACAACCTGTTCAAGCTCACCCCCCTGCAGAGCAACTTCGCCGTTCACATGCTGGCGCTGGTGAACGGCGAGCCGGTGCTGCTGACGCTGCGCCGGATGCTCGAGGTGTTCATCGATTTCCGGATCGAGACGATCGAGCGGCGCACCCGCTACCTGCTGCGCAAGGCGGAGGAGCGCGATCACATCCTGATGGGGTTGTTGATCGCCCTCAACAACCTCGACGCGATCATTGCCCTGATCCGCAGTGCTCCGGACACCCCCACGGCCCGTGAGCAGCTGATGGAGCGCTTCGGGCTCAGCGAAGCCCAGGCCGACGCCATCCTGCAGATGCAGCTGCGCCGGCTCACGGCTCTCGAAGCCGACAAGATCCGCCTCGAGCACGAGGATCTGATGGCGCGGATCACCGATTACAACGACATTCTGGCGCGCCGGGAGCGGGTGTTCGGCCTGATCGATGAGGAGCTGCGCGTCATCCGCGACCGCTACAACTCCCCCCGCCGCACCGAAATTCTCGATCTCGAAGGCGGCCTCGAGGACATCGACCTGATCGCCAATGAGCGTTCGGTGGTGCTGCTCACCGAGAACGGCTACCTCAAGCGGATGGCCGTCAGTGAGTTCGAGGCCACCAGCCGCGGCACCCGCGGCAAGGCCGGCACCAAGACCCAGGGCGAAGAGGCCGTGAAGCTGTTCATCAGCTGCAACGACCACGACTCCCTGCTTCTGTTCAGCGACCGGGGTGTGGTGTATTCCGTGCCCGCCTACCGGGTGCCGATCTGCAGCCGCACCGCCAAGGGCACGCCGATCGTGCAGCTGTTGCCGATTCCCCGGGAAGAGGCGATCACCTCCCTGCTTTCGGTGTCGGCATTCGACGACGACGTGCAGTTGGTGATGCTCACCAGCGGTGGGTACGTCAAGCGCACCAACCTCTCCGCCTTCAGCAACATCCGCTCCAATGGCCTGATCGCTATCTCCCTGGAGGATGGCGATGCCCTCCGTTGGGTGCGTCTGGCCCGCCCCGGCGACAGCGTGCTGATCGGTTCGCTCAAGGGGATGACGATCCACTTCCGCCTCAGCGACGAAGAACTGCGGCCGCTGGGGCGCACCGCCCGCGGCGTGCGGGCGATGAACCTCCGCAACGCCGACCGGCTGGTGAGCATGGACATGTTGCCGGTGGAACTGGCGGATCGGGTGGCAATCAGCGCGGCCGCCGCCGAAGCCGCCGCTGAATCCGGCAGCGACGATGAGGACACCAACGGCGACGAGACCAGCGGTGAAGCCGAGACCTCCGATGAGGTGGCGGCGAGCGAGGGGCCCTGGGTGCTGGTGGCCAGCGCCAGTGGCCTCGGCAAGCGGGTGCCGGTGGATCAGTTCCGGCTCCAGAAGCGGGCCGGCATGGGCCTGCGGGCGATCAAGTTCCGGGTGGATGGTGACGTGCTGGTGGGCCTCACGGTGCTCGGTGCCGGCGAGGAACTGCTGCTGGTGAGCGAGCGGGGCGTAATCGTGCGGATGCAGGCCGACGCCATTCCCCAGCAGTCGCGGGCGGCCACGGGGGTGCGGCTGCAGCGGCTCGACAAGGGCGATCGACTGGCGGAGGTGGTGCTCGTGCCGCCGGCGCCGCCGGAAGCCGAGGAGGCTGCCGCCAGCAGCGACGAGCCCGATCCGGCCGCTGCCACCGATGCCGGAAACGATGTCTGAAACGGATGACTGAAGCCGGCGGCGATCTCTGGATCGCCAATACGGTTACCGATCTGATCCAGGGGGATGTGAACGAGCATCTCCCCCTGGAGGCGATTCCGCTGGCGGGGGATGTGATCGGTCTGGGCACCACCACCAGCCTCGACAACGGTGAGCTGACCTTTCTGCACCACGGTGACGAGGCCGGCGGCAGCACCACCATCTGGAAATGCCAGTCCCAGGATGGCGGCATCCGGCCCCTACAGCCGGGCGATGGCAGCGCCCATTTCCCCTACGTCTGTTTCAGCGGGGATGTTTCGGGAGTGCGAGTGGCGGTGCCCCCTGCTGAGCTCGGCGATGGGGAGGGCAGGCCCCTGCAGCAACGGATCGGGGACTGCCTCGATCGCCTGCGGGCCGAGGGGCGACTGGCCGAAGCCCCGATCTACGGACTGCGCCTGGAGCTTGAGTGGCACTCCCTGGTGATCACGGTGTCTTCCAAGCTCTGCCTGGGCCAGCAGCGCCGCAACACCCGAATCGCCAGCAGCGAGGCCAGTGACGACACCGCAGGCCGCAGCATCTACGACCTCCTCCAGCACTACCGCCTGGCCCCGCAGGATTCCGCTGATCCCGCGGGTGCCGCGGGTGCCACCGATCCGATCCGCTATCTGGGGCAGTCGCTGCTGTGGGACTGCTGCGGCTTCTACGACACCGACCCTGCCACCGGTCGTGTCACCGTTCCCGAGCCGGGGGACCATCTCCACCTGCACGGTTGCAGCCTCGACCTACGCCATGGCGGTCATCTGCGCCACGACCATCCTGGCTCGATCCTCGCAGCCGTGCGGCGCTGCTCGGTATATCCGCTGCAGCGCCTGCACTATCTGGGCGGTGATCTGGCCGTGGAGGATCCCCGCTTCGAGGCGGGCGCCCTGCGGTTCCGGGTCGTCAATCGCGGAGCGATGGATGTCAGCGATGTGGGTGTCGCCGTGGTGATTGATGATCGCTACTCCGGGCATCGCTATCTGCGCCTCCCCTGGCTTGCCGCCGGTGCCGCAGAACAGTTCACCCTGCCGCTCGATCTGGCGCCGGGGGCGCACCGCCTCGAGGTAATCGCCGATCCGGAGCAGCAGATCCTCGAGGAACCGGCGATGCAACGCAACAACCGCGCGGTTCTGGAGGTGCAGACGTGAGCGGCAACGGAACAGCCCCGGCGGCCGAGGTGCTGGTGATCGGGGCCGGCCCGGCGGCCCTGGCGATCATCGCCGCCCTCGCCGAGGAGGGTGTGGCGGTGCAGGCCCTGGCGGCGGCCGATCCCGAAGCCCCCTGGGTCAACACCTACGGCATCTGGGCCGACGAGGTGGAGGCCCTGGGGCTGGCCTCCCTGCTGGAGCATCGCTGGAGTCGCACCCTGAGCTGGTTCGGCCCGGAGCCCACCTTCCACGGCCGGGAGTACGGCCTCTTCCACAAGCAGAAGCTGCAGCACCACTGGCTGGGGGTCGCCGAACGGGCCGGTGTGGTCTGGCACCGCGGTTCGGCGGCCCGGCTGGTTCACCACGTCGATGGCTCCACCGTCAGCACGGCAGAGGGCCAGCAGCTGCAGGCCCGGCTGGTGGTGGATGCCAGCGGCCATCAGCCGGTGTTCGTGAACCGCCGCCTGGATGGTCCTGTGGCAGGCCAGGCGGCCTACGGGATCGTGGGCCGCTTCAGCGCTCCGCCGATCGAACCCGGCCAGTTCGTGTTCATGGACTACCGCCCCGACCACCTGCGGCCGGAGGAGCTGGCGGAACCGCCCACCTTCCTTTACGCCATGGATCTCGGCGACGGGTTGTTCTTCGTGGAGGAGACCTCCCTGGCCCTAGCGCCGGCGGTGCCCTTCCCCACCCTGAGGGATCGGTTGCATCGCCGCCTTGCCCATCGCGGTGTGCGGGTGGAGGAGATCCAGCATGAGGAGTTCTGCCTGTTCCCGATGAATCCGCCGCTGCCGGATCTCGGCCAGCGGGTGGTGGGTTTCGGCGGCGCCGCCGGCAGGGTGCATCCGGCCTCTGGCTACATGGTGGGTGGGCTGCTGCGGCGCGCTCCCGGGCTGGCGGCCGCGATCGCCGCCGGATTGCAGGATCCGGCGCTTTCGGCGGAAGGGCTTGCGGCCGCCGCCTGGGAGACCCTGTGGCCGCCGGAGCTGCGCTGGAAGCATTCCTTCTTCCGCTTCGGCCTGGAGAAGCTGATGCGTTTTGAGGAGGCCCGGCTGCGCCATCACTTCGGCGCCTTCTTCCAGCTGCCCAGCGAGCAGTGGTATGGGTTCCTCACCAATACGCTGCCGGTGCCTGCGTTGTTGCAGGCGATGCTGGGGCTGTTCGCCACCGCGCCGAACGATGTGCGCGCCGGTCTGATGCTGCCCCAGGGCCGCGAGCTGGCCCTGATGGCCAGGCTGCTGACCCTGCCGTGATCGAGAACAGCCCCAGCCCAAGCCCCAGCACCAGCCGTGAGCGCCTGCTGGCGCAGTTGCGCCTGAATCCGCCTTCCGGCCAGGACCTGCTGCCCTTGATCACCGCCCTGGAGCAGGAGCAACCGGCGGATCTCGATCGTGATGGTGCCCTGCTGGAGGGGGTGTGGGAACTGCGCTGGAGCAGCAGCCGCCTGCCCTATCTCAGCCAGGCGCCCTGGCTGGAAAACCTCCAGGTGCTGGCGCCGTCTCAGGGCCGGGCGATGAATCTGCTGCGGTTGGCGGGGCTGCCGCAGGAGCTGGGTGGAGTCGCCGTGCAGGCCCGGATCGCCCTGGAGGGGCGCCAGCGGGTGTGTGTGCGCTTCGAGCGGGGCGGTTGGTGGGGGCCGCGCTGGGGTGGGGGTCGTCTGCAGTGGTTGGCCCAGCTGCGGCAGGGCTTCCCCGCCTGGCTGGACATCACCGTGCTCGATCCGCAGCTGCGGGTGTGCCGCGGCAATGCCGGCACGGTGTTTGCCCTGTTGCGGCGCGACGATCTGGCGGTGGAGTCGTTCCTGCCGCCAGCCAGGTTGCCCGAAATCTGACCTTTTTCGATGCTGCTGTCGCAGCGTGCTGTCATTAAGGTGCGATTTCCAGGCATGGTGCACCATGGCCAAATGGCGGCTGTTCTTCACCGTGCTGCCGTTCACCCTGTTGTTCGCCCTGGCGAAGCTGGCGATCCATCGGCAGGGGTGGGAGCCCTGGGCGTTTGATTCGCTCACGGGGGCCCTGTTCGGCGCGGCCACCTTCGTGATCGCCTTCGTGCTCAGCGGAACCCTCAGCAACTACAACGCCAGCGAAGACATGGTGGTGCAGTTCGTGAATGCGGTGGAGTCGATCGAGGACGTCAACCGACTCGCCGCCGCCAGCCATTCCTCCTACGACGGAGCTCCGCTGCGCCTGCAGCTGGCCCAGCTGCTCGGCAGCACCGAGGGCTGGCTGAGGAATGCGCTGCCGCTGGAGCAGCTGGAGCAGGTCTTCGGCCAGCTCAATGGCGAGTTCGCCGCCTTGCGCAGCCAGACCGAGGTCTCGGCCGGCAATCGTTGTCTCTCGGAGCTGGCCAGGATGCGCATCCTGATCACCCGCATGCACATCAATCGCAGCACCAGCTTTCTGGGCCCGGCCTACGCCATGCTTGAGATCTTTCTGGTGGGGGCGGTGGTGGCGCTGCTGTTGATCGGCGCCGAACGATTCAGTGAGAATCTTGTGGTTTCCTGCTTCCTTTTTACTTCCTTCACCTATCTGTTGTTGCTGATTCGTGATCTCGATAATCCATTTCAGTACGATGGCAGCTCATGCGTTGATGTTGATCTCGGCATGTTGACGGCCTGCCGTGATCGCCTTTTACGAGGCTAGGCAGCGCTTTCTGATTGCCTTCATTCTCAATCTTGATTGATCAGATACTCGATTCTTGATCCGATGGTCTTCAAGCTCTTCCGGAAACTCGGTGTGCAGTCCAAGGTGCTGGCCATGGTGTTGCTGGCCAGCCTGCTCAGCCTGCTGCTCACCGGTCTGGTGAGCTTCAGTATCGGTAGCCATGTGCTCACCAAGGCGGCCACAAATCAATTGGTTGCCCTGCGCAATAGCCGCGTGGAATCGATCAAGGATTACTTCGGCTTCCTCAGCAACCACGTGCTCACGATGGGCGAGGGCTTCCTGGTGATCGATAGCCTTAAGGATTTCCGTGCCGCCTATCCAAAGCTTCAGAACGCTGTGCTTAGCCCGGAGCAGCAGAAAAAACTCGTTGCCTATTACACCAATGTCTTCATCCCCAAGCTCAAAAAGAATATAGACGGCGAGCCTGCACTGGCCACCTATTTGCCCGATACTCCTGCCGATCGCTACATCACCTATCACTACACTGCCGCCAATCCCCACGCCCCGCATCTGGGTGAGTTGGAGGATGCTGGTGATGGCAGTGAATACAGTGCTGTGCATCGCAAATACAGTCAGCGCTTCCGTCGCCTTGCCGAGGTCTTCGGCTATCGCGATATTTTTCTCGTTGATATCGATAGCGCCAATGTTTTGTTTTCTGTGGCTAAAGAGGCGGATATGGGCTCCAACCTCAAGACAGGAGTTTATTCTGACACGGCCCTGGCCAAAACGTTTGAGGAGATCCGTAAGTCGCGTGATCCCAATTTTGTGTACATCTCAGATATCGAGCACTATAAAGCCAGTTTTGGTGAGCCGGCCTTTTTTGTAGGCACCACCGTGTTTGATGGCGATAAGTTCATCGGAGCCCTGATCTATCAGCTGAATCCTGAGGCGATCGATCGGGTGATGACCGATAACAAGAAATGGGAGCAGCAGGGGCTTGGCAAAACAGGAGAAACCTTTCTTGTCGCCCAGGATTTCAAGTTGCGCTCCTCCCCCAGGGAGTTTCTACAAAACCCCGATCAATACTTCAAAATCCTTCGTGCTCAGGGTGTTTCGCAAGAAAAGATTGATTGGATCAAGAGAACCAATACTCCGGTTCTGATTCAGGAGGTGAAAACCGAGGGGGCAAAGCGGGCTCTCGCTGGCCAGACCGGTGAGACTGAGGATGTCGATTACCGCGGCAAGCTTGTCTTGAAGTCCTATCAGCAGATCCGGATTGGTAATTTCGAGTGGGGATTGGTGGCCAAGATTGATAAGGCCGAAGCGCTGCAAGGGGTGCGCCGCCTGCGCGATGCGATGCTGCTGCTGGGCGCCATTTTGATCCCCCTTCTCACCCTGATGTCCCTGGCGTTGGCGCGCAGTTTCATCCAGCCGATCCAGCGCTTGATGCGGGCCACCAAACAGATCATTGCCGGCGATCGCTCCGTGCAGGTGAAGGTGGATTCCGAGGATGCATTCGGCGAGCTTTCCCGCTCCTTCAACAGCATGGCCGCCACCCTGCAGCAGCGGGAGGAGGCGATCCGATCCCAACTGCAGGAGAATGATCG
>JBKDOV010000147.1:0-37178 GCA_046342815.1 Cyanobacteriota bacterium
GGGCCCACCTGGGTGTTGATCCACTGCAGCACCTGGCGGAACACCACCGGATAGTGGGCATGGGGGCGAGCCATGGCGCTCCAGTGGGGGTCCTCACCGGGCAACTGCAGGAAGGTCACGCCGCTGCCCTGCAGCATCGGCGGCAGGGCAGCGGCGATCACCGCATCGACGCGGTCGAAGGGGGGGCGGTGGAAGGCACCGTGCAGCAGCAGCTGCAGGTGCAGGTGCCAGCCGCCCGGCTGCAGCGCCGCCGGCTCGGCCTCCAGCCGGGCCGCCACCTGGAAGGTCTGTTCCGGCCCCTGCAGGCATTGCCAGAGGTCAGGGATGCCCACCACATCGGCCCTGCCCACCGTCTCCCGGAAGCGGTCCACCAGCAGGCCATGTTCTTCCGGGGCCAGGTTGCCGCCTTGGGCCTGGAGCTGGGGGTCGCAGGCGATGCCATTGCGGGTGGCCCCTTCGAGATCGGTGCGCTGCCCTGCCAGCAGCAGCCCCTCGCCGTCGCCGAGGCGGATCAATCCGAAGCCCCGGCCCTGCCGCCGCGCTGCCGACACCCTTTCCACCAGGGCATCGAGGCGGGCGGGTTCGGCCACCTGGGGGTTCTCCCAGCTCTGGAAGGGGCGCCGCAGGCTTGGGCCCAGGCGGCTGTAGAGGTGGGCGGCGCGGCTGCGCTCCTCGGGGCTGGCGCCGGCCCGTTGTTGCAGCAGGTTGGTGATGGTCGCCACGTCGGCGGGGGCGCCGTCGCCCTGGCCGCTGTTCTGGAGCAGAACCAGCGCCTCGGGCTGGATTTCCGGCAGCAGAGAGGGCGGCAGATCGGGGCTGAGCAGGCTGGCCAGCAGCTGGCGATTGCCGGCATCCAGCGCCTGGGCCTGAGGCAGCAGGGTCCGGGCGGTGGCCTGCTGGTGTTCCAGCGGTTCGCCGCGGGCGATCTGCAGCCGCAGCTGGTGGATCAGGGTCCAGAGTTCGCCGGCTGGCAGGTGCCCCAGCCGCTCGGCGGCTGCCTCCAGCAGCTCGGCATCGCGGCTGAGGCAGGCGGCATCGCAGAGGTCGAACAGAAGGCTGCGGTTGTCGTCCGTGCTGTGAAGGCGGTTTCGCCCCAGGGCGATCAGCGCCGCCAGCGGATCGCTGCTGTTCCAGACCGCCGAAACCACATCGGCTGGCGGTGGTTCGGCCGGGGCTACGGGAGGGGGCAGCCGGGCCGGCATGGGGGGCTCGGGTTCCACAGGCTGGGGGGGCACCGGTTGGGTGCGGGCGGGAGCGGCGGCGAAGGCGCGGCGTGCCTGGTGCAGCAGGTAGGGGTGCTGGCGGTATTCGCCGCGGGTGCCGGTGAGCCCACTGGCGATGTCGATCACGCTGCCGATGTCGATCGCCACGCCACCGCGCTGGCGCACCGCATCGCAGTAGATCTTGCCGAGGATGCCGGCGCCCACGAGCACCAGATCGCCGGGCCCCACCTGTTGGGCGATCCGCGTCAGGATCCGTTCGTAGACCACCGGATAGTGGGCGTCGTCGCCGTAGGTGTCGAGCCGGTTGCCCCGCTCGCCCGGCAGCGCCAGATGCAGCACCTCCGTGCCCCGCAGAGCCTGGGGCAGGGAGGGGGAGATCACACAGCGCACCTGCAGGAAGGGGGGCTTGGCGTAGGCGCCGCTCTCCAGCAGGTAGTTGTGCAGGTGCCAGCCGCCGGAGATCAGGGCTGGCCCCAGCCGCTGCAGCCCTTCCGGCCCGAAGCGCAGCGCCAGGCCGGCCGGCACCATCCAGCATTCGGAGGGCCCCTGCAGGCATTGGTCGAGGTCGGGCAGGCCGATCGCATCGGCCGCTTCCACGGCCGCCACGAACCGTTCGATCAGGGCCTGGTGGCGGCCTTCCTCGAGCTGGCCGCCGCGTTGGCTGATCTCCGGATCGAGCCTGGCCCCGTTGGTGGTGGCGCCCCCGAGGTCGGGCCGGCGGCCACAGAGAAACGAACCTTCGCCATCGCCGAGGCGGATCAGGCTGAAGCCCTTGCCGCTCTCCAGGGCGATGCCGATCCGTTGCACCAGGGCCTGCAGCGGTTCTCTGCGGGCGGCGGCGGGATCCGCCCAGTGATGGAACGGCCGCCGCAGGCTGGCGCCGGCCGCCGCCAGCCCGGCCACGCTGCGTTGGCGGTCGGGATCGCTGAGGCCCTCCTGACGCTCCAGCAGGGCGGCGATGGCGCCGGGCTGGGGGGGCAGTGGCTGTTGGGCGGCGAGCTGCAGGGCCAGGGGTTCCAGCTCGGCCAGCGGCCGTTGCAGCACCGCCGCCAGCAGCAGCCTGGCTCCGGGGTCGAGGCCCGCCACCTGCGGCAGCAGGGCCTCGGCTTCCAGGCGGCAGGAGGCTTCCGGCTCCTGGCGTGCCAGCCGCAGCCTGAGGCGCGCCAGCCGCAGCCCCGCATCGGGATCGCGCCAGGCCTGCAGGCGTTCCCAGGCAGTGCTGAGCAGCTGGGGGTCGCGGGTGAGGCTGGCGGCGGCGGCCAGCTCGGCCAGGGCGTTGCTGTCGTGGCCGGCCCAGGTGCTGCGCTCCTGGCCGTAGGCGAGCACGGCGGCATAGGGGTCGGCGGCGGCCCAGATGCAGTCGATCAGGCTGGAGCCTTCCCCCTGGCCGAGGTGGGGGGCCACCAGCTGTTCGATCGCATCGATCACGGGGATCGGTTCGGGGGCCTGGAAGGGCCGGTTGCGCAGCTCGGTTTCGTTGGTGTCGTGGCTCCCGGTGCCGGTGTGCACCAGCAGGCCCGGCGGCAGCACCACCAGCTTGGTGGCGCCTTCGCACTGGGCGAGGTGCCAGCGGGCGATCGCTTCGGCGTGGGGTCCGGCCACCAGGCAGACCCCGGGAATCTGCGGATACATCCAGCCGATCTTGTGCTGGAGCGTGCCCTCCTGGGTCACATAGACGCTGGCGCCCGCCACCCGCTGCAGGTACGCCTCGAACGGCAGACCGCTCAGGGATTCCAGGGCGACGTCGGGGCAGGCGGCCTGGATGCGGTGCACCCGCTCGGCGATCGCCTCGACACGGGCCAGGCCACCGGCCTCGCGGCGGTTGTTGTGCTGGTAGGTGAAGCCATCGAGGGCGATGCGCAACTGCGGCCAACGCCGATGCAGGCGACGGATCAGCCCGATCAACAGCTCCTCTTCGTTGAGGAGTTCGCGGCGCCCCGGCCCCCGTACCCCCAGCACCAGCAGCGGCGGCTCGGAGCCGCTCCGCCGCGGTGCCGCGGGCGCCCCGAGGGCGGCGAGGGCCACGCTGCGCGCCGCAGTGCTCACCCACATGGCGCCCGCATGCACGCTCGGTCGTTGCTGCAGCAGCTCGGGCGGCAGCCTTTCCACCCCCGGCAGGCCGGCCAGATCGAGGATGGTGTCGCTGTCCTGCACCACCGGCAGCAGGCGGCCCTGGCTGATGGCGCGCTGGGCGAGGTGCAGAAGGGGATCGAGCTCGTTCCAGAGGAAGTGGGCGAAGTTGCCGTCGCCCGCCCGCAGCATTGGCGGCCCGCTGGGCAGGGGGGCGGCGGCGAGGGCTGCCGCCAGTGGCTGCGGGCGGGCCTGTTCGATGCTGAAGCCGCTGCCGCAGGTGTCGGAGATCAGCTCGAACGGCACCCCATCACTGCGGCGGCGGAGCTCCAGCCGATTGGTGCCGGCGCTGGTGCGGCAGCGCCGGAAGCTGTAACTCTCTGCCTCGATTTCCAGGTCGAAGGGGACCTGATCGAAGATCAGCTGCTGGTAACGCCGGAGGCTGCGGGGATGGACCCAGGCATCAAGCTCCTGCAGCGAAAGCAGCTGGGAAGGTGGCAGTTCCGAAGGTGAAAGTGGGGGAGTGGGTGGCCCTGAGGCATCCGGGTTGATCGACAAATCACCCGACAGGGGGAGTGAAATAATACCCGAAGTATTCGTGCTTCCCCTCAGTTCTTCTATCTGTCTGACCAGCCAGTCCACGTTTGTGGCCTGGCGTTCGGGCAGGAAACGATAGCGGCCTCTTGGGGTGTTCTCGAGGTCTTCGCAGCCGGCGGGCGGGAACCAGATCGGCGCGGTTTCGCCCATGCCGCCCCAGGGATGGAAGTCGCCGGTGTTGCGCTGGCTGTTGGAGTGAACGATTCCGGGGATGCCCTGCTGGAACCAGCCGATCTTGTGCTGCACCGTGCCCTGGTGCATGAAGTACACGTCGGTGAACTGCAGCAGATGCAGGGCTTCCAGCAGGGGGCGGCCGGCGCAGACGACGCGCTCCACCTCCACCCCGGCGGCGGCGAGGCTGGCCAGGAGGGCGCGGGTCTGGTCCGCCTCGGCGCTGATCACCTCCCCCATGCGGCAGCGATAGAGGTGCAGCGGTGTTGTGGCCGAAGCGCCGGTGGGAGGCGAGAAGCCATCGATCAGCAGCAGCGGCAGGGGCCCGCGCCGGCTGAGGGCGACCACCAGGGCGACCAGCAGTTCGTTGAGGCCTTCGGCCACGGCGCCGCGGGCCTTCATGCTCACCGCCAGCACCCAGCCGCCGCCGGCTTTCCAGGCTCGCAGCCGCTCGGCCAGGGCCTGGGCTTCGCTGCCGAGGTCGGTGGCGGCATGGTGGCGCAGCAGCTCGCGCAGCCTGGGGCCGATCCGCTCGGGGCGCTGGCTGAGGGGCAGCTCGAACCAGGCGGGGTCGTGCGTGAGCTCCGGTGGCTGCCAGTGGACGTCGGGAAACAGGTGGCTGAGGGGGCCGAAGGCTTCGAGCCCATCGCTCAGCACCGGTCCGAGGCCGGCCAGCCCGTCGCGGTCGAGGCAGGTGAGGCCGTTGAGCAGCTGGTGGGCGAAGTTGGCATGTCCCTCCAGCCAGAGGCGGCGCCGATGGTCCGGGGCGAGCACGCTGGGCAGCGCCGATGCCTGCGCCAGCTGGGGGGCGAGCCGCTCCAGGCCCAGGCTGTACCACTCGGCCGGTGCCACCGAGACCGGGGCATGCAGCCATTGGTTGTCCTCGGGCAGATAGACCGCCTCCAGCTCATGGGCGTTGCTGAACAGGCCGGCGAACACCAGGGCGCGGCGGCCGTCCGGGTGGCGGAACAGGTAGGCGAGGTGGTTGCCCGCCCGGAGGCTTAGGCGGCTGTCGAGCAGGCGGTCGTCCCAGGGGGAGGGGAAGGAGAGGCGCTGGCGCCGGAAGGCCCGGCCCTGCCAGCTCTCGGCCCAGTGACGACGGTCATGGCGTTGGCGCCAGGCCTGCCAGCGGCGGGCGAAGTCCTGCCAGGGGGGGGGAAGCTCGATCGACCCCATTAGAGCTTTGTCCACAGGTCGAGCGCTTCGGCCAGCACCCCTTCGCGGCAGCGGCGCGCCAGGGCGGGATCGATGGCGTTGGCGCTGGTGGGCATGCTGCCGCGGTTGTGCACCGGGTAGCTGCGGCCGGCCGGCAGGGCGTCGGGGTCGAGATCGAGAAAGGCGAGGCAGCGGCGCACCACCTGCTCGGGGTGGAGGGCCAGGTCCTCGAAGCGCAGCACCAGCAGCTTGGTAGCCGGCCAGACGGCCTGCCAGCGGCGCAGGTGGTGGGCGTAGAGGCTGCCGCTGAGCGCATTGGGCCGGCACCAGCCCAGGGCAGCCCGCTCCGCCGCACTCATCGCCTCCAGCCGCCCGGCCTCCTCCGCCAGCAGGGCTGCGGTGTCGCCCTGCAGGCCGATCAAGGTGCGCATGTGGCCGATCCAGCTGAGGGCCCGGTCGAAGGGTTCGCGCAGCAGCACGATCAGCCGGGCCTGGGGCATCAGCTGGTGCATCCGTTGGGGGGCCTCCGGGTTCTGCAGGTAGTCGGGGGTGGCCTCCAGCCGCAGCAGGCCCGGGCTGCGCAGCGGCGGGAACTGGGACCTGTACCAGGCCTCTCCCCGTTGCCAGTGGTTGTCGAAGAAGTGCAGTTCCTTGAGCGGCTGCAGCCAGATGCGGGGATGGCCGGCCAGGTAGGCGGCCAGGGAGGTGGTGCCGGATTTGGGCGCGCCGAGGATCACCACCTCCGGCAGGCCGCCGGCGGCGGCCGCGGTGGCGTCGCGGGGCAGCAGGCGTTGGTGGGGCAGGCCGTGGCGGGCGGCGCGGCGGTTGAGGGCGAGGGCGGCGGCGGGATCGGCGTCGTGGAGCCAGTGGGCCAGCAGGTGGAGGCCGAGCGGATGGGGGGTGGCGGTTTCGAGGGCGGAGCGCAGGGTGGGCAGCAGGGCGTTGCGGTCGGCGGCTTCGAGGTTGAGGTAATAGAGACCGCGCAGGGCCCGGGGGTCGGCCGGATCCTGCTCCAGGGCCCTCACATAGGAGGCGGCGGCCGTTGCCGGATCCCCTTCCATCCGCGCCGTCACCGCGCGTTCGATCCAGCCTGTCGGGCGCCTCTCCATGGCCTCACCTTATCGATGCTGGCCCTGCGGATCAGGCCGGCGGCGCTTCGACGGCGATGTGGTGCAGGGCGGTGGCGATGCGGGGGGCGTCGAGCAGGATCGGCTCGGTGATCGGAGCCTCGAACAGCAGCTGGCGGTAGAGGCCCGGAGGCGAGGCCGGCTGCTCGCAGCGATAGAGGGCCAGGCCGCCGGCGGCCACCAGCGCGTGGCCGTAGGGCGGGGCATAGCGGGGCTGGTGCAGCTCCAGCACGCGGGTGCCGGGCCTGGCGAAGGCCAGGCCGGCGAGGGCGGCCCCGTGGGGCAGCACCAGCAGCTCGGCCGCGGCGATCCGGGCGGCCTGCTCAGCCAGGGTCAGGCCGTCGAGCACGGTGGGCTCCAGGCCCAGGCCCTGCTGTTCCAGGTGGGCCAGCAGCTCCGCTTCCCCGAACACGGGCCGGCGGCCGGAGGCGCCGCGCGCCAGCCACAGCCGCCGGCCGGGGCCGCTGTGGGGGCGGCGCTGGTCGGGGGTGAGGTAGCGGTGCCGCAGCCAGGCCCGGGCCCGCCGCGAAGGCCAGCCGAAGCGGGGCAGGGGGCTCGGCAGCAGCAGCCGCTCGGCCGTGAGGTGGGGATGGCGGTGGGCGTCGATCAGGCGCTCGGGGGGGATGCCGAGGTCGTCCACCAGGCAGCGGCGCACCCGCTCGCTGCTGCCGCCGTTGTGCCAGAGGAGCCAGGAATCGGGCCATATGCCCCCCTGGCTCGCCAGGGCCAGCCCCAGCCGCGGCAGGCTTTCGAGCAGCCAGTGGTAGTGGATCTCGGCCGAGAGGTCGGCCAGGGCCAGCACGGTGCCGGCCACGGCCAGGGGCGGCTGCGGCGGTGGCGGTTCCACGCTGGCGGGGGGCGTGGGACAGCCGGGCCAGGCGAGCGGATAGCGGCGGCAGAGGTGGGTCTGGAGCTGCCCCTCGCCATCCACCACCGCCAGCCCATGGCTGGTGCCCCAGGGATTGCTGAGCGGGGGCCGCAGCCAGACGCGTCCGTGGGGCAGCTCCTCCAGCCGGAACGGGGTCTCGCTCCAGCCCCGGGAGGCCGTAGCGGCGCCGGTGGTGGTGACGGGGAGGGGCGGCTGCCACTGCTCCAGGCCGGGGGCCAGGGCTTCGCGGCGCCAGCCGAGGGCGGCGAGGTGGCCGAGGGCGCAGGGGGCGCAGTCGGGGCCGCGGCAGGCCTCGGCCGCCGGCGGCAGGGGCAGGGGGGCGAAGCGGGCGGCGTCGGCCGGATCGGTGGGGCAGGGGGGCAGCTGGGCCGCCAGCTGCTCGAGGGCGGCGGCGCCGCAGGCGTAGCGGGGGGCGGCCAGGCGGGCGATGGCCCGGGCCAGCTCCGCTGTGGGCTGCAGCTCGAACGCCTCCTGCAGCCGCTGGCGGGCCGCCTCGGGATGCTCCGGCCAGCAGATCAGGGCCCACTGGCGCAGCAGCTCGCCCAGCTCGGCCGCCAGCGGCTGGGTCGGCAGCGGCTCGGTCCGCTCCCCGCCCAGCAGCGCCTCGCACCAGGCCAGCACCCGCAGCCGCAGCTCGGCCAGGGGATCGGCGCCGGCGGGCAGCTGCTGCCACCAGCGGGCCAGGGCCGCCGGTTGCCAGAGGGGGGAGGCGGCTGCGAGGTCGCTGCGCAACCGCCCGGCCAAAGACTCCAGCCTGCGGTCGCTGCGGCCGGGCCTGCCGGAGCGGCCGGGGCGCTGGGCGAAATCGAGGAGCACGTGCTGTTCCAGGGCCCGCCAGGTGGGGTGCTGCAGCAACTGCTCGGGCACGCAGGGCTCGCCGATGCGGGCGCAGCTGCGGGCCACGTTCTCGGCCAGGTGCAGCCAGGTGAACGCATCACCGTGGGGCCGGCTGCCCCAGGCGGTGCGCCACAGCTCCAGGGCCAGATCCTGCTGCCCCTCGTGCCAGGCCTGCCAGCCGGCCCAGGCCCTGGTGCCGTGCAGCAGGCTGGCCCGCCGGGCCCGCAGCGGGTGCCCGGGCGGCAGATCGTCGAGGCGGTGGTTCACCACCCAGAGCAGGGCATGGGCCTGGTCGGCGGCGTGACGGCTGGCGCCGCCGCCATGCACCCGGTAGCCGCAGAGCACTTCTTCAAGCCAGGCGCCAGGGCAGCCGGCGGCGGCCAGCCGCAGCAGCAGGTCCACATCCTCGGCGTGGCGGAGGGCCGGATCGAAGCCACCGAGGCGGGTGAGCAGGGAGCGGCGCAGCATCCAGGCGCTGGGCAGCACCGCTTTGTGTTCGAACGCCGATTCCAGCGTGAAGCCGGCGCCCTCCTGCCAGGGCTGCACATCGTGCAGGGGGGCGCCGCTGGCATCGAGGCGCCGCCAGCCGCAGAGCAGATGTTGCAGCTGGGGGTCGGCCTCGAAGCGGGCGGCCTGGCGCTCGAGGCGGCCGGGCAGGGCGAGGTCGTCGGCGTCGAGGAAGGCCACCAGGGGTGCGGTGGCGGCGGCCCAGCCGGCATTGCGGGCGGCGGCCACCCCCCGGCCGGGCTGGCGCAGCAGCCGCAGGGGCTGGGGGCGGCCGGCCGCCCAATCGGCCACCAGGGAGGCCGAAGCGTCGCTGCTGCCGTCATCGATCGCCACCAGTTCCCAGGCGGTTTCGGTCTGGGCGTCGAGGGAGGCGAGGCAGGCCGGCAACCAGGGGGCGGCGTTGCGGAACGGAAGCACCACCGAGACTCGTGTCACCATGGCGGAGCGTGGGTGCCTCGGGCAGTCTGATGGGTTTGCGCCGCTTCCTGATCCAGATGCTGGGGGGGGGAACCGCTGGGCAGAGCGCGCCTTCCTTCTCCGCCCCGCCTGCTCCACCCCCTCCGGCGCCGATGGTGGTCCCTTCCGGCCCGGCGGCGGAACAGGTGTTCGTCTACGCCGAACAGCTCAATGAGCAGGGCCGGCCTGAACTGGCCGTGGCCTTCTACCGCCAGGCCTATGTGACCCTGCGGGGCCAGGTGGGGGCGGCCGCTGTGTACGGAGGCACCCCCCAATTCGCCCTGCCGGCCCGCACCAGCGGCCAGCCGATGCCGGGGGCGCCGCAGATGGCTGTTTCGCTGGGG
Organism: Cyanobacteriota bacterium; assembly: GCA_046342815.1. Taxonomy (GTDB): domain Bacteria; phylum Cyanobacteriota; class Cyanobacteriia; order PCC-6307; family Cyanobiaceae; genus Cyanobium. The sequence continues at coordinate 9,377 of JBKDOV010000147.1, forward strand.
GCGCCGCCGCCGCCGCCAGCGATGCAGTCGCTGCAGCAGCCACCCCTGCAGGCAACCCTGCAGGCTCCGCCGCCCCCCCCACCGATGACGACGGCACCTAACCCGGCCGACCGCCTGCCTGCCCTGCGCGAAAAGCTCACCAGCGCCACGGCGGCCCAGGTGGAGCAGGAGGTGCGCCAGCTGATCGTGGCCGGGGCCCGGGGAGCCGATTCGTTCGGGCTGCTGGGCATGTGTCAGCTGCTGCAGAACCGCCTGGAGGAGGCCGAACGGGCCTTCCGCCAGGCCCTGGCCCTCGATGCCGGCCATTACCGCAGCCTGGTCAACCTCGGGGGGCTGCTGCTCACCACCGGTCGGCTGGAGGAGGCGGTGCAGCTGCTGGAGCGGTCGCTGCAGCAGACGCGGGAGGGCTCGCCCGAATCGCTGGCGGCACTCACCAACCTGGCGGTGGCCCAGACCCAGCTGGGGCGGCCGATCGAGGCGGCCCAGCTGGTGCTGCGCATCTTCCGGATCAAGCCCGACCATCTGCAGCCCGAGAAGCTGGCGGTGGCGGCCACCAGCTTCGAGGAGATGGGTGACGATCCGGCCGCGATCGAACTGCTCCAGTACCTGCGCAGCCGCCTTCGCGATCCCCAGCTGAGCCGGCGCCTGGCCGAACTGCTGGAGCGGCGCGGTGAATTCCAGCAGGCGGCCCTGGTGTATCGCGAGCTCTCTGACAGCGGTGCCGCATGAGCGTGCCTCTGCCGGAATCCCTGCGCCAGCTGGGGGCCACCCTGCCGCTGCCCGAGGCGGCCAGCCTGCGGCTGCTGGCCCGCCACGAGCTGCTCAGTGGCTGGTGCCAGCGGCGGCTGCTGGAGGAACTGGCCACCACGCCTTTGCCGGAGCTGCCGGAGCAGGCGGAGGATGAACTCACCCCGAAGCTGGAGGAGCACGAGGAGCAGCTGCAGGCCTATGCCCAGCGCTGCGGGCTCACCAGCCTGGAGGATCTGGAAACCTGGCGCCAGGCCCGCGGCCTTTCGCTGCAGGAACTCGAAGACCTGGCGGCGTTCGAGCAGCGCCTGGCGACCGTGACCCGGCGGCTCTGGGGGCCGGAGGTGCCGGGGATCTTCCTGCAGCGCCGTGGCGAATTCGACCAGGTGGTGCTGACGATGGTGCGGATGCGTGACCCTGACCTTGCGACTGAGTTGTTCTTTCAGCTGCAGGAAGGGGAGTGCGGCTTCCATGAGGTGGTGGAGCGCTACGCCGAGAATTCGGATCGGCTGCGGCGCGGGGTGGTGGGGCCGGTGGTGGTGAACCAGCTCAACCCGGTGCTGATGCGGGTGGTGCGGCGCTACGGCACGGGCGAACTGATCCCGCCGCTCGACATCGGCGGCGTGGTGCACCTGATCCGGGTGGAATCCCTGCAGCCCGCCCGGCTGGATGATCGCCTGCGGGAGCAATTGCTGCTGGAATGCCGCAGCCGCTGGCTGCGCGAGCAGCTGGAACGGTTGCGTGACCGCCTGATGCAGGTATCCCCCCCGATGGAGGCCTCAAGCTGATGCGATTCGAACAGCTGCTGCGGGGGTCGGCCCTGCTGCGCAACCTGCCGGAGCCGCTGATCAGCCGCCTGGCGGCCGACGCCCGGATCGTGCAGCTGGCGGTGGGCCAGCCCTTGCAACGGGCGGGCCAGCTGCCGCCGGGGGCGGCGCTGCTGCTGGAGGGCAGGCTGCGCCGGCTGCAGGGGAGGCCCGGCGAAACACCGCTGAGCCTGGGCCTGATCGAGGCGGGCACCTGGCTGGGCTGGACTTCCCTGTGGCGCGGCGAACCGGAGCTGGGCCTGGTGGCCTCGCAGCCGTGCGCGGTGCTGCTGGTGCCGGCGGCCCAGGCGCTGCGGCTGTTGCAGGAGGAGCCGGAATTGCGGCGCACGGTGGCGGCCCAGCCCTCGGTGGAGGAGCTGGCGAGCTTGATGGAGCTGTGGTGGGGAGCCCAGGGGCAGCGGCCGACCCGCCCCCAGGACCGGCTACGGCAGTTGCAGGGGGAGGCGGTGCTGCTGGGGCCGGACGACCGGCTGCCGGAGGGCCATCTGCTGCTGTACAGCGGCCCGCGGCGGCCCGAGGGGCCGCAGCCGGGCGAAAGGCTGAGCGCCGATGCGGAGGGCTGGCGGGGGGCGGTGAACCAGCTGCCGCCGCGGGTGGTGGCGATCCCGGAGGCTGCGCTGCAGGCGCCCCTGCCGCAGGAGAGCAGCAGCACCCTGGTGCCCACGGCGGTGATGGCACCGTTGGCTCCGGCCGAACCGGTGGATCTGGGCTTCCCGGAAACCCGCGAGCGGCGGGCGAGCACCAAGGCGCGGCCCAATCCCACCGCCGATCGGGCGGAACAGGCCTTCTATTGCGTGCAGCAGCTGTGCCAGGCGCGGGAGCTGGCCATCTCCTCCGAGCAGCTGATGCGCAACCTGCGCGATGTGGAGGAAAGGCTGGGGGCGCTGAAGCTGCCGCAGGTGGGCCTGCAGCTGGAGGCCCTGGGCTTCGATACGCGGCCGTTGCGGGCGCGGGCCTGGGAGCTGGCGCGGCTGGAGCCGCCGGCGGTGCTGGATCTGGAGGGCCAGTTCGTGCTGCTGCTGGTGGCGGGCCGCAGCGGCGGTGTGTTGATCGGGGATCCACGGCGCGGCCCCCTGCGGCTGAGCCTGGCCCAGCTGGAGCAGCGTTGCCCAGAGGGGCTGGATGTGCTGGTGGTGCGAGAGGGTCGGGCGGGCCGGGGCGCGGTGGAAAAGGTGGGACTGGGCTGGTTTGTAGCAGCTTTCCAGCGTTATCCGGGGATGGTGGCGATGGTGGTGTTCACAGGATTCGTCTCCCAGATCCTCGATGCGATCTTGCCGCTCAGCCTGATGGTGGTGATCGATGTGGTGCTTGGCCGCAACAATCCCTCGCTGATGCCGCCACTTTTGGTGATCCTGTTCACGGCGACTCTGGTGAGTGGCGTAATTGGCGGCTTGCGGGCGTTGGTGACGGCGGATCTATCGGATCGGGTGGATGTACGGATGGGCTCGTCGGTGATGGAGCACCTGCTGCGGCTCCCATTGCCCTATTTCGAGAGCCGTCCGGTGGGGTTGATTCTACATAATGTCAGCCAATTGTATAATATACGCAAGTTCATCGTGGATCAGCTTCTCGGCTCTGCCCTCGATGCAGTGCTGGGGTTGTTGCTGCTGGTGATTCTTTTCTTCATCAGCCCGGCTCTGACCCTCGTGATTGTTGCGGTGGTTCCGGTGATGCTGCTGATCAATGTGATCGGTACGCCGATGCTGACCCGTAACCTCGAGATCAGCAACCGCTTTCAATCCGCCGCCAATTCCTATCTCGTGGAAGTGCTGGGGGGGATGCGCACGGTGAAGAGCCAGAATTTTGAAGTGGAGGCCCGCTGGCGCTGGCTGGATCGCTATCGCCGCTTCACCAATGCCCGCTTCCGACTCACCAGGAATTCCACCCTGCTGGGCCAGTTGGCCAAAACAATCGCCGGCTTCGCCGATGTGATCCTGATCGCGGTGGCTGTGACGCTGATCTTTGCGAACCAGCTGACGATGGGTGCCCTGTTTGCGGTGCGCATCCTTTCTGGCCGAGTGGTGTCGCCGATGGTGCGCCTCGGCTCGCTATGGCAGAGCTTTCAGGAGCTGCGGATCTCGCTGGAGGCCCTCAGCCAGGTGATGGAAACGATCCCTGAGGCAGGGGCGGATGATCTGCAGTTGCCACCCCTGCCGGCGGTGCGCGGGGAGCTGCGCTTCGAGCAGGTTTCGTTTCGCTATGGCCCCCGCTCGCCGCTGCTGCTCGACGGCCTCGATCTCACGATCCGGGCCGGGCAGTTCGTGGGGCTAGTGGGTCTGAGCGGCAGTGGCAAGAGCACCCTCGTGCAGCTGATCGACCGGCTCTATCTGCCCCAGAAGGGCCGGGTCTACATCGATGAAAACGATGTGGAAAAGGTGCAGCTGGCCAGCCTGCGGGCCCAGGTGGGCTACGTGCCCCAGGATGGCTTGCTGTTCGAGGGCAGCGTGCTCGACAACATCCGGCTCAACAGTCCGGATGCAGACATGGAGGCTGTGGTGGAAGCGGCCAAGGTGAGTGCCGCCCATGAGTTCATCCTCTCTCTGCCCCAGGGCTACGCCACCCGCCTGGGAGAACGGGGCGCCGGCGTGAGCGGCGGCCAGCGCCAACGGCTCTGCCTGGCACGGATGGTGCTGCAAAACCCCTCCCTATTGATCCTCGATGAGGCCACCAGTGCTCTGGACGCGGAAACGGAGCGGGAAGTGTTCTCGAACCTGAGGAATCGTTTCCAGGGCCGCACGGTGCTGTTCATCACTCACCGGCTCACCACCCTTGGCGATGCCGATCGGATTCTGTTCATGGAGAAGGGTCAGATCATCGAGGATGGTCGCCACGAGGAGCTGCTGCGGGCCGGTGGTTCCTATGCCACACTGTATTTGCAGCAGGTTGGAATCTCTGGAGAGGTGGCCTGATTATGGCAATTCAAGGTATTTCTGGTCTGGTTAATATAAGGCCAAAGGCGAAGCAGAGGGCTCCTATTGCCTCCGAAAACAATTCGCAATCCCTGCGGGATCTTTCTGCTCCGGCCGATCAGGTGGGCCTGGAGACAGAAGATCTGAGGTTGGAAAGTCGCCCGTCCACCTGGATGCTGGTGGCGCTGGGCTCGGCCCTTTCCGCCCTGGTGCTGAGTCTGCTGGGGGCCGCTGCCCTTGTGAAGATTGATCGGGTGGTGCCGGTGCAAGGAAAGTTGCAGACGTTGCGCTCCACCCAGGATGTGGCGCCGCCGGAGCAGGGGATCGTGAGTCAGGTGCTGGTGAAGGACTCGCAGGAGGTGCGGGCCGGCCAGCCCCTGGTGATTCTGGATACCGAAACCCTGCGGGCCGAAGCGGCCTCGATGGTGGAGAAGGATTCCTCCCTGCAGGCCAGTGCCGGTGCTGAGGTGCAGCGGCTGCGGGCTTCGATCGGGGAGGCTCAGGCCAGGCTGGTGGGTGCCAGGGAACAACTGCGGATCACCGATTCCCAGCTGGCCCGGCTGCGGCCCCTGGCCGAGGAAGGCGGCTACGGCCAGCTCAACATCCTCGATGCGGAGAAGAATCGGGCCGAGCTGGTTTCCAGGATTGCCTCCACTGAGGCTGAGATCCTGAAACTCCAGGCCGAGTCGGCCCAGAAGGAGGCGCAGACGGTGAGTGAGCGGGCCACCAACCGAGCCAACCTGGTGGCCACTCGTAGAAGGCTGCGGGAAATTGTCCTGCGGGCACCCCTGAATGGAACGGTGCTGGATCTGAAGGCAAAGCCGGGCCTGCTGGCTGTGAGTGCGGTACCGCTGCTGAAGATCGTGCCGAAGGACAATCTCCAGGCCCAGGTGGATGTGCCCGACAAGGACCTGGCCTTTGTGCGGCCTGGCCAGAGCGCGGAAATCGAATTTCCCGCCTATCGACGCGATAAATACGGCTGGTTGCCTGCCACGGTGATCTCGATCGGCACGGATGCCCTGCCACCTGATCCAGAAAGTTCAGCTAAGTATTCACGGTTTCCGGTGAAACTCAGACTTTCCAAGCAGTATCTGGAATCAGAAGGCAAGCGCTACAGCCTGCAATCGGGCATGGCTCTCACCGCCAACCTTCGCCTCGATAAGGCTTCCATCCTGGAGCTCTGGTTCAACAACCTTTCCGGCGGCGCCCGCGCCATCCGCACGATGAACTGATTGTTCGGTGCGCGTTCTGCTGCTGCACCAGAACTTCCCGGCCCAGTTTTTGCATCTGGCCCCCGCCTTGGTGGCCGCCGGCCACGATGTGGTGGCGGTGGGCCGCCGCTCGGGGCCGTTGGCACAGCCGCTGCTGGAAGCGGGGCCGGGTCGTTTTCGTTGGCTGGCCAGTGGCGGCGATGTGGCCCAGGAGCTGCGCGATCCCGATCCCGCCCGCCGGCTGCTGGCGCCCTGGCAGCAGGGCCGGCGGGTGGCGGCGGCGCTGGCGCCGCTGGCGGCCGAGGGCTGGCGGCCCGACGTGGCGGTGGCCCACAGCTTCTGGGGCGACGCCCTGCTGCTCGACGACGTCTTTCCGGGCGTGCCCCTGGTGGCCCTGCTGGAACTGGACCTCAGCTCCCCCCGCCTCACTTCGCCCAATCGCAACGCTCCCGCCGCCGGTGCCGGTCGTCAGTTGCAGCAGTGGGCCGATGCGATCGCGATCCGCCGCATGGCCGTAGGACTGTGCGCCAGCCGTTTTCAGCGCGACAGCCATCCCGCCTGGTTGCATCCGCGGCTGCGGGTGATCCATGAGGGCGTGGATCTGGAGGCCTGCTGCCCCGATCCCCTGGCGCGGCTGCGGTTGCCGGGCGGCCTGGCGCTGGGGCCGGAATCGATGGTGCTCAGCTTCGCGGCCCGCAGCCTGGAGCCCCTGCGCGGGCTCGACCGGCTGCTGGCGGTGTTGCCTGCCTTGCAGCGCCGCCTGCCCGGGCTGCAGGTGGTGCTGGCCGGCGGCCGCGACCGCGGCTGCTACAGCGGCCAACCCCCCGGCGATGGCAGCTGGTTGGCCCATCTGCTGAGGCGCCATGGTGCCGGCCTCGACCACTCGCGCCTGCATGCGCCGGGAATGCTGAGCGCCGACCAGCTGCGTGACCTGTTCCGGATCAGCCGCGTGCATGCCTACCTGAGCCGACCCTATGTGCCGAGCTGGAGCCTGGCGGAGGCGATGGCCTGCGGGGTGCCGGTGGTGGCGGCCCGCGATGCCGGCGCCGACGAGCTGGTGCTCGATGGGGTGACCGGTGCGCTGGTGGATGCTGATGATCCGGGGGCCCTGCTGCAGGCCCTGGTGCCACTGCTGGAGCAGCCGGCGCTCGCCGCCCCGCTCCGCCTCGGCGGCCGCCGCCACATCGCCGCCCGCTTCGACCGCCGCCGCTGCGTGGCCGCCCAGATCGCCCTGCTCGAAGCCGTCGCCCAAGGCCAGGACCCGCCCCTCACGCCCTGACCAGCTTCCTCGCCTTCACAGTCCTCCCCCGCTGTCTTCGTTTCTGCCCCCTTCCGCCCAATCCCCCTTTCCCTCCCTTCCTCTCCCGCCCCTTCCGCGCCGCTATGCCAGAGCCTTCGGTTTCTCCGCCCCGTTCCTGGAGCGAGCTGCTGCGTCAGGCGCTGGCGGAGGCCGACTGGCCGGTGGCCGAGGGGGCATTGCGGAGGCTGCTGGAGAGCAATCCCGCGGATCCGCATCAGCTCGACCTGCTGGCCTACGTGCTGTTGATGCAGGGCAGGTTCGCGGCCTGTGAAGCCACATTGGAGCAGGTGCTGGCGGCGGGCGGCCGCAGTTTCTGGACTCCCCACAAGCTCGGCGATGCCCGGCGGGGGAGGCAGCGGTTCGAGGCGGCGGCGGCGGCGTACGAACAGGCGCTCGCCTGGGGCAGCGACAGCGCGCTGACGGTGCGCAACCTGTTGGAGGTGCTGGTGGCGCTCGACCCGGCGGCGGCCCTGGAACGCCTGCAGCAACTCGCCGCCGCCAACCAGCCCGGCTGGCAGCAAGGAGCCTGCGCCGCCGCCGCTTCCGGTCTGGCGCCCCAGCTGGCCGACTGGCTGTGCGAGCAGGGCGCCGCCGATGCCACCGTGAAAGCCCTGGTCTGCCAGCAACGCCTCGCCCGCCTCGACCTGGCCGGCACCCAGGCCCTGCTCCAGGATCTCGACACCCCTTGGGCGGCCCCCCTGCGCGACCGCCTCGCCCAATGGCAAGCGCCCCGACCCAACCCGTAAGCGTTGGCAGCCTGTAGGCGTCGGCAGCACCTACTTGTTGGCAACACCAAGCGTCGGCAGCCTTGAAGAGTTGCCAGCTCTACAAGAAAGCCCGTCGTTGCGTGGAATTCGGCACACCAGATCTGGTGTGAACGCTAGATGTGGTGCCTGAACCGCCCCCAAACGGCTTGGTTCTTGTAGAGCACCAAAACCACTAAGGCTCCCCGCGGCTGATCCTTCATTCTCCATTTCGCGCCAGCCGCGATTCATTCCCAGTCTTCACTCCCAGTCCGGCAGGTCCAGTTCGCGGGGGCGGCCATCGGGGTGGAGCGCGCTGCAGGCGGCCGGCCACCAGGGCCCAGAGGTCGCCAGAGCTTCCGGCCAGCGGCGGCGCAGCAGCGCCAGCGCTGCCAGCCGCTCGGCGCGGTCGTCGCCCCGGCGGCGGCGGCTGCAGCCATCCCCGTGGAACAGCACCGCCTCCGGGCTCACCACCTGGCGGTAGCCGGCGGCGCCGAGCCGCAGGCAGAAGTCCACATCGTTGCCTTCCACCGCCAGGGCCGGATCGAAACCGCCCTGCTCCAGGAACAGCCGCCGCCGCACCATCAGGCCGGCCCCCGTCACCGCCGGCCAGGCGCTGAGGAAGCGGCTGCGGCCGCGATGCACCGTGTGATCCGGCGGCAGATCGCGGTAGGGATGGGCGCAGCCGTCGGCTCCGAGGCCCGGCAGCACGCCGGCATGCTGCAGCCGCCCTTCGGGCCCCAGCAGCAGTGCCCCGGCCGCCCCCACCGCCGGCCGCAGCGCCTGGGCCGCCAGGGCCTCCAGCCAGCGGCCGCCGGGCTCCACGGGCCAGACATCGTTGTTGAGGAACAGCAGCAACTCCCCCCGCGCCCGCCGCGCCGCATCGTTGTTGAGGGCACTCCAGTTGAACGGCCCATCCGCCTCCCGCCACCGGGCCCGCAACCCCGGCCGCTCCTCCCAGCAACGCCGCAGCTCGGCCGTGGCCTGCAACCGCGAACCGTTGTCCATCACCTCCAGCTCCAGCTCCACCCCAAGCGCCGCCGCCGACCCCAGCGGCTGCCGCGACTCCAGCGATGCGGCCAGGCCCCCGAGGCAGGCGGCCAGCAGGTCGGGCCGGTCGCGGCTGGGCACAATCACGCGCACCAGCGGCGCCGCCGCCGGCAGCGCCCACTGCAGTCGAAAGCCGAAGCAGCCTTCCGGCGCCGCCCCCTCGGGCAGCCCCTCCGGCGTCACGGCGCTCACCGCTTCCCCAAGCCGCAGCAGGTGCTGCTGCAGCATCCCCGCCCGGACCCGGGCCTCCTCCAGCGCCGCCGCCGGAGCCGCCGGATCCAGCGCCGCCGACAGCTCGCGCCGATGCACCAGCAGCCGCGGCAACGCCAGCAACCGCGGACCAGACTCCAGCGCCCGCAGCTGCCAGGAGAACCGGTCGGCAGCGGCGGCGGCGGGCGGCGGCGGCGGCAGACCGGCGCGCTGCAGCCAATCGCGGCGCCAACCGCTCAGCCCCTCCAGCCAGGGGGTGCTCCAGAACGTCTCCGGCTGCCAGCCCGGCTTGAACCAGGGCGAATGGCGTTCGCCCTGCGGCGAGAGGAGGTCTTCATCGGCGTAGAAGCCATCGGGTGGCGGCTCCCCGGCAGCGGCGCGGCGCTGCAGTTCGGCGGCGATCCAGGCCAGGGCACCGGGACGCAGCACCGCATCGGCGGCGCTGAGCACCAGCCAGCCGGGCAGGGGATCGAGGCCCGGCTCCGCCGCCGGCAGCGGGGGCTCCAGCTCCTGGCACCAGTAGCGGTAGGAGGCCGGCCCCAGCCCCTGGCGCAACCGCTCGCCGCCGAGGGCGGCGAGGCCCTCCAGCCGCTGGCGGCGGCGAGCGATCCAGGGTTCGCCGGGCAGCTGGGCGGCGGCCGCCGCCAGCGCCCCGCAGGCCTCCTGCCACTGCTGGCGCTGCTCCAGCAGCTCGGCCAGGGCGAAGGAGTTCCAGCCGAGGCCCGGATCCCAGCGCACACTGCTGCGCTGCAGCCGGATCGCATCTTCCAGGCGCCCCTGCTGCTGCCGCAGCCGGCCCAGCAGATGCAAAGCACCCCCATGCTCGGGCTGCTCAGCCAGACAGCGCCACAGCGCCTCCTCCGCCTCCTGCGAACGCCCCGCCTCCAGCGCCGCTTCTCCCTTTCGGTACCAGTCGCCGGGTGAAGGGGCCATCGGTTGCCACACTAAAGCCGCTGGACGGGCAACGTTCCCCCGTCTGGGCTGGTGCGGCGTGGTGTCTTCCCCCCCGGAGTCGACGCTGGTGGTGAACCTCTGGGGCCACCTCAGCGGAGGCTTTGGCCTCGGCGAAGGGGCACGCTGCACCGCCCGGGCCCTGCGCGCCGCCGGCCTCACCGTGCAGCTGCGCGACCTACCCCTCGCCACCCACCCCGGCATCGAGACCGCCCCTGCCCCAGGTCAGGCCCCAGCCAAGGGCCCAGCCGCCAGCACTCAGGGCGCCGGCAATCAAGCCGCCGCGATCGATCTGGTCCACACCAATCCCAACGTGCTGCGCCAGACCGACGGCCTGGCCCAGAAGCTGCAGCTGGAGGCGCCGCTGCGGATCGGCTTCTGGGCCTGGGAGCTGGAGGCCTTCCCCGATGGATGGGAAGTGGGCTTCGCCGGTCTCGACCAGCTGTGGTGCCCTTCGCCGTTCACTGCCACCGCCCTGGGCCAGCGCAGTCCGGTGCCGGTCACCGCCCTGCCGCACCTGATCGACTGGCACCGCGCCGAGCGGCTGGCGGCCCTGCGAGCGACACGGCGGGCAGCGCGGTTTCACCCAGGAAGCACAGGGGCGGCCCCATTCACAGTTTTGTTCGCCTTCGATTTCTGGAGCACCCGCAGCCGCAAGAACCCCGATGGCGCGATCGAGGCCTTTCTGGCCGCCTTCCCGCCGGGGGGCAGCGGACCGGAGGCGAAGCTGGTGCTCAAACTGGCAAGCGCCGAGCAGTTTCCGGACGCCACCGCCGAACTGGCCGACCGTTGCGCCGCCGATCCGCGCCTGCAGCTGATCACCGAGCACCTGTCGGCCGAGGCGTTTGATGCGCTCTACGCCGATGCCGACGTGCTGCTCAGCCTGCACCGGGCTGAGGGCTTCGGGCTCACCCTGGCGGAGGCGATGGCGTCCGGGGTGCCGGTGGTGGCGAGCGGCTACAGCGGCAACCTCTGCTTCATGCCCCCGGGCAGCGCTGCCCTGGTGCCCTGCCGGCAGGTGTCGATCCTGCGCACCGAAGGCGATTACCGCGCCGGCTGGCTCTGGGCCGACCCCGACCTCGACCACGCCGCCGCCGCTCTGCGCCGCCTGGCCACCGACCCCCTCCACGCCGCCGAACTCGGTGCCGCCGGTCGGCGGGCGGTGCAGGATTGCCTCGATCCCGCCCGCCTCGCCTCCCTGGTGGCCGAAAGGATCGGCTGCCTGCTCCGCTGGGGCGGCCGCGCCGAACTGCTCAGCGCCCTCCCTCCCGATCACCCCCTGCGCCGCCTTCAATAACCCCCCGGGGATCGAGGCGAGGGTTCGAGAGTTCGGGCTTCGGGCTTCGGTCTATGGGGTTCGGTGGTTCGGTCGGGGGGGGCCTTGCTGGTTTTGGTGCTCTACAAGAACAGAGACTTTTTGAGCCGTTTCAGACACCACATCTAGCGTTCACACCAGATGTAGTGCGCCTAATCCCACGCAACCACGGGCTTGCTTGTAGAGCTGGCAATGAAAGGAGCCTGGCCCGAGATCTCAGTCGTCGCGTAGGTAGACGGTGAGGATCAGATGGTTGCGGAAATTGGCCACGAGGTAAATCTCGCCGTTGCCGGCCTGGCAGGCGCCGTCTGCCCAGCGCACCTGGAGCCGGCAGGGTTGGGGGGTCTGGGGGCGGGGGCCATCCAGCAGGCGCAGCAGCACGGCGTTGATCGAGCGGTTGTTCACCCGACCGAGGAGCTCGGCCTTCAGGAGAGCGGCGCCAGGATCTGTGGCTCCGGGATCTGTGGCAGCGAGAGGCAGATCCGGCCAGAGATCCACCAGGGCGAGGAAAGGCAACGGGCTGTTCTCGTCTTCCACCTGCTCCCAGCCATCGCGACTGCCCATCTGCTGCTCGAGCCGATCGAGCAGATCCCGGAAGTTCCCCGGAGAGGGCTGGATGTGATCACTTGGCGCCAAACAAACCCAAAAACGATTGCGAGATAATTTTTACCACAAGTTAATCGGGCTTGCAGTGCTCCGCTGCACCTTGTCTCCGATCGAGAAACCGGCGGAACTGCTCAAGTTCGAGTTCGAGTTCGTCGAGGGCCGGTAGGCGTTCGTGGTCGGGAGGTGGTGGGCGGTCGGGCCAGAGGGTCAGGGCCGCCTCATGGCGATCCCGCCGCCCCAGCTCCTGTTCGGTCTCCCGGAGCGCCCGTTCGAACAGGGCGCGGTGCTGGGGCTCTTCGGCCGGCTGGAGATCGAGGGCTTGCCGCAGGCTGACCATCGCCGCCCGGGGATCGCCCTGCCGCCGCTGCAGACAGCCGAGTTCAAACCAGCCCCAGGGGAAGTCGGGGGCGAGTTCCACGCAGCGCCGCTGGGCGGACAGGGCCTCCGGCAGACGGTTGAGCTGGGCGAGGGCGCGGCCCTGGAGGTGATGGCTGTAGGCGAAGTCGGAGCGCAGCAGCAGCGAGCGGCCGATCAGGGCCAGGGCCTGGCGGCGTTCCCCCAGTTCGAGACAGGCCTTGGCCACCAGATAGGAAACATGGGCCTCGAGCGCACTGCCGCTTGGCACATGGGAGAGCTGGCGCTGGAACACCTCCTGCATCAGCTGCCAATCGCCGCTCCCCTCCAGCTCCTGGCCGAGGCGCTGGATCATGCCCGGATCGCCCGGGAAGCTGCGCAATCCCTCCAGCAGCGTCTCCCTGCGCAACGGTCCTGGCCCCACGCCACAGTTGTGCTGTCATTCTCGGCGACCTTGCCCCGGATCGCCGCAGATCCGCCCCAGGTGGTTTCCGCACCCCTAGCCTGCAGGCACCGAGTTGGACTTTGAGCTGGAGGCGGAGATCCCGGGCATTCCGGCGGAGAGCCAGCAGCGGTTGCTGCGCGTGTTGGCGGCACAGCCGAATCTGGAGGCGGTGTGGTTGTTCGGGTCGCGGGCGTTTGGGCGCCATCGCAGCGGTTCTGATATCGACCTCTGCCTGGACGGCCCGGGCCTGAGCCATCGCGATCGCCTGCGGCTGATGGCGGCCTTGGAGGAGCTGCTGCTGCCCTGGCAGGTGGATCTGGTCCTGCGCCAGGAGCTGCCGGCGGATCTTCAGGCCCACCTTCAGCGGGTGGGGCGCTGCCTTTGGAAGCGGCCTAGCCTGCAGGCACCCCCCCAAGGCTGATGGATACCCCTCCTCCCAGTGCCCTGTGGCTGTACGGGTTGCCGGGCAGCGGACTGGGGTTCACTGCATCGGCGGGGGCCCTGGGGTTGGAGCTTCTGGAATCCGGAGCGGGTGGGTCTGGCGACGGGGCCCCTGGAGGGGAGCGCGGCCCGCGGATCTGGATCTTCTACGGCTCGCTGGCCCGGGGGCTGGCGGAGCTGGTGGCGCGGTTGCCGGAAGGGGAGGAGGGCGCCCGGGTGGCGGCGATGGATGCGGCGCTGGGGGGGTGGCAGGCGGATCTGGCGCGGGCGGCGGCCCTGAAGCGGCGCTGGCGTGAGCGGATCCGGCTGCTGAACCTCTGCCGCGGCGGCGAGGAGCTGGAGCAGCTGCTGGCCCAGGAGCTGCCGGAGCTGGCCTACCGCAAGCGCCCTCAGGGCAGCGGTGGCGAAGGGCAGCTGGAGCTGGTGATGCGGGGCCTGCTGCAATGGCAGCCTGGCCTGCTCAATGCCTGGCTCGATGCCGAGCACTGGGCCGATGGCTTCGGCGCCGCTGGGCGGGCAGGTGCTGCGGGGCCGGGGGGCGGAGCGGCCGACTGGCGGCAGCCGATGCCGTTGCCGCACCTGCTGCAGCTGCTGTTGCAGCTGCAGGCCGAAGGGGGCGGCGGCCAGGAGCGGCTGGAGGCGCGCTGCAGCGCCCTGGAGCAGGCCTTGCAGCGGGAGCGGTGCCATGGCGAGCTGCTGCAGCGCCATCTGGAGCAGATGGAGCGGGAGCTCGACCACTACGTGGCGAGCTACGAGCGGGCTGTGGACCTCTCGCTGCGGTTGCCGGAGCTGCTGCAACGGGCGCGGCGGCTGTTGCCAGCTGAGTCGTAGGGCTTAGTCTGGATCCAATCGATGAACGGTCGTTGGCAGCAACACCCGGAACCAAATGGGATCCAAGTCTTGAGGTGCTTAAACTTCACTATATTCACCGTATTTATCAGAGCTTTGCAGAGTTTGAGCCGTATCTTCCTGGGTGGCTTGCGCTAGGGGATCAGCTACAAGCCTGTGAACAGGCGATTCGAACTCTCGGATTCATTGAGCCTTTCAGCGGCGCCCATCTTGCTCCCGAGGCGATCCGCATCGATGGCCCCAACTACCGTGAATCGGTGATTGCCAATGGATTGCTCAGCCGCAACCGGGCGGTGCTGAAAGTCTTGGAATCTTGTTATGGCTCTCTCGATTCGCTCAGGAGCCAGCCCATCTATCTTGCCGAGGCGGTCACCGCCTTCGCCATTTGGCTGCGTCGCCAGGTTGGCGATCAGTTGACCTGCAGTGAATATATGCTTGATTCCAGTCCATTAGTAGCTGAAGAAATCCTGCATCAGGATCTTTGCAGTCTCTCTTTCGATAGCGAGTCGTTTGGGCTGGTGATCTGCAATGAACTCTTTGAGCATGTTTATGATCTCCAAAGAGCGCTGGAAGAGATCGGCAGGGTGCTGAGGCCGGGAGGCCGACTGGTGTCCACTTTCCCCATGGCGTTTGGCCAGTTGGCAACCATTCAGAAAGCACGTTGGGATTTTGTTCGAGATGAACTTGTTTTAGAGGACAAGCCTGATTACCATGGTGACCCAATACGTCCTCACGAAGGCTCACTGGTGTATTGCATTCCAGGCTGGGATGTGCTGGAGCAAGCCTGTGCGGCAGGGTTTCAGTCAGCTTCCTTCCATTTCGTGAGTTCATGGAAGCATGGAATTCTTGGGGGCGATATTCCAGGTGTGTTAGTGATGGAGGCGCAACGCTGATGGCCACCATGCCTATGGATATTGAATCAATGCGTCTGCAGCTTCTTGCCAATCCCTTTGATGGTCAGCTTTGGGCAAAGCTGGCGGCATTGCTGCTGCTGGAGGGAGACACCAAGGCCTCGCAATTCTCAACAGGCATGGCCGATTCGTTAATCGACGAATCATCGCAAGGCGATCAAGAGGCAAATTCACTCGAGGTGGAAATACTGCATGATATCGAAGTCGTTGAGGCCCCATCTTCTTCTCACAGCGAACCCCCAAGGACGCTTGATGAGATTGCCGCTAAGGCCGCAGTTCAATTGGAAGAGCGCGCAGCTGGCCATATCGTCTTGACGGTATCAGCGGGGACGATCGTTATAGCCTCGAAGCGGTCAATGGCCCAACAGGCAACACTCATCTTGGGTGAGGTTGAAACGCATATCCAGTCAAACGAGCAATTGATTTATAGAGATCCAGCAACAGGGGTCCGCCTCACATGCCTCTCCATGCATCCCATCAGGCTAATGGGATTGAAAAGGACACCTCTGGAAGCGTTTCGGCTTCGACTTGGAGAAGAGGAAGGGCCGCTACTCGAAGAAATGCCTGAATTGGCCTCTGTCCCGCGCATCCAGATTGAATCATGGGATGGAAATAACCTTTCTGGATGGGTAGCATTTGCTGGCGCCAATATTTTCCCAAGGACTCCTAATATTGTTGCCCTGCTCGATGGAGTGCCTTTACAACTCATTGATCCATCAGATGAGCGACTTGATGTGATGGAGGCAGTTGAAAGTAATCATAGTTTGAAAGCAGGTTTTCATCTGATTAATCTTAGCAGGCTTATTCAAGAAAGGGGTTCCTCAATTGAATTCAGAGATCCGATCACCCATGAAATTTATACTGATTATTTTCTTGACCACCCACGCCCCCTTCACGATCAAATTTTCGATGCTTCTAAGGGCTTCTCTGGCTTTTCAGTTGAGAGGCGCGAGGGTCAGTGGATTGCAAATAAGAAATCTCATGCCATAAACCATCAATTTGTTCTCGTTAACTCGAATAAAAAGCTTGATATCCTTGTCCCTGTCTATAAGAATTGGAGCCTTACGCGCCAGTGCCTTGAAGCACTGACTGCTTCCGTTGATTTGGCCAAATCTGAGCGGGAAGGAATTGAGATTTATATTCATGCCACCAATGATTGCTCCCCGGATACCGACGTCAACGAAAATCTCCCACAGCTTTGCCGCGATTTAAATATTATCTTACACATTAATCGAGAGAATCTGGGATTCATACGTACAGTGAATAATTTTATGCTTGGAACGGATAGTGACATCCTTTTGGTGAACTCTGATGTAATCATAAGCAAGCAACTGATTGCCAAGTTTCTCCTCGCTAGAGATGGTCACGGGCCTGAATTGGCCACGTTGACAACTTTCTCAAACAACGCAACGATCTTTTCTTACCCTTTCGCAAATTACGAGAATGCAGTGAGCTCCCTCTCGGCAATCGAGCGTATAGCGGACGCCTTTGCGGAATCCGCCACGGAAACTGGAGTGATAACCCACCAGATTCCTGTCAGCCATGGATTTCTAATGTATCTCACACGAACTGCTATTAAGGCAGTTGGTGAATTTGATGAATATTTCGGATTGGGCTATGGAGAAGAAGTTGATTGGGCTAATAGGGCTTCTCTCCGAGGATTTCAGCACCATATCTGTGTTGGTACCTATGCTTTTCACAAAGGGAGTGCTTCCTTTGGAACCTCTACAAGACTAAAAGCCGTTCAGAACTCGAACACAATTATATTGGACCGCTATCCATATTATGACGACCTTATAGGGCAGTTTGTCGCCGCAGCCGAGCTTCTTGTTTATCGCAATAGAGCCTCCTTGAAGCTGCTTCAAGGTGCAACCAAGCCGCTGAGAATTCATATTACTCATGCATCAGGGGGAGGAATTGATAAATATATAAATGATTTGATTGGTACGGATCCTGATGTATGCCACTTGATCTTGCGAACTGGACGTAGCTATGAAAATCTGTCTAGAGAAAAAGATCCAAGTAAGCAGCGCGAATTTACTCTGACATGCACGGAATTGGATGCAGTGATAGCTGGAGACATTGACGGCACCATTGTGCCCGCCCTCAAATCATTGTCGTTCAAATCTATTGATCTGGTCCTTCATAGTTTTGTCGGTTGGAGGATAGAGGAAATTGAAAGCATTATTAAATTAACTCGTGATGAAGGCATTGCTTATCAATTTATTGGCCACGATTATATTGCTCTTTGCCCGCGCGTAAAGCTTGTTGATGCACAGGGTAGATACTGTGGTGTCGGTGAGTCTTCCCAATGTAGCCACTGCCTGCGTTCCGCTGAGCCATCCGTTGAAACCAAGATACTTTTCCCGCTCACTAATGATATTGACCTATACAGAAGGTTTTTTGCTGATATTCTTGCAGATGCTACGTACATTCGGTGCTCTACGCAGCAACAGGAGGAACTGTTCCGTCGCCAAGGATTCACCAACCTTCTAGTGGAAGAGCCTTTTGAGCCAAGCTATAGTCTTCTGCCGCTGGAAACGCGAAGCTTCGATAGTTCAAACATTGTCATTATTGGAGGTATCGGTTTTGAAAAGGGAGCAGAAAGGCTCTTCCAGGTTGCGAGCATAAGCCTCCAGCTCAATCCATCGATACACTTTTATCTAATCGGTGCCGTGTCAACCCATGAAAAGCTTATCAACTTGCCTAATTTTACGCATGTCGGATCTTATGCTGGCTTTCATCAGTTGCACGAAAAGCTGAATACAATTGACATGCCCATCGCATTCTTCCCTGGGATCTGGCCTGAGACATGGTGCTATACACTCTCTGAAGTATTGAGCTTCGGGATTCCCCTGATTGCCCCAGATATAGGCGCTATTGGTAGCCGCCTCGCGGGCAGGCATTCTCCCATGGTCAAGTTGTATTTGCCTTCCATAAGTGATTACGAGCTTGCCCAGCTGGTTTGTAATGGTTCATCCTAAATATAAGTTGTAATCGTCTTTAATCGTAGCCCTAAAGGTCACCTTCCCTCAGTCCACTTATGAAATTCGCTATTGTAGGCGCAGGTTTTTATG
Source organism: Cyanobacteriota bacterium (assembly GCA_046342815.1). Classification (GTDB taxonomy): domain Bacteria; phylum Cyanobacteriota; class Cyanobacteriia; order PCC-6307; family Cyanobiaceae; genus Cyanobium. The sequence continues at coordinate 27,323 of JBKDOV010000147.1, forward strand.
GTTTGCACATTGCATCACGCCTAAAAGCCCTTGGGCTAGATGTAAAAGTATACGAAAAAGCCGACAACATTCTATCGTTCGCGTCGGGCAATAATCAGTATCGGCTTCATCTAGGTTTTCACTACGCACGTAATTTCCGCACCCGTCAGCAATCGAGGGATGGGTACTACAGGTTTTTAGAACGCTATGGAAAGCTTACTCATACTATTGAGGATAATTACTACTTGGTACCGCAAGGCGATTCACTAGTGGATTTCCCCACTTATAAGTTGATTATGATGTCATCAGGCTTAGATTTTGTGGAAAAAGCCACCCCTGCCGAGATAAGCTATTCCTGCGGTACCGTAGTAACGGCTGAAAGAGTGCTAATGATAAAGCGAGCCCGAGAATATTTTTACTCCCAACTTTCTGACATAATTTGCCTTGGCGAGGAAGCCACCATTAGCGCAGGTGACGACTTCGTAGATGTCAACGGAACTAGATATGATTATTGCATTGATTGCACGTGGGGGCATTTGATGCCCGACGATAACTTCTTCTTTGAAAGCACAATACTTTTATACTATAAGCAAAAATCAGGCTCCCCTTTGAATAAAGCTTATACTTTTGTTGATGGCCCCCTTTGCTCCCTCTATCCAACTGAAGATCCGGAAATTTTTACCCTTAGCAGCGTACCATATACTCCTATTGAACAGTTCAAGACAAGCCAAGAGGCATTGCAAAGTATCCGCACATTATCTGGTCACGACCTTCATCTAAAACGCCTTCTCATGGAAAAACAGATCATGCGTTATTTCCCTGAATTCCTTGATTGTTATGAGTATGTAAGCCCTCAGCTTTGTGTTAAAACCAAACCGTATGGGCAGGATGACGACCGAAGTTGTTATGTAAAAAAATTTGGAAAAGTCATCAAGTGTTTGTCCGGAAAAGTTGATAATATATTTTTTGCGGCTGCCGAAGTAATGGCTCTAATTGAGGCTAATGACTAATGGAACTGATTATCGGACATCGTGGATTTGTCGGAAGTAATTTGTCTATTCAAATTCCACAAGCACTTGGTGCGGGAAAGGCCGAAATCGAAAGCATGGCTGGAAAGCAATTTAGCAATATTTACTGCGCAGCTCCACAAGCACAGAAGTGGTGGGCCAATCAAAATCCCATGGAAGATCTAGATCAAGTCAATCAACTCATTCAATCATGCTGCAAACTCGACTGCTCGGACTCATTTTATTTATTTAGTACTGTCGATGTCTACGATCCTCCTATTGAAGTCACAGAATTAGATAGTCCACCTTCTAATTCGCACTCTTACGGCAAGCATCGTTATTATTTAGAACAAGAACTCTTGAAGGTATTTGAATCGCGATTAAAAATTATACGACTACCAGCCCTGGTTGGCATTGGCCTTAAAAAAAATGTTGTCTTCGATCTCATGAACGACAAAAATGTGCACTTGATTAATCCCAACTCTAGCTTTCAATGGTTTAATCTGGATAGACTTCAGGAGGTTATAGCTATTGCTCATGGCATAAATTCACAAGTCTTAAATGTTGCATCTGAGCCGTTGCCAACGATAGATATTCTCCACAAATGGTTCCCAGAAGCCTGCTCTAGGCTCAATTGGGATGCCACTCCTATTATATACGATTTTAGAACGATATTCGGGCCCGACGGGAGCTCCTATTTATATTCCAAAGAGGAGATTATCAATAATCATCTAACTCCATTTATCGAAGCGGGAAATTAGAATGGATATCATCAGAGCGGATCATTTTCCATACAGCTTCTCAATGATTAATTGCGTGCGCTTAATGCCCTCTTGGGATCAGACAGTGTTTGACCATATAATGAAAAGGGCCCAAACTCAGGCGCTAGAACTTGTACCATCAATGATTTTAGGTAATGATTGGGATTGTCTACTGAATTCAACTGCTGATTTGCCTGCCAATCTTGCTGAAATACTGAATAGATACATCATTACTTCTATTCAATCACTTACTTTCGGGTTGAATTTGAATCTGGCAGATCCTACGCTTAATCTTGACAATCGCCTGCAAGCTTTATGCTTGCTTGGCAAAGCGACTCATTGCTCGTTGTTCGTTTTGGGCAGCCCCTCGCAAAAAAAGATTGACAGTAGTATTGGGTCCATTGAACAACATTCCAGCCTTTTTGCGGCCAATTGCGCTAATATGGCTAGCAGGTTAAGCGGGCATGGTATATTAGCTCTTGAGCATAATACGCTTCAGCAAGGTGCTGAATATTGCAATACTCTAATCGAGATTAGCAATACAGTTCAAGCGGTGAAGGAGATGGGAGTCAGCAATGTCGGCATTAATTTAGATACTAAGTGCTTGATCCAAGAACTGGGAGAAGATTTCAGCCTTCAAGGTGTTCTTCAAAATCCTGAAATATGTGACCATATTGTGTCTATCCAAGTTAGCCATGACTTCCTGGGCAGAAGTGCTCCCAATCACGCGGTTGACTTGTATTCATTGATGCAGTTTATCGATCAACGTAAGGTATCTGTTAGCCTTGAAGAGTTTGGGCTTCTTGATGATGGCCTTGATCCATTCGTGATTAAGTGGAGAGAAGCCACAAAGCTCTTTTTCGCCTAAACCCTTATCCCACCTAATATATGCAAACTGCCAATGTGCCACCGGTTGTCCTCACCAAAGATGTTCAAGCTCGGCTTCAAGGTCTTGGAATTAATTCGCTCCATTCACCTGGATCCGTTGCCTTCCCAGGATCTTCAATCCTTGAAGCACCATGTAGTCTTAAATGGTTAATTCCCGATGTTAGCTTCGAGTTGGGAGCATTTAGCTACGCAGTAAGTGGATATTTTTTTGCAACCTCTATTCAGCGTTACTGCTCGATTGGTGAGCAAGTTCAAGTCGGCAGGCATTCACATCCTTTAGACTTCGGAAGCACTTCACCCTTATTTTATCAAGCCATTGATTCAGTCATTGGCACACTCAACCATTCTTCCGTTGAGAAGGCCAGTTTCAAAGCTACAAGGCCCCCCACCGTCCTGAAAACTACAACAATTAAAAACGATGTTTACATAGGCCACGGAGCTTTTATCCTGCCTGGGGTTACCATAGGGAACGGAGCTGTAATTGGAGCGATGTCTGTAGTCACAAAAGATGTTCCAGATTATGCGATCGTTGCAGGATCCCCTGCCCGCGTAGTTCGTCAAAGATTTGACGACAAGCTTGTGGAAGCTCTTCTCAAATCTCAGTGGTGGCGGTTTTCTCCGCAGCAATTATCCGGTATTGATATAGCTGATCCTTCTCAGCTTGTCTCTAAAGTGTATGAGCTTGAATCACGTGGAGTGCTACCCTATGCGCCACTGCGAATACGTTTACACGAGCTTGTTCTTGATGGTAAGCTTTAACATGTATCAGTAGTTTATTTTCCCTCATTAAAGGATCAACTCATGCTTGATCGAGCTCAAAAGCTTGATTGCTTGTCCGTAGCGGATCGCGCGATCCTCTGTGAAGCAATTGAAGACCATGTGGCTGGGCGTGGCTTTGACCACGCCTTCACAATGGACGTCTTTACTCGCAAAGGTGATATAAAGAAAGCCGGTGACTATTTGTATAGAGATCTCTCCAGCGATAAACTATACTTTTTTAATCGTGTCATAAGCAAAGCCGGCTCTCTCATCTTAGACGAGGAATTAAGGATAATACCCGAGTCTAATATCATGCTCGGCTATCCTCATCTGCTGATTGATCATCTTCCCAACTTTTTGAAGTTGGTTCAATCAGTCGACTCAGCCGGGCTCGTCAATCCAATTGAGGGCCCAGCATTGGCAATACAAACTTGGTTTGTCACGTACGGTCATTTTCATGATGAAATATTTGCATTGGCTGATTTCCTCAAGCAAACAGGCTGGAATCACTGTCCTATCGTTGACTATCCACCAAGCGATAATATGTCATTAAACTATCGTACATCGGTTAATTACGAACGTCTTCAGTCATTGGTGTTGAGCGGTCGGGCTTACAACTTATTCGAGGCTGGTTCTTGCCCAGTCGGACTTCATGGCGCTTTGGTCATTAATCATTTGATTGATTCGCCTGCCTTTCATCTTTTCCCTGAGCGTATTCGAGATCATATAGCCTCACAAGTATCTGCTTATCAACCCAATATTCCTTCTTTTTCTTTTATTAGTAGGGAGACTGCAAGCCACCTTCCCCGCAATATTTCCAATCAAGACCAAGTGGAAGCCTTGTGCGAGGCTTCTTCATTTCCCGTAGTTTATCCTGAGCGCCTTTCTTACGATCGTCTTGTGAGGCGCCTTCAAGTATCTTCTGGAATTGTCATTACTTGGGGCGGCGCACTTACCAATCTAGTCTACTTGAGCAAGCGGGCTAAAGTCTTGATCCTTAAATCTGCTAGCTATAGGCATGAAACCCTTGACCTTTTCAGGAAAATTATTAGTCAGCGAGAACTTGAGGTTGAAGTTCTGGATACAGATGATGAGGACTGTATTGATCTAAAAGTCTTGGAAGATAAGCTCACATCCTTGATGCGTTAGATCTTCCAGCTTTTGTCGGTCGTGTGTCTTTCGAGGATATTTGCGAAAATATTTGCAATGGCTGCTATTTGCTCAGAAGATGTCTCTAGTGGCCCATTGTTTGGTTTTTCAGGGAAATAATCACGATTGAATAAGAGTTGTTCATTGGGATCTAGGAATTGATTGATATAGGCTAAGTCATCTTGATTCTTGCTTTCAAATCGAGTCAATGCTTCTTTGTCTATATAGGGAGTTGCTTTTTTTGCCTTAGTTGTTGAGTCTCTATTTAGAAGTGGGCTAGCAAAAACGGCTGGTTTTACCTTGGCCTTGGCAAGAGCGCGGCAGAGCTCTTGCTCTACATAGTCAAGCGATCTATTGACAAGAGCGGGTGGGGTAATAAGAGTGGTATCTGGTATTCCTATCCCTAGCCATTTAAGGAACACGTTCAGTAGGTCACGACTACAAGCAGAGTAATTGTGACAAGTCAATGACATCCCCGCTGCTTTGCAGTTTTCAATCGCGTTCCTAATTACCGGCATGTCGCTGTAGGAGTCTGCATACTCTTCGATGGAGCAGTTCGCCGCCCACCCTGTACCTTTTAGACCTTCTAAATACCAGGAGGTCATGTGCTCAAATGGATTTCTAACGAATAGAAGGCAACTGATCGTATCGTATCCGGATTCATGCAATGCAGCGCATAAGTTATCAAGGCGGGAGGGATGGGCGAAGATGTTGTTACAAAAGCCTTCGTTGGATATCAGCGTCTTGCTTAGCCCGTTCTCTTCCTCGAGGTGCGCAGAAGCCTGAGCCAGCAGTTCGACTACATCCGATTGACGATTCTCTATCAGTAGTTGAGTTAGCGTTGCCCCATTGCCGCCCGATACCAGTCCTTTCGCAGCATTGTCAAAATAGGCTTGACGAACACCAAGGTTGGGGTAATCGATCCCGTGATGCGAAAGCAAATCTTTGTTGAGATAGGAGCAAGCCTGTAAAAAACTTGACCCTGTTTTAGTAATACCGAGGTGAAGCAATGCATTTTTCTGGCTTTCTTTGTCTTGCATTGCAGGTGGGCATATTACTCATATTTTAACATGTTTTGCGCGCTTGCATGTCCGGTGAGTTAGGCAGGATCCTACGCCGCCGGCTTAAAGGATTCGGCTGCCTGCTCGTGTTCCTTCTAAGGCAGAAAGCTACTGGTGGCATAGAGGACGCAGCTTCCTTCCTTTCGACTCTTGAACGTTGTCGTTGTACTAGCGTACACCCTCCAGAAAAAAATCTATTCATGTTCTCTAACGCCGAGCATTGAGCTTGAACATAAAGTATGAATTCTAGCAGGGGGGGGAAGCTGAATAGGCAGTAGATTTGCCACACTAAATGCGCGGTCGTGGCCCTTTCGATCTACCCATATGCTACGGCTGAAACAATCTGAATGCTTTTTCGAGATCTTTTATGGAAGGAATATCGGGAAAGTCTCTTATAATAAATTGTTTTGCGACGGGGAACACGAGCAACTTGAAGTATTCGGTCGGAGACATAGCGCTGTACTCATTCGAATACGCTTTGTTCCCGAGGAGTACGATCTCGGCCTCAAAATTATAGAAAAAACGATTTGCGGCGGCAATATTTCCCCATGATGTCACAACCCTTCTAGCCCTTGAAAGTATTGTTATGCAATGGCTAAGATCCCTGAAATCATTTAAACCAAGAATTTTGAATCCTTGCCCGCGGATATAGTTTATGCACTCTTCTGATAGCTGAATGGCTCTGTTTGGGGATCCCGTGTAAACACCGGGCTCTATGGTCTTTACAAAAAAAACTTTCTCATAGGCTTCGGGTGTGCTGTTTGCGGCAGATTCAATATTTTGTATAACGTTTTTAATGCATTTGATGTCCTCGGTGTAGGCCACGGATGGATCAGACGTGAGTAGAAGCTTTTGATGGCTGTTGTGGGGAACTACATTGATAAATTCGGGTCTAATATTAATGCTTGTAAGTGCTTGAACCGCGTAGACGCTTGAGAGAAAGTAGGTATTCCTAGATTCGGCCTCGAGAATGCGTTCTTTGGTGAATAGTAATATGAGTAAATCATAAACGAAGGGCAAGTATTCGCGCACGAGAGAGGAGACGCAAATCTTCGCAGAGGCGAGCCTGGGGTCTTTCGATATAATATTAAAGTATGCGATTAGTTGACATTGCGAGTGTCCAGCATTTAGCAGCGAAAATGGCAGGAGAACTATGGATTCGCGAATATGAGTAGGCTCTTCAAATGGGAAAAAGCTTTGCTTCCATTTCGTCTCGTAATCGGAGGTTATGTCATGCGAAAAGAAGTAGTTAATCCAGCCTTTATTTTTTACCGACAGGAAGAATACTCTGGTTAGATGCTCGACGTGCCCATGGCGCGGCGCCGTGTCACTTTGTGCGTTGCTGTGATGAATCAGTCGAGACCACTTGTAGCTTTGGGGTTCGGTGAGAAAGCTTGAGTGTGTCATTTAAATGCTCTTGCCTTTGATGCAATCGTTGATGAATGTTGGGCCTCTTCTCTCTTGGGTCGTAGCGGCAGTGGCCGCGCAAGACCGATGCAGAAGGCCGAGGTGCATGATTATTGTAGCGCTTTGGAGTCGTTGCCCTCATGCGCCAACTTTGGCAGGTCACAAGGAGTGACTGGAATTAGGCCCGGAATGTTTTACTGAGTTCAGTTGACTGAATGCTAGCTACCAGATAGGTTATCCAATCGTGTTGGTCATGGACGTCAGCTAAGCGGAGTTGCCCACATGTTTTTGGGCCATTCCCCCGCGAGCTATCCGCTGCATGGACCACCACCGTGTCATGTTCGAGGCTATTCGGCAGAAGCTGCATCGACTTTCCTCGCCAAGCTCCAGATAATTACACTTAAGGCTGGCGGCGAGTGAGGTTTCGTAAAGTTAATCTATGAAGCCAGATCTGTGCCGGGTTCTGCAGGATCAAGCCCAGCGGTCCCGCTGCAGGGTGCTCGCTGCCACGGAGTTGCAGGAAGCCTGGTTGGAGCGGCTTGCCTTCGGGCCCCGGCGCATGGAGGCCGTGGAGGTGCAGCTCTGGAGCGGGATTTTCCCAGTGAGCTGGCGCCAGCTTCCCCATGCCTCCCTGTTGCAGAAACAGCTGGCCACGATCGAAGCCCGGCTCAACGGCAGCTTCGCTGAGTTGCTGGCCGCGATCGTGCTCGATCCTGCCCTCCAGATCTCCCTTAATGGGCCGGCCAACCGGCGCGGCAACCCCAATGAAAATCTGGCCCGCGAGCTGCTGGAGCTGTTTTCGCTCGGGGAGGGGCAGTTCCGCGAAGGGGATGTGAAGGAGGCCGCCCGGGCGCTCACCGGCTATCGCCTCGATCAGGCGGGAGCCTTGATCCTCGATCCCCGCCGCCACGACAGCGGCCCCAAAACGATCCTCGGCCGCACCCAGGAGTTCAACGGTCCCAGCCTCGTGGCCTGGCTCTGCCAGCAGCCCGTCACCGCCGTGAACCTCACCCGCCGGCTGTGGCGGCAGCGGGTAGGAGCCCTGCCGGCCCCCTCCCGCCTCCAGGCAATCGCTTCGGCCTGGAGGCGGGAACAGCTGGCCCTCCCCTGGTTGCGGCAGACCCTCCAGCAGGAAGCCGAACGCGAGCCGAACCGGGGCCAGCGCCTCTCGGATCCGATCCTGATGATGGCCCGCAGCCTTGCCCTGCTCGGCAGTCGGCATCCCGATGCGCTGCGCATCGGCCGGATTCAGCTCGGCGCCATGGGGCAGCCCCTGCTCGAACCCCCTTCGGTGAAGGGCTGGCCGATGAACGAGGAATGGCTCAACCTGCGATGGCTGCAGGCCCGCCGCCGTGGTCTGCAGGCCCTGCTGGCCGATGAGGAGGTATGGGCAGGGCGCCGGCTGGCGGCCGAGCTGCCTGCCTCCCTCACCCCCATCCCGCCGCTCACCCTGGCGCTACCGGCCCCCGCCCGGCGCGACACCCTGGGGCTGCTGTTCGCCGATCCCGTCTGGCAACTCGCATGAAACGCCGTTCGCTGTTGGCCCTGCTCGCGGCCAGTGCCGGCGGTGCCGCCTGGGCCCGCACCGGCCTTCCCGGCGAGCCAGGCCGGAGCCCGGAGCATGTGCTGGTGTTGTTCGAGTTGCGGGGCGGCAACGACGGCCTCAACACCCTCGCCCCCCTCCATGACCCCCTCTACCGGGAGTCGCGGCCCACCCTGGCGCTCGCCGACGGCATCGAGATCGGTTCCGGCCTGGTGCTTCACCCTTCCCTGGCGCCGCTGGCGCCGCTCTGGCAGCGCCGGCGTCTGGCCTTCGCCCTTGGTGTGGGTTGGGCCGATCCCAGCCGCAGCCATTTCAAAGCAGCCGACCAGTGGGCCACCGGCTCCCCCAGCGGTCAGGGGCCCGGCTGGTTGGCCACCGCCCTGGCCCGGCGTGGGTCGGCCGGCCCGTTGGTGGCCCTCGGCTCTGCCGGTTGCCCCGCCATGGAAGGGGGCGCGATCGCGGCCCTGCAGATGGCCCCTGCCCTGCTGCGCGGCCAGGGGCCGCTCGCCCTCGAACCAGCCCGCGCCGGCAGCAATCGCGTGCTGCGCCGCATGCTCGAACTCGAACAGGAAGGCAGCCGCGAACTCATGCGGCTCCGCCAGGCCATCCGCCCCCTGCCCGCTGATCTCTCCCTACCCCGGGGCGGGCTGGGCCAGCAGGTGGCTCTCGCCCTGCAGCTGATCGGCAGTGGCCAGTGTCCTCCGGCTCTGCAGCTGGCCCAGGGCGGCTACGACACCCATGCCAATCAGGCGGTGCGCCATGGCCGGGTGCTGGCCGAACTGGCGGAAGCCCTGGCGGCCTTTGATGCCGGTCTTCGCCGTCTGCCTCGCCGGCCGCGCGTCACGCTCCTGGCGGTGAGTGAGTTTGGCCGGCGCCTGCGTCAGAACGGTTCCGGTGGAACCGATCACGGCAGCGCCTCGATCGCCCTGCTGCTCGGAGATCACCTGCCCCACCCTTTCCTCGGCACCTACCCCAGCCTCACCCAGCTCGATTCCAGGGGAGATCTGATCGCCAGCCTCAGCCCACCGGAGCTCTACCGCCGGGTGCTCGAGCCCATCTAGGCGCCACCCGTGGAAACCCCGTGGAAACCCCGTGGAAACACGGATGCGGGACGGTCGGGCCAGGCGCACTGTGGATGGATTGCGTCGGCGGCCGGAGGCAGAGCCGTGAAAACGGACCACTGGTTCTATGGCTTGTTCCAGAGCGCGCCGGACCTGATCACCTTGTTGTTGTCGGTGGCGGGTGCCAGTGCCCCGCCTGTAGGGCCTGGTCTTGGCCCCGATGCCCCCGGGGATCTGCTGT
>JBKDOV010000148.1:0-10414 GCA_046342815.1 Cyanobacteriota bacterium
TAGAGGAGCTGGGCAATGATCAGCTCGGTCACGTCGATGCCCATCTGCCGCTTGGCGTCGTCATCGCTGAACAGCGGCAGGCCCAGGTAGACGATCCGCTCCTTGAGCAGCAGCGAGGGCAGGTCTGGCGGCGGGGTGCGCATCACGGCGGACTCGCCGTAGTAGGGGGCTGACACCGACATCCGCGCTCACCGACAGGCATTTCGCTGGAGCCTAGCCGGGTCCTGGAGGCTGCTGCCCGCGGGCGGCGACGGGTTTCCCGCCCGATTTGCCCGGGGAGCGGTTGCCACCCTTCTCTTCCGGTTTTTCGTTGGCGGCTTCCCCCGGGCGCTCGTTGGTGTCCCAGCGGGCGAACACCATCCGGCCGGTGGGGGTCTGCAGGGCCCCGGTGACGGTCACCGGCAGCCGTTCGCCGATCCGCTGCCGGGCGTCCTCCACCACCACCATCGTGCCGTCCTCCAGATAGCCCACCCCCTGGTCGGCCTCCTTCCCTTCCCGCACGATCTTGAGCTGCAGGTTGTCGCCGGGCTGTACCTCCGGCCGCAGGGCGATCACCAGTTCGCTCAGGTTCATCACCTTGAGCTCCTGCACCTCAGCCACCTTGGCCAGGTTGTAGTCGGCGGTGAGCAGGGTGCCGCCGGTGTCGGCCGTCAGCTTGAGCAGCTTGTCGTCGGCGCCGTTGCCCTCGTAGCGGGTGGTGTTCACCACCAGCCTGCGGCCGTAGGTCTCCCGCAGTTCGGAGAGCAGCTTCAGGCCTCGCCGCCCCTTGCCCCGCTTCTCGGCGTTGGCCGAATCGGCCAGGGCCTGCAGCTCATCGATCACCGCCTGGGCCACGATCACCTGGCCCTCCAGCAGACCTGAACTCAGCAGGCCCCGGATCCGGCCGTCGATCACCACGCTGGTGTCGAGGATCTTGGCGGTGGCGGGCTGGAGCACCCCTTCCGCCACCAGCAGCGCCTCGGTGCTGCTCGGATTGAACAGCCGCAGCAGGGTGCGGCCATGCACTTCGGCCAGGTTGTAGCCCAGCACCCCGAAGAAGACGTTGCTGAGCACCGCTGCCAGCGGTTTGACCAGCACCACCTCCCAGGGGAGGGGCAGAAGCAGGATCGGCGCCAGCAGCAGGTTGGCCACCAGCAGGCCGAGAATCAGGCCCACCGCCCGGCTCACCAGCAGATCGGTGGGCATGCTGCGCACCTGCTGCATCAGCCTGCGGCGCAGCTGCTGGAACAGGAAGCCGGCGATCACCCCGAAGAAGGCTCCGAACCCGGCCATCACCGTGCGCAGGCCCTCGAGGTTGTTCACCTGGAGCAGCAGCTTCTCCGGCAGAAGATCGACCCCCAGCCAGCCGGTGGCGGCCCCGGAGATCACAAACAGAAGCAGGATGAGGGAGTCCACCATGTTCCGAAGATCCGGCCCCGTGGCGACCCATCACATCAGGCATGCAGCTTGCCGGATCGCGGGCCATTTGGCCTGCAGGGGTTACCGCCCTTGATGGAACCCCGCAGCGCCTATCTCCATCTTCCCTTCTGCCACCGCCGCTGTTTCTACTGCGATTTTCCGGTGGTGCCGCTCGGCGACAGGGCGGACGGCGCCAGTTCCGGCTCGATCGCCGCCTACCTCGAACTTCTCCACGGTGAGATCCACGCCACCGCCATCGCCGCCCCGGGCGCGCCGCCCCTTTCCACCGTGTATTTCGGCGGCGGTACGCCCTCGATGCTGACGCCGCCCCAGGTGGCCGCTCTGCTGGCGACTCTGCGGCATGCCTTCGGCCTGGCCCCTGGCGCTGAGATCAGCTTCGAACTCGACCCCGCCAGCTTCGATCAGCCCCGCCTGGCTGGCTATCTGGAGGCCGGCATCAACCGGGTGAGCCTGGGGGGGCAGAGCTTCGACGACGACGTGCTCGAGGCCCTGGGCCGCCGCCACCGGGCCACCCAGCTGCTGGAAGCCACCCACTGGCTCGCCCAGGCGCAGCGCCGCGGCGATCTGGCCAGCTGGAGCCTCGACCTGATCCAGGGACTGCCCGGCCAGAGCGCTGCCCACTGGCGCCAGCAGCTCGACCGGGCCATCGCCACGGGAGCTCCCCATCTCTCGGTCTACGACCTGATCGTGGAGCCGGGCACCGTGTTCGCCCGGCGCCAGCAGCGGGGCGATCTGCCGCTGCCCGATGACGACCTGTCCGCCGATCTGATGGAACTCACCTGGCAGCAGCTGGTGGCCGCCGGCTATGGCCATTACGAGATCTCCAATTACGCCCTGCCCGGCCACGCCTCCCGTCACAACCGCGTGTACTGGAGCGGTGCCGGTTGGTGGGGATTCGGCATGGGGGCCACCTCCGCTCCCTACGGCCGCCGGCTGGCCCGGCCCCGCACCCGGGAGGGCTATGCCCGCTGGCTGGAGGAGGGGATGCCCGCCCCGGCCGGCGAGGGCGGCGAAGATCGCCAGGGCGAAGCGGGCGGCATGCCTGCCGACGAACTGTTGCTGGTGGGGCTGCGGCGCCGGGAAGGCGTGAATCTCTCCGGCCTGGCGGCTCGCCATGGCCTTCGTCGAGAGCAGCTGGTGGCGCTGCGCCGGCACCTGGCCGCCTGGGAAGCCCGGGGCCTGCTCGAGGTGGTGGGTCCCCGCTGGCGGCTCAGCGATCCGGCCGGCCTGGCCCTCAGCAATGGGGTGTTGCGGGAGCTTCTGGACTGGTGGCAGGCGAACGCTGGGCCTTGATCCAGCCCCGTAAGGCTTCCACCGCCAGAGCCCGCCCCTCCACGAGGGGCGGGCAGAAGGGGGGCTGGCGCACTGTCAGGCCCAGCAGGTCGGCGGTCACCCGCACCTGGCCGTCGCAGGCATCGCCGGCGCCGATGCCGATCACCGGGATCGTCAGTCGGCCGCATAGTTCGGTGGCCAGCTCGGCCGGTACATGCTCGAGCACCAGGGAGAAGCAGCCGGCGCGCTCCAGCGCCAGGGCCTGGCGCCGCAGCCGCTCCTGGCCGGCGGGATCCACCGCCTGGCGGCGGTAGCCCAGCCGGTGCACCGACTGGGGCGTGAGGCCGAGGTGCCCCATCACCGGAATGCCACTGCGCACCAGCCGGTCGATCACCCCGAGGGTTTCGGGTTCGGCCCCCTCCAGCTTCACGGCGGCGGCCGGAGTTTCCTTGAGCACCCGACCGGCGGCCGCCACCGCCTCATCCGCCGAGCATTGGTAGGTCAGGAAGGGCAGGTCGCAGATCAGCAGGGGGGCGTGGCCGTGGTGGGGTTCAGCGGCCAGCCCCCGGCCCACGGCACGGCAGTGGTGCAGCATCTCGTCGAGGGTCACCGGCAGGGTGGTGCCGTGGCCGAGCACCACCATCGCCAGGGAATCGCCCACCAGCACCGCATCGGCACCGGCGGCGGCCACCACGGCGGCGGAGAGGGCGTCCCAGGCCGTGAGCACCGTGATCGGCAGGCCAGCCTGCTTGCGAAGCAGCAGATCACCGGGGCGCTGGGGCACGGGGCGGACTCAGGGGCAGCGCCATTGCTAGCATCTACCCGACTCGGACCCACGCGGCTCCGACGCCCAAATCTGGTCAGGACCGGAAGGGAGCAGCCACACGGGATGCTCAGGGCAGGCGTGGATTCCGGGTCACCCCATTGGCAGCACTGTTTTCGCTGTGCCAGGCGGCTCACAAAAAAAGCCGCCCTGGGATCAGGACGGCGATGGCGTTTTCTCAGGTTCGACTTCTCAGTCGATTGGGGAGATTCCTCAGTCGATCCGGTTCTGGCGGTTGAGCAGGAACGGCGGAATCATGGCGCCCCTCTCCTCCGGCACGTTGCTGGTGTTGAGAGCATCCACGAAACTCTGGGTGCTGCGCTCGGGCCGGTAGGTGTTGCCGCTTTCGAAGCCGGTGGCGATCACGGTCACGTGGATCTCGCCTTCCATGCTTTCGTCCACCACCGCACCCACGATGATGTTGGCGTCGGGATCAACCACGTCGTAGATCACTTCCGAGGCGGTGGTCATGTCCTCAAGGGTCATGTCGCGACCGCCGCTGATGTTGATCACACAGCCGCGGGCACCGTCGATGCGGGCCGATTCCAGCAGGGGGCTGCTGATGGCCGCCTGGGCGGCTTCGCTGGCCCGGGAGCGGCCCGAACCCACGCCGATGCCCAGCAGCGCCGTGCCGGCGTCGGCCATGACCGAACGCACATCGGCGAAGTCCACATTCACCAGGCCGGGCTTGGTGATGATCTCGGTGATGCCCTTCACGGCCATGCGCAGCACGTCGTCGGCCGCCCGGAACGCCTCCTGCAGAGGGGCTCCAGCGATGGCGTCCCGCAGCCGATCGTTGGGGATCACGATCAGGGTGTCCACGTGTTCGGCCAGCCGGGCGATGCCCTCTTCGGCCTGGCGCAAGCGCTTGCGACCCTCGAAGCCGAAGGGTTTGGTGACGATGCCCACGGTCAGGGCGCCCACCTCCTTGGAAACCTCGGCCAGGATCGGGGCGGCTCCCGTGCCGGTACCACCGCCCATGCCGGCCGCGATGAACACCAGATCCGCGCCCTCAAGCGACTGCTGCAGATCGTTGCGGGATTCCTCCGCCGCCTTCTGCCCGATCACGGGATTGCCGCCCGCTCCCAGGCCACGGGTGAGCTTCTGGCCGAGCTGGATCCGCTGGCGGGCCGCCGACTGGAGCAGCGCCTGGGCATCTGTATTGAGCACCCGATAGCCCACGCCCTGCAGGTCGGAGGCGATCATCCGGTTGACCGCATTGCTGCCGCCCCCTCCGACGCCGATCACCTCGATCCGGGCCGACTGGCTCGGCACGATGCCGTTGCTACTGGACTGCGACTGAGGCTGGCTCTGGCTCATCTCGTAGGGCTCCTGCGTGGTCGTGAGATCGACGGGTAGGGGGATGGCCGGTTCGCGCGTCATCGCGGGAGGGGAGCTGTTGCCGTTGATCTGCGGCTGCATTATGTCCTTAGCCGGGTCCGCGGAAGTGCGGAGGAGAGCACAATGAACCGGAACCCTCGATGGCGCAATGCTGTGTGTGCATCGCCTCGCGTTTGGGAATTCTGGCCTACTGGGCTCCCCTCGGCACCGGTGCCGAGCCCGGCTGGGGCATGGCGCCGTTCTTCACCGGTCCTGAAAGGCTGAGTTCCGGCTGATCCGGATCGCTCAGATCAATCAGCTGGGCGGGATTGCCCCGGTCCCTGGCCAGAAGGGAGGGGGGCAGGGAGCTCGGCAGGGTGTGAACCAGATGGGCCGCCACCTCGAGCCGCTCCTGCAGGCGCCCATCCACCGGGCCGAGCCTCAGATTTCCGAGGTTGGTGGTCACCAGCCAGAGGCTGCCGTCGGGAGCGAAGCGGATCTCGGTGAGGGTGGGTCCGATCCGCTCCCGGTTGGCCAGCACCAGGGAAAGGGCGGGACGATGGCGTTCGTTCCAGCCCTTCACAATCAGCTGGGTGCTGCCCTTGATGCGCACGCCACCGCTCTGATGAACACTGATCCAGCTGCCCAGGCGATCCACGTAGCCCATTTCGAGGCCGCTGGGAAGGCGACGTTGGGCGCGGGCCACGGCCTCCCTGTCGGTGAGTTCGACCCGCAGCCGCGGCGGCAGCATCAGGCGGCTGACCCGCACCTTCTCCACCGGCAGGGCGGCGGAGAGTTCCGCCCCCAGATCCCTGGGGCTGAGCCCGAGCAAAGGCGTCGGGAACTGCAGCCCCGCCGCCTCGATCACCTGGCTGCGGCCCACCACCGCGCTGCCCACCACCTCCACCTGGGAGGGGCTCAGCAGGTTCCATCCCTGGCGCAGCAGGACGTAGCCGAGGCCGGTGGCGATCGAGCTGAACACGACCAGGCGCCACACCTGGCGGAGGCGTTCGGCCCGGCGCTCCTGGCGCAACTGGCGGCGCCGCAGGGCCCCGGGTGAAAGCTGCCGTTCCCGGGGTTGGACGGCCTCGGTCACAGCTCGCATCGGGAGCGGGCCATCAGCTCATCGATCCAACGGCGGGCCCGCTGGGCGTCGGAGAAAGGAAGGTCCTTCTGCTGCCCGTCTCCCACCAGCCGCAGCCGGCAGGCGCCCTGGCTCTCCTCGGTGAGGGGGGCCTCGCCGGAGCCCAGCGAGAGCAGCTCAACCAGTTCGAGGTTCTTGATCGCGAACGAATCGGTCACCTTGAAACTGCCGGCCTCGAAGCTGGCCCAGCTCAGCTCGCCGTCGAGCAGGCGGGCGGCGCCGCAGCCATCGAGTTTGGCCAGTTCGGCGCCGGCGGCCCACTCCTTGAACAGTCGCTGGCGACGCCGCTCCAGCCACCCAAGGGCCGTGAGCAGCACGAACACCAGCAGCAGAGGCAGCCAGAGCAGGCCATGGATCATGCTGCCGCCCCCCCTGGAACGCTCGCTGCGAACGATTCTCTCGCGCCCAGCACCAAACGGTGCACCAGGTCCTCGAGTCCCAACCCGGTGGCCTCCCAGAGCATCGGGTACATGCTCTGGCTGGTGAAGCCCGGCAGGGTGTTGATCTCGTTGAGCCAGAGCGCTCCACTGGCTTCTTCGTAGAAGAAATCAACCCGGGAAAGACCGCTGGCCCCCACGGCCCGGCAGGCTTCGATCGCCATGCTGCGGGCCCGCTCGCTCACCGACTCCGGCACCCGGGCCGGAATCACCGTGTGACTGAGCCCCTCGCTGTACTTGGTCTCGTAGTCGTACCAGTCGGCGTCGAAGCAGATTTCCCCCAGCACCGAGGCCTGCAGCTCGTCGGTGCCCAGCACGGCACATTCCAGCTCCCGGGCCTTCACCCCCTGTTCCACCACCAGCCGGGGGTCAAGCGAGGCGGCCAGCCGCAGGCCCTCCAGCAGCGAGGTGCGGTCGGAGGCTTTGCTGATGCCCACCGAGGAGCCCATGTTGGCGGGCTTCACGAAGCAGGGATAGCCGAGCTTCTGCTCCAGCTGGTCGAGCAGGCCCTCGACCGCTGCCTCCCCTGCCGTGAGGGCGGAGCCTTCCACGCAGGCATAGGGCACCTGGGGCAGGCCGGCGGCGGCGAACGCCGCCTTCATCGCCTGCTTGTCCATCCCCACGGCCGAACCGAGCACCCCCGACCCCACATAGGGGACCTGCATCAGGGTGAACAACCCCTGGATCGTGCCGTCTTCGCCGTTCGGCCCGTGCAGCACCGGAAACCAGACCTCCATCTCCAGAGCCCCGGTCGGGAAGCCCCGGAAGCCCGGCCGATCCGGCAGCACGGGCAGATCCCCCGGTTCGGCGGGGGTGCCTTTGGCCAGCACCGCTTCCGCCACCTCGGGGGGCCACCAGCAGCCCTGCTGATCGATGTAAAAACAGTGGACCCGGAAGGTTTCGGCGTTGCTGCCCTGCCGCAGGGCGCCGATCACGGTGTTGGCCGACCGGATCGAGACGGCGTGTTCGCCGGAAGCCCCGCCGAAGACCACCCCGACAGAGAGGGGCGTGGTTGGGGCGGAGGAACTAGGCATGGAGGCCTTCCGGGCCGGAATCGCAGCAGCCAAACGTATCAGTGAAAGGCGGCCCGGGCCCTCAGGCCAGGCTGCCGCTCAGGGAAAAGGCACGAACCTCTTCGATCCGCACGTCCACCAGTTCGCCGGGTTGGTGCTGGAGGGCGGGGAAGAAGGTGAGCCGGTTGGTGCGGGTGCGCCCCATCAGCTGGCCGGGATCCTTCGGATTGACCCCTTCGGCCAGCACCTGTTCCACCCGCCCCAGATAGCGGGCACTGCGCTCCCGGGCCGAGCGTTCCACCAGGGCATTGAGCTCCTGCAGCCGCTCCACCTTCACCGCTTCACTGAGCTGGTCGGGCCAGTCGGCGGCCGGGGTGTTGGGCCGCGGCGAATAGGCGGCGGTGTTCACCTGGTCGAACCCGATCTCCTCCACCAGGGCCAGGGTGCGGCGGAACTGGGCGTCGGTTTCGCCGGGGAAGGCCACGATCACATCGGCGCTGATGGCCGCATCCGGCATCCTGCGCCGGATGCGATCGATGATCCGGCGGTAGCGGTCCACCGTGTACCCCCGGGCCATCGCCCGCAGCACCTCGTCGTCTCCGCTCTGGAAGGGGATGTGGAAGTGTTCGCACACCTTGGGCAGATCGGCGCAGGCATCGATCAGCCGCTCGGTGAAGTAGCGCGGATGGCTGGTGGCGAAGCGGATCCGCTCGATGCCCTCCACGTCGTGCACGTACTGCAGCAGGTCGGTGAGGGTGTGCTGGCGGCGGCCCTCGGCGGTGATGCCGGGCAGGTCGCGGCCGTAGGCGTCGATGTTCTGGCCCAGCAGGGTGATTTCCCGGAAACCACGGCCTGCCAGCCCCTCCATCTCGAGCTTGATCGCCTCGGGCAGCCGCGACTGCTCCCGCCCCCGCACCGAGGGCACCACGCAGTAGGTGCAGCGTTCGTTGCAGCCGTAGATCACGTTCACCCAGCCGCAGATCGTGCTGTCGCGCCGGGCGGTGGTGATGTCCTCGAGGATGTGGTGCTCGTCGGTGGCCACCACCTGCTGGCCGCTTTCCACCTGGGCCAGCAGCACATCCAGCCGGTTGGCGTGCTGGGGACCCATCACCAGATCGAGCTCGGGCACCCTCCGCAGCAGGGAGGCCCCCTCCTGCTGGGCCACGCAACCGGCGACCACCAGGGTCAGGTGGGGGTTGGTGCGTTTGCGCTGGGCCTGACGGCCCAGGTAGCTGTACACCTTCTGTTCGGCGTTGTCACGGATCGTGCAGGTGTTGTAGAGCACCAGGTCGGCCTCCAGCTCCGCAGGGGCCTGGTGATAGCCCATCGATTCCAGGATCCCGGCCATCCGCTCGGAATCGGCCTTGTTCATCTGGCAGCCGAAGGTGGTGATCCAGTAGCTGCCGCGCTTCCCCTGCTCCCCTTCCAGGGCTGGAGCAACGGGTAGGGCAGCGGGGGCCGGGGAGGGGGTCTGGTGGGGAACGGTCGCCGTCATTTTCCCAGTCGCCTTCATTTTCCCAGTCTCCGGCATCGCCTGCCGGCCTGGTGGCGGTGTCCCCGCTTCGCCATGCCAGCGTGGAGGGGTCCCCCCGGCCCCCGCGGTCGTGCCGCACCATGCGTTGCCGTCTGCATCGGTTTCCGCTCACCAAGGCCGTGCCGCTGGCCATCAGCCGCGGCACCACGGCGGCGGTGGAGCACCTGGTGTTCAGCCTCAGCGAAGCGGGCATCACCGGATTCGGAGAGACCGGCGGTTTCGATGCCGGCCATCGTCGCTATGAGACCGCGGACCTCGCCGCCGAGCTCGAGGCGTTACTCCCCTCCCTGGAGGCCGTGGCCCCTGAACCCCGCCAGGCGCTGGAGCCTTTGCTGGAGTCCCTTTCCCCGCCGGCCCGCTGCGCTGTGGATCTCGCCCTGCACGATTGGTGGGGCAAGCGGCTGGGGATGCCCCTGCACCGGCTCTGGGGTCTCGATCCCAGCCTCGGCTCCGGCACCAGCGTGACCCTGGGGCTCGGCTCCGTGGAGCAGGTGCTGGACCGGCTGGAGCGCTGGTGGGCGCAGCTGCCGGCCACGCGGATCAAGCTCAAGCTCGGCAGTCCCGATGGGCTGACCCACGACCGCTCTCTGGTTGCGGCCGTGGCCTCGGCCCTGGAGCAGCGGGCCCAGGCCACCGGCATGGCCTGTGAGCTCCAGGTGGACGCCAACGGCGGCTGGAGTCTCGAGGATGCCCGCTCCATGCTCGGCTGGCTGGCGGAGCGGGGCGTGGTGCTGGTGGAGCAGCCGCTGCCTGCCCTGGAGGATCCCGAGGCCGATGCCGCCGGCTTCGCGGCCCTCGATCTCGATTGTCCGATCCCGCTGGTGGCCGACGAGAGCTGCTGGAACCTGGCCGATGTGGTGCGCCTGGCTCCCTATGTGGATGGCATCAACATCAAGCTGCTCAAGAGCGGCGGGCTGAGCGAGGCCCTGCTGATGGCCCTGGCGGCGCAGCGGCTCGGCCTGGGGGTGATGGTGGGTTGCTACTCCGACAGCGCCCTGCTCAACGGCGCCGCGGCCCAGCTGCTGCCGCTGGTGCGCTGGCCCGACCTCGACAGCCATCTCAACCTGCTGGACGACCCCTTCCACGGGCCGGAGCTGCTGGCCGACCGGTTGCTGCCCGCGCCAGCGGCGGGCCTCGGGGTGTCCCCCCGCCCCGAGGGCTCCCTGGCCCAGCTGCTGCCCCCTGCTTCCCCTGTTTCCGGAGATCCATGCTGAAGGCGGATGCGCCGGTGGTGCTGCTGCAGCACCACGGCCTCGACAACCTGCGCGGCAAGACCGGCCTCACCCTGCTGCGCTACCGGCGCGGCCCGATCGTGGCGGTGGTGGATCCCTCCCAGGCGGGGCGTTCGCTGGTGGAGGTGAGCGGCATCGATCGGGAGGTGCCGGTGGTGGCTTCGCTGGCCGAAGCCCTGCCCTATGGACCGGAGGTGGCGGTGGTGGGCCTGGCCCCCTC
>JBKDOV010000149.1:0-8434 GCA_046342815.1 Cyanobacteriota bacterium
GCAGTCGGAAGGCCGGCTCCTCCATCGGGGTCTCCAGGGCGATGTTGGGCTTTTCCGGCTTGATGCGCGAGAAGCCGCAGCGCTTCGCCAGCAGCTTCAGTTCCATCAGCGCCAGCAGGGTCTGCACCGGTGGCGGGATGGTGCCGTAACGATCGCTCCAGTCAGCGGCCAGCTGCACCAGGGCTTCGTTGCTGCCGCAGTCGGCGGCAGCCCGATAGGCCGCCATCTTCTCGTCCGGCTCAGCGATCCAGTCGGCCGGAATGAAGGCCGTCCCTGTGAGATCCACCTGGGTGTCATCCACGGCCGGGATGTCCTGGCCCTGGAGCTCCGCCAGGCATTCCTGGAGCATCTCCATGTAGAGGTCGAAGCCGATGGTCTCCATCTGGCCGCTCTGCTCCACCCCCCGCAGGTTGCCGACGCCGCGGATCTCCATGTCGCGCATGGCCAGCTGATAGCCCGATCCCAGCTGGGCGAATTCCTGGATCGCCCGCAGCCGCGCCCGGGCCGCCTCGCTCAGGGAGGCATCGCCGGGATAAAAGAGCCAGGCGTGGGCCTGGATGCCGCTGCGGCCCACCCGGCCCCGCAGCTGATACAGCTGGGCCAGGCCGAACTTGTGGGCGTCCTCGATCAGGATCGTGTTGACGCGCGGAATATCCAGGCCGCTCTCCACGATCGTGGTGCAGAGCATCAGGTCGGCCTCGCCGGCGTTGAAGGCCACCATGGCGCTCTCCAGTTCGCCCTCGGCCATCTGGCCATGGGCCACCAGCAGCCGCAGCCCGGGAATCATCAGCCGCAGACGCTCCGCCACCTCCTCGATCCCCTCCACCCGCGGCACCACGTAGAAGATCTGGCCGCCGCGGTCGAGCTCCTGGCGGATGGCGCTGCGCACCGCCTCCTCATCGAGAGAGGCCAGGTGGGTCTTGATCGGCCGCCGCAGCGGCGGTGGCGTGGTGATCAGGCTCATCTCGCGCACGCCCGAGAGGCTCATGTAGAGGGTGCGCGGAATCGGGGTGGCGCTCAGGGTGAGCACATCCACGTCCTTGCGCAGGGCCTTGATCTTTTCCTTCTGGTTCACGCCGAAGCGCTGCTCCTCATCCACCACCAGCAGCCCCAGCTGTTTGAAGGCCGTGCCCTTGCCCAGCAGCTGATGGGTGCCGACCACCACATCCACGGTGCCCTCCCCCAGTCCCTCCTGGATCGCCTTGCGTTCCGCGGCGGTGCGGAAGCGGTTGAGCAGGCTCACCTTGAGCGGATAGGGGGCGAAGCGTTCGCTGAGGGTGCGCCAGTGCTGCTGGGCCAGCACGGTGGTGGGGGCGAGCATGGCCCCCTGTTTGCCGGCCGTGACGGCCTTGAAGATGGCGCGGATCGCCACCTCGGTCTTGCCGAAGCCCACATCGCCGCAGACGAGCCGGTCCATCGGCTGGGGCTGCTCCATGTCGCGCTTCACATCCGCGATCGCCTTCACCTGGTCGGGGGTGGGTTCATAGGGGAACGAATCCTCCAGTTCGTTCTGCCAGGGACCATCGACGGGGAAGGCGAAGCCGGGGGCCTTGTGGCGTTCGGCGTAGAGCTTCACCAGGTCGAGGGCCACCTTGCGCACGGCCTTGCGGGCCCGCTCCTTGGCCTTGTTCCAGGCGGTGCCGCCCATCCGGTTCAGCTCCGGGGGGGTGTCGGTGCTGGCGCGGAAGCGTCCCAGGCTGCCCAGCTGGTCGGCCGCCACTCGCAGCAGGCCATCGGCATACTGCACCACCAGGTAATCCCGCGATTCGCCGCTGATCGCCAGCTTCTCGAGCTTGAGGAACCGGCCGATGCCGTGGTTGCGGTGCACCACGAAATCCCCCGGCTGCATCTTGTTGGGGTCCACCGTGCGGCTGGCGGCCTTGCGACGCCGCCGCACATAGCCGCTGGCAGCCAGGGAGTGCTGGCCGAAGAATTCCCGATCGGAGATCAGCACCAGCTTCCAGGCCGGCAGCTGCAGCCCCTCCAATTCGGCGGTGCCCCTGGTCTTGAGCGCCACCGGGGTGTTCTGCTCCACCAGCCGCCCGATCGCCGGGAAGTCCGCCGGGTTGGGCACGAAGCGGGCGATGCAGTCGTGTTCCTCCAGCAGCGCCACGGCCCGCGATGGCTGGGCCGAGAGCAGCCACACCCGTGCCTTCTCGGCCACGAAGCCCTTGATCAGGCTGGCCAGCCTGCCGAAGGCATTGGGATGGGCCGGCACCGCCCGCGAGGCCAGGTCGAAGCTGTTGGGGTGGCTGTCGGTCTCGTGCAGTTCGGCCAGATCGAAGCCGGTGAACGCCTCCGCATGCTCCAGCGCCTCCGCCACCGGCCGATGCAGCTGGGCGGGAAGCACCGCCGCCGCCTGCTCTGCCGTCAGCCCCAGCTCTTCGCACACATCCCGGTGGTGGTCGCAGGCATGGTCGAACCACTGCTGGCCATGGGCCAGGCAGTGGCGCCGCTCATCGATGGTGATCAGGGTGTGGGGCGGCAGATACTGCAGCAACGAGGCCGGCTGCGGCCAGGCCAGGCCCAGCAGGCGACGCATGCCTTCGGGGGTGCCCCCCTCCAGAAGCTGGTCCAGCGCTTCGGGTCCGAGCACCTGTTCGAGCCCCTCGGGCATCGCTTCGCGCAGGGCATCGGCGATCAGAGGGCCATAGCCGGTGGGCGTCAGGCGCACCACCTCGATCGCATCGAGCGAGCGCTGGCTGGAGGGATCGAATTCCCGCAGCTTTTCCAGCTCTTCGCCGAAGAATTCCAGGCGCACCGGCAGCTCGGCGCTCACCGGGAACAGGTCGACGATGTCGCCCCTGCGGCTCCAGCTGCCCTCCTGCTCGATCGTGGGCACCCGCTCGTAGCCCAGCCGCGAAAGGGTTTCGGCGAGCTGCTCCAGATTCACCGTGTCGCCCTTGCGCAGGCTCAGGCACTGGGCCCGCAGCGCTTCGGGGGGCGGCAGATGGGGTTGCAATGCCCGTTCGGTGGCCACGATCGCGGTGCGGCCACGGCCGGCCTTCCCCTCCCCCTCCACCAGTTCGCTCAGCACCTGCAGCTGGCCCCAGGTGATCTCGCTGGTGGGATCAAAGGGTTCGTAGGGCGATCCCTCGCTGGTGGGATACAGCTGGCTGCTGCTCCATCCCATCAGCTCCAGCAGGGCGGCCCAGCGACCCGCTTCCTCCAGGGTGGGCACGATCACCAGCAGCGGCGCCTCGCTCGCCCCGGCGATGGCGCTCGCCACCAGCGCCCTGCCTGCCCGGCCGGCACCGCTCAGCCGCAGGCGCTGGGGCCTGTCGCAGCGACTGCGCAGCTCGCCGGTGAGGGGCACCTGCTGCAGTTGGCGCACCAGGGCGGTGAGGGGCATCGGAGGGCAAAGGGATCGGAAGCGACGATCTTCGCAAGCCAGCTCGCCAGAACCGCCGGCCTCAGGCAGGCTGGAGAGGAAGGGGCTTTCGCCTGATGCTGCGCCACGCTTCGCACCTGCACCGCCGCCGTCGGAGCGTCCGATCGCGGTCTGGGGCGGGCGGCTGGTCGGGGCCGCTGCTGGCCATCTCCCTGGCGATGCTTGGGCTGGTGCTCGCGGCCCTGCCCGATCTTTTCCAGGGGGCGGCTTCCCTCTCGGTGCGTTCGGATGTGGTGCCGCGCCTGCTGGAGCGCTTCGAGCCGGAACCGGATCCGGCCGAGCAACCCCTGGCCCTGCTCAGCACCGGTCTGCTGGAGCAGTTGGAACAGGCCGACCAGCAGTGGGTGCCGACGGTGGAACCCTTGCCCCAGGGCGGGCTTCGGTATCTCTATCGCCGCCGTTCCGGCGAGCCGGAGCTCAGCGTGGCCCAGCTGCGGGACCTGATCCAGAACCCCCCCAGCTACGGCGAGGAGCGCAGGATGGTGGCGGAGCTGCTGGAGGTGATGCAGCGGGCCGGCGTCAGGATCGTGATGGCCCACCCGAAGAAGGCGGGCGCCGCCGGCGAGTGGGACCATGCCGCCCGTACCCTGCGCCTGCGCCCCGATGTGATCGAGAAGGGATCGCTGGAGTTCGCCCGGGTGCTCAACCATGAGGCGATCCATGTGGCCCAGAGCTGTGCCGGCGGTTCGCTGCGGGCCCGTCCGGTGCTCCTGGGGGTCGACCAGCAGCTGGAAGGGCCCGTGGTGGAGCAGCTGGAAGCGCCGGTCTACCGCGATATTTCCCCAGCCGAGAAGGCCCTGGAGCGGGAGGCCTATGCCAACCAGGACAGTCTCGGGTTTGGAGCCACGATGATGCGGCTCCGCTGTGATCTCAGGGCCTGAAGCGGATCCGATTCAGAGAATCCGGCTCAGACGGTCGCCATGTGGCGCATCAGGTCGATGCACTTGCAGCTGTAGCCCCACTCGTTGTCGTACCAGGCCACCAGCTTCACGAACGTGTCGGTGAGGGCGATCCCGGCGTTGGCATCGAACACTGAGGTGCAGCTCTCGCCCAGGAAGTCGGTGCTCACCACCTCGTCCTCGGTGTAGCCGAGGATGCCGGCCATCGGCCCCTCCGAGGCGGCCTTCATGGCGGCCTTGATCTGGTCGTAGCTGGCGGGCCTGGCCAGGTTCACGGTGAGATCCACCACCGACACATCCGGGGTGGGCACGCGGAAGGCCATGCCGGTGAGCTTGCGGTGGAGCTCGGGGATCACCCGGCCCACGGGCTTGGCGGCGCCGGGGGAGCGGGGGATGTTGTTCTGGGCGGCGCCGCGGCCGCCGCGCCAGTCCTTCACCGAGGGGCCGTCCACGGGTTTCTGGGTGGCGGTGGTGGCGTGCACCGTGGTCATCAGGCCGTTGACGATGCCGAAGTTGTCGTGCACCACCTTCGCCATCGGCGCCAGGCAGTTGGTGGTGCAGCTGGCGTTGGAAACGATGTCCTGGCCGGCGTAGGTGGTGTGATTCACGCCCATCACGAAGATCGGGGTGGCGTCCTTGGAGGGGGCGCTCATCACCACGCGGCGGGCGCCGGCGTTGATGTGGGCGCGGGCCGATTCATCGGTGAGGAAGAAGCCGGTGCTCTCCAGCACGTATTCGGCGCCGACGTCGCCCCACCGGAGGTTGTTGGGGTCCCGTTCGGCGGTGATCCGGATCGTTTTGCCGTTCACCACCAGCTGACCGTTCTCCACCGCCACTTCGCCCTGGAAGCGGCCGTGGGTGGAGTCGTAGCGGAGCATGTAGGCCAGGTACTCCACATCGATCAGGTCGTTGATGCCCACCACTTCCACGTCCGCCAGGGTCATGGCGCGGCGGAAGGCGAGACGACCGATGCGGCCGAAGCCGTTGATGCCGATCCTGATGCTCATCGGTGGGGACCCGGGGGGAATGACAATTCCTCCAAGGCTCGCATGCGTCACCCATCAGCCTGGGCGTCCAGCAGTTCCCCTTCCAGCAGCATGTTGAACTGCAGCAGCTGGGGATCACTGAGCTGGCTGCGGCTGCTGGCCCCCAGCTGCTCTTCCAGGAACCGTCGACCCCGGTCGGCCTCCCAGCCCAGCTGCCCCAGCAGCAGGTCGCTCTGGGTCAGGAGGTCCCGGCGGCGCAGTGGCACCGTCGCCTGGCCGGGGTCCTGGCCGGGCTCGAATCCCTCCAGGGCCCGCAGGTAGGCGATCAGGTCGGCGTAGGTGGTGAGCCGGTTCCGGCTGGGATGGCCGAAGGCCCGTTCCAGGTAGAGCGCCTCCTGGTCGCGCCCCCATCCCAGGCGCTGCAGCTGCAGATCGAGCTGGGCCAGCTCGGCGCTCCAGTCCTCCGGATCCAGCGGTGGCGGCTCTGCCGCCTCCCCGCCAGCAGCGCCGGCCGTCCCGGGACTTTCGCGGCTGGGGGTGTGGCCGGGAGTGTCGCCGGGGGGGGCAGGGGGCTGCTCCCGGAGCCGCCGAGCCGGCTCCTGCCGCTGCGGTTCCTGCCGTGGCCGCCCCTGCCCCGGCGGGGGCGGTGCCTGCGTTGCTGCCTGGGGTGCCATGGCGGGATCGGCCGCCAGCCGGTTCAGCAACCGTTCGCGCGCCCGGTCTTCCGCCTCCTCGGCATGGCTCGCCTCGCCGAGGGCGCTTCCCAGGGTCCGCTCCCCTTCCATGGCGGAAACGAGCACCACCCGCCGTCCGGGTTCGGCGTGCACCAACCGGGCCAGCAGCTGCATCGGAATCGGCTCAGGGAACGCTCTCCCTAGAGTGACCTCTCCGCTCCCTTGGCGAGCGATCAACCCGTCGCCGAGCCATGGAAGCCGAATCGATGGATTCCCTGACGCCCCTGCTCCAGGGGGCGGACCAGTGGAGTGAGGTGCTGTTGCTGCTGCCGTTGCTGGTGGCGCTCGAGGCCGTGCTCTCGGCCGACAACGCCATTGCCCTGGCGGCGATCTCCCGCAAGCTGCACGACCCGGACCGGCAGCGCCAGGCCCTCAACTTCGGCCTGGCGCTGGCCCTGGTGTTCCGCCTGGGCCTGATTGCGGCGGCCCGCTGGATCCTTCATTTCTGGCCGCTGCAGCTGCTGGCGGCCGGCTACCTGCTCTGGCTCTGCATCAACCACCTCGCCGGCCTGGACCAGGCGGCAGAGGAAGCCTCTTCGGGCAGCAGCGATGCCCTGCCCGCAGACGCCCCGCCTGATGCCCAGCTGGCCCCAGCCCACACCGGTGCTTCGCTGGCCTCGGTGGTGGCCACCCTGGCGTTCACCGATCTGGCGTTCTCGCTCGACAGCGTGGCCGCCGCCGTGGCGGTGACCGATCGGCTCCCCCTGGTGATGGCCGGTGGGGCAATGGGTGTGATCGCCCTGCGGCTCACGGCTGGGCTGTTCATCCGCTGGCTGGAGGAATTTCCCCGACTTGAGACCGCCGGGTATCTCGCCGTGGGCTTGGTGGGGGTGCGCCTGCTGCTGCGGCTGATCCTGCCCGCCTTTGATCTGCCCGACTGGGCGCTGCTGCTCACGGTGGCCGCTCTGTTCGTCTGGGGCTTCTCCCGGCGGACCCTCCAGCCGAGCTGACGCTGCGATGCGGATCGAGCTGCGCCAGATCGACAACGATCGCTTGATCGATACCCTCACCGTGGAGGGGCTCGGCGAGGTCCCCCACCCAGGCCGTTGGCTGGTGCATGACGGCGCCTCCTACCTGGTGATGCAGCGCCGTCATTGCTACCGCCTCAGGGCAGGGCGCTACGAGCTCGCCAGCGTGGCCCTGCAGGTGAAGAGCCAGGCCAGGCCTGCGGATGCCCGCCCGTGGAACGGCGGCTGGGTGATCGGTGACCCCTCTTGTCGCTTCAATGCCCGCAGCCCGCTGCTGCGGTGCGCCGTTCTGCCCGATGGCCCCTGCCAGAGCTGCGCCCACTACAGCTGTTGATCCGGGCAGGGGAAAGGCTGCCCCTAGGCTTGAGGAATGTTGCAACAGCTCCGATCAGCAACTCCTCCTCCAGGCCTCCTTCGGGAGTCACCCGTCGTCATCGCCCGCCCCAGCGCAAGGCAGCTGAGGCACCAGCCCAGGAGCTCATCACTCCTGCTGAGGCATTGACGGCTCCGGTGGCAGGCCTGGCGGCGGATTTCGCCGCACTCGGGCTGTCGGAGCCCCTGCTCAAGGCGGTGGCGGCCAAGGGCTATCGCCACCCCTCCCCGATCCAGAGCCAGTGCATTCCCGCCGTGCTCGAGGGGCGCGATGTGATGGCCGCGGCCCAGACCGGCACCGGCAAGACCGCCGGCTTCACCCTGCCGCTGCTGGAGCGGTTGCGCCATGGCCCCCACGCCCGGGACGGGGTGGTGCGTGCCCTGGTGCTCACCCCCACCCGGGAGCTTGCTGCCCAGGTGGCCGAGAGCGTCACCGCCTACGGCCGCTATCTCGATCTGCGCTCCGATGTGGTCTTCGGTGGTGTCAGTCCCAACCCCCAGATCGCCCGACTGCGGCGCGGCACCGATGTGCTGGTGGCCACCCCGGGTCGGTTGATGGATCTTCACCAGCAGGGGGCCCTGCGGCTGGATCGGCTCGAGATCCTGGTGCTGGATGAAGCGGATCGGATGCTCGACATGGGCTTCATCCGCGACATCCGGCGGATCCTGGCCCTGATGCCGGAGCGCCGCCAGAACCTGCTGTTCTCCGCCACCTTCTCCACCGAGATCAGGCGCCTCGCCACCGGTCTGCTCCACCAGCCGGTGCAGCTCCAGGCCACGCCGGAGAACCGCACCGCCACCACGGTGGAGCAGCTGCTCCACCCCTGTGACATGGCCCGCAAGGGAGATCTGCTGTGCCATCTGATCCGCAACCACGACTGGCAGCAGGTGCTGGTGTTCTCCCGCACCAAACACGGGGCCAATCGCCTGGCGGAGCGTCTGGAGAAGGAAGGCCTGCAGGCGGCCGCCATCCATGGCAACAAGAGCCAGGGGGCCCGCACCCGGGCCCTCTCCGGGTTCAAGAGCGGGGAGGTGCGGGTGCTTGTGGCCACCGACATCGCGGCCCGCGGTATCGACATCCACC
>JBKDOV010000150.1:0-52081 GCA_046342815.1 Cyanobacteriota bacterium
GAGGGTTGGCGGCCCCCGTTTGAGCACCTCAGCGACAGCCAGTGGCAGCAGCTCAAGCTGATGGTGCTTGGCTTTCCCCACAACCCCACCGCCACCACCGGCTGCCAGGCCTGGCTCGATGCCGCCGTGGAGCGGGCCCTGCAGCACGATGTGGTGCTCGCCCACGACAACCCCTACCTCGACCTGGCCCTCGACGGCGAGGCGCCGGCCCTGCTGCGTCACCCGCGCTGGCGCGAGATCGGCATCGAGTTCTTCTCCTTCTCCAAGGCCTGGTGCCTCGGCGGTTACCGCCTGGCCTTCGCCATCGGTGCCGACTGGCTGATCACCGCCCTGCGCCAGCTCAAGGGAGTGGTGGATTTCAACCAGTCCCTGGCCCTGCAGGTCGGGGCGATCGCGGCCCTGGAGCAGGCTCCCCACTGGCCCGAGCAGCTTCGGGGCGTCTACCGCGACCGACGGGACCGCATGGCCGCCTGCCTGGAGGCCGTGGGCTGGCCGGTGCGGCGCCCCTCGATGGCCCTCTATCTCTGGCTGCAGATTCCCGAACAGGCGCGCAGCCGCGGCCTCGATTCCGAAGCCTTCTGCGCGGCCCTGCTCGAGGCAACCGGGGTCTGCCTGACCCCCGGCCATGGCTTCGGCCCTGGGGGGGAGGGCTGGCAACGGCTGGCCCTGGTGCATCCGCTGGATCAGCTTGAGGCCGGCGCCGCCCGCATCGGTGTCTGGCTGCGGGAGCTCTGAGCCGCTTGATCGGCCGTCTGCTTGCTGCCCACCGTGTCCTGGAGGCCAGGTCACCGCTCGATCCGCCGCCCCTGGCCTGGCGCCTGCGGGGGATGGCCGTGTGTGCCAGCACCGAGCTGGAGCTGGAACGCTGGCTGGCGCACCAGAGCGAGGCCGGGGATCCGCGGCTGCCCCTGGCGGTGTTGGCCCGCCACCAGACCTTCGGCCATGGCCAGCAGGGGCGCCGCTGGAGTTCCCCCCCCGGGGGGGTGTGGCTGAGTGCCGCCCTGCCCTGGCCCCAGGATCCTGCGGTCATCGCCGCCCCCAGCCTGGCGGTGGTGGTGGGGGTGGCGCGGGAAATCGAAGCGCTGCTGCCCCCGGCGCGGCGCCAGGCCCTGCGCATCAAGTGGCCCAACGACCTGCTGCTGGACGGCCGCAAACTGGCCGGCGTGCTCCCCCGTCTGCGCCTGCGGGCCGGCCGGATCCGCTGGACCCAGGTGGGAGTGGGGCTCAACGGCAGAAATCCCGTTCCCCGCGGGGCGATTTCCCTGCAGCAGGTGCTGGGACGTCATCACCCTTGCGCGGAGCCGCTGCGGCTGGCGGCTCGGATATTGCGCGGACTCGAGTGGGCGGTGGCCCAGGGCGGGGAGCCGGAGCTGGTGCGTCGGGAGGCGGAGCGGCGGCTGGAGTTGCCCCGCGAGCCCCTGGTCCATGAAGGCCGCCCCTGGCAGGTGCTGGGCCTGGAGGCCGACGGGGCGCTGCGGCTCGGCAGCGGTGACGACCGGACCCTCCTGCGACGCCGGTTCTGAGGCCGTCGGTGCGGTCGTGCCCGGGGCCGCGGGAGTCCCTACATTGGCGTCACAAATATTTCCTTTTCGTTTCCCGCCTCGCTTTCTTCCCCCCGATCCATGCTGCTGAAGCCCTTCCCTGCCCTGCTCCTCGCCGCCATCGCCAGCCTTCCGCTGGCTGGGGTGTCCCTGGTGATGGCCCAGACCGCCCCGGAAGGAACCCCCGAAGCAGCACCGGAGCTGCCGCCGGTGGCGGCGCCCGCGGCACCGGAACCTCCGGCCCGGGTGGTTCCGGCGCCGGCGGCGGCGGGTACCCCCCAGGCGCTGCGGCCGGATGAGGGGCAGCGGCAGCCCACCCCCGTGCTCACCTTCGACAGGGCCATCGACAACCTGGAAAACCATGGGGCGGCGCCTCGGGTCCGGGTGAGGGACACCAACAGCCTGCGGGAGGCCTTCGAGGCGGGGGCCATCACCCGCGATGAGCTCAATGGGCGGCGCGTGAGGGGCCGCACCCGGATCGACATCCCGGCCAACGGGGCCCCGGTGGGCACCTACTCCACGGCCGGAGAATCCAGCGGTTCCGCCGAGGGCGCAGGGCCTGCGATCGGCTACGGCAGTGGCTCCGGTGAGCGCTACGGCATCGATGCGGCCCCCCTGCCGCCGATTTCGGTGCCGGTCACCGCCTTGCTTTCCGGCGCCGGCGGCAGCTTCCGGCTCACCGATGTCTTCCGGGTCACGCCGCGCCCCACCCCGATCGGTGGCAACGGCAATGCCAGGCTGCTGTTTCCGCTGATCGGCTCCGCCACGGTCACCAGCAATTTCGGCTGGCGTCTCCATCCGGTGATCGGCAGCTGGATCATGCATGCCGGCCGGGACCTGGCCGCGCCCGAAGGCACCCCGGTGGTGGCCGCCCTCAGTGGTCGGGTGGTGAGCAGTGGCCTGGCGGGTGGCTATGGCCTGGCGGTGGAGCTGGAACATGAGCAGCCCCAGCGCCGCACCCTCTACGGACACCTCTCCGAGCTTTACGTGAAGGAGGGCGAGATGGTGCGTCAGGGGGAGGTGATCGGTCGGGTGGGAAGCACCGGTCTGAGCACCGGCCCGCACCTTCATTTCGAGCTGCGTCTGCCGGAGAACGGCGGCTGGGTGGCCACCGATCCTGGCGATCTTGATCCGGGTGGCCCGATGGTGGCAGGGTTCCCCGGTCTGCCGGGCCTGGTTGGCCTGGGCGGCAACGGCGCAGCGGGGGAGCGGATCGATGCGGTTGCCCTGCTGATGGGCCAGCTGATTCAGACCCTGGAACGTCCCCGGGCGCCGCTTTCTCCTCCCCCTGCCGACCCAGCCGCACCTCCCAAGGGCTGAGGAGGCCCTGGCGCTGATTCAGCCGGAGATCCTGCCGTCTCGGAAGTGGACCACCCGTCGGGCCCTGGCGCCCACTTCGTTTTCATGGGTGACCAACAGGATGGTGACTCCCTGGGCGTTGAGGTCGTCGAAGATGCCGAGCACTTCTGCGGTGGTCTGGGAATCCAGCGCCCCGGTCGGTTCGTCCGCCAGCAGCAGAGCCGGTTGGTTGATCATGGCCCGGGCCACGGCCACCCGCTGCTGCTGGCCGCCGGAAAGTTGGTTGGGCTTGTTGTTCACCCGTTGGGAAAGCCCTACCCTCTCTAGGGCCAGCAGGCCTCGCTCGCGCCGTTCGTTGGCCGGAACTCCCGCGTAGATCATCGGCAGGATCACATTTTCCAGGGCCGTGAGCTGGGGGAGAAGGTGAAACTGCTGGAACACAAATCCGAGTTCCCGGTTGCGAAGGTCGGCCAGTTGGTCATCGGAGAGCGTTTCCACCGGAACACCATTCAGCCGGTAGCTGCCGCTGGAGGGTCGATCCAGGCAACCGAGGATGTTCATCGCCGTGCTCTTGCCGGAGCCTGACGTTCCCATCACGGCCAGATAATCACCTCGCTGCACCGTCAGGCAGAGGTCGTTGAGGGCCCGCACGGCGGTTTCCCCGCTGCCGTAGACCTTGGATACGTGGAGAAGTTCCGCCACCGGTGGGGCGGCATCTCCGGCCGATCCACCGGAAACGGAGGGGGAGCGTTGGAGAGGAATCACCCCGGATCGGGCCATGGCGGAGCGGGCCTCAGCCCAGGGGGGAAAGGGCAGTTGCGGTGGCGATTGCCCGTTGCAGGATCGGGGTGCCGGCCACGGTGGAGCTGGCCCAGTTGAACAAGGGGCTGGAGAGAATGCCGCCGACGGCGGTGACCAGCACACATCCCACCAGGGCGGCCCGCAGGGGCTGCATGCCTGCCAGGTTCCAGCTGATCGCGGGGTAGTTCTTCACCACATCGGAGGCTTCCTGGGGTTCCTTCACCACCATCATCTTGATCACCGAGATGTAGTAGTAGATCGAAACAACCGAGGTGACAAGGCCAACCACCACCAGCAGATATTGGTGGTCGGCCCAGCCGGCGAAGAACAGATAGATTTTGCCGAAGAAGCCGAGCATCGGAGGAATTCCGCCGAGCGAAAGCAGGCAGAGGCTGAGGCCGAGGGTGATCAGCGGATCCTTCTGATAGAGGCCCGCATAGTCGGCGATGCGATCGCTGCCGGTACGCAGCGAGAAGAGAATGATGCAGGCAAAGGCGCCCAGGTTCATGAACAGATAGGCCGCCATGTAGAGCACCATCGAGGAGAAGCCTTCCTCGGTGCCGCACACCAGGCCGATCATCACGAATCCCGCCTGGCCGATCGAGGAATAGGCAAGCATCCTCTTCATCGAGGTCTGGGCGAGGGCCACCACGTTGCCGAGCACCATGCTGAGGATCGCCAGCACGGTGAACAGGAACTTCCACTGGGCATCGAAGCTCTCGAAGCAGCCCACCAGCAGGCGCAGGGCCAGGGCGAAGCCGGCGGCTTTCGAACCGACCGAGAGGAAGGCCACCACCGGTGTGGGGGATCCCTCGTAGACGTCAGGCGTCCACTGGTGGAAGGGAACGGCCGCGATCTTGAAGGCCACCGTGGCCAGCACGAACACCAGCGAAAGGGCCGTGATCGGGGAGGCGCTGGTCTGCAGGGCGAGACCCACACCCTCGAGGCTGGTGGAGCCGCCGCTCAGTCCGTAAAGCAGCGAGGCGCCATAGAGGAAGACCGCTGCCGCTGCCGAACCCACCAACAGATATTTCAGGGCTGCCTCGGAACTGCGGGCATCCCGCTTCATGTAGCCCGAGAGCAGATAACTCGAAACCGAAAGTGTTTCCAGGGAAACGAAGATGCTGATCAGATCAGTGGCGCCGCACAGGAACATTGCCCCGAGGGTGGCGGCCAGCAGGATCGCCGCGTATTCCCCCACCGGGGTGCCGCTGCGTTCCACGTAGCGCCAGCTCAGCAGCAGCGAGATCAGGGTGGAGGCCGCCACTACGGCCCGGAAGGCGATCGCCAGGTTGTCGGCCAGGAACGCCCCGAGGAAGGAGGGCTCCAGGGGCCCGTTCCATTGCAGGGCCAGCAGCACCAGGGCGGTGCCGAGCCCGCCGTAACAGATCGGAGGCACCCAGCGGCTGGCGGCCTTCTCGCCGGCCAGATCCACCAGCAGGCAGGTCAGCAGAGCCAGAAGAACGGCAGCTTCCGGGGCGATCGCTGCCGCATTGAGCTGCAGGTTCAGTCCGCCGGTACTGAGGCCGGAGGCGATGGCGGAAGTGGCTGCTGCCGCTGCGGAACTCGCGGCTGTTGTCGCGTCGGCCACTGCGGGAAAACGTCCAGTGGAGCGGACTGTAGCGGCCTTGCCGGGGAGGTAGGTCACCCGCCCCGTTTCCCTGCTCGCCTGCCCCGATCTTCTCTGCAGCTCGTCACCATCCCTCGTCGCTGCGGCCGCCGATGCGATAAAGAAGGAAGCGGTTCACCACCTGCCCGTGGCCCACACGCTGGTCATCGTCGAAAGTCCCACCAAGGCCCGCACCATCCGGGGCTTCCTGCCGAAGGACTTCCGGGTGGAGGCCTCGATGGGCCATGTGCGTGACCTCCCCAATAACGCCAGTGAGATCCCCGCCGCCCACAAGGGCGAGAAATGGGCCAACCTCGGGGTCAACACCGCCAACGATTTCGAGCCCCTCTACGTGGTGCCGAAGGACAAGAAGAAGGTGGTGAAGGAGCTCAAGGACGCCCTCAAGGGGGCCGACCAGTTGCTGCTGGCCACGGACGAGGACCGCGAAGGGGAGAGCATCAGCTGGCATCTTCTGCAGCTGCTCGCCCCCAAGGTGCCGGTGAAGCGGATGGTGTTCCACGAGATCACCCGGGAGGCGATCGGTCGTGCCCTGGACAGCACCCGACAGCTCGACATGGAGCTGGTGCACGCCCAGGAGACGCGGCGGATCCTCGACCGCCTGGTGGGTTACACCCTCTCGCCCCTGCTCTGGAAAAAGGTGGCCTGGGGCCTCTCGGCGGGGCGGGTGCAGTCGGTGGCGGTGCGCCTGCTGGTGCAGCGGGAGCGGGCAAGGCGGGCTTTCCGCAGCGGCAGCTACTGGGATCTGAAGGCCCGGCTCGAGCAGGCGGCCGCCCCCTTCGAGGCCAAGCTCACCCACCTGCGGGGCGAGCGGATCGCCGGCGGTTCCGATTTCGACGAGACCACCGGTGCCCTCAAGGCCGGCAGCAAGGTGAAGCTGCTCAGCGAGGCCGAGGCCCGGGAGCTTCAGGCCGCGGTGGAAACCGCCCCCTGGCGGGTGGCGACGGTGGAGGAGAAGCCCACGGTGCGCAAGCCCGTGCCCCCCTTCACCACCAGCACGCTGCAGCAGGAGGCCAACCGCAAGCTGCGCCTCTCCGCCCGCGAGACGATGCGCACCGCCCAGGCGCTCTACGAAAAGGGCTACATCACCTACATGCGCACCGACTCGGTGCATCTCTCCGACCAGGCGATCACGGCGGCCCGCAGCTGCGTTTCCGAGAAATACGGCAAGGAATTCCTCAGCCCGGGCCCGCGTCAGTTCAACACCAAGGCCCGCAATGCCCAGGAGGCCCATGAGGCGATCCGGCCGGCGGGCGAGTCCTTCCGGACCCCCGCCGAAACCGGTCTCGACGGCAGGGATCTGGCGCTCTACGAACTGATCTGGAAGCGCACCGTGGCCAGCCAGATGGCCGATGCCCGGCTGACGATGCTGGCGGTGGACCTGGAGGCCGCCGGTGGCACCTTCCGTGCCAGCGGCAAGCGGATCGACTTCGCCGGCTTCTTCCGCGCCTACGTGGAGGGCAGCGATGATCCCGATGCGGCCCTGGAAGGCCAGGAAGTGCTGCTACCGGCCCTGGCGGTGGGCGACAGCCCGGCCTGCCGGGGGGTGGAGGCCCTCGGGCACCAGACCCAGCCCCCCGCCCGCTACAGCGAGGCGGCCCTTGTGAAGATGCTGGAGAAGGAAGGCATCGGCCGTCCCTCCACCTACGCCAGCATCATCGGCACGATCGTGGACCGGGGCTACGCCACGCTCCAGAACAATTCCCTCACCCCCAGCTTCACGGCCTTTGCCGTGACCTCCTTGCTGGAGGACCACTTCCCCGACCTGGTGGATACGGGCTTCACCGCCCGGATGGAGAACACCCTCGATGAGATCTCCACCGGCAAGGTGGAGTGGCTGCCCTATCTCGAGGGGTTCTACAAGGGCGAGAAGGGCCTTGAGACCCAGGTGCAGCAACGCGAGGGCGACATCGATCCCGGGGCGTCGCGCACCGTGGAACTGGAGGGTCTGCCCTGCGTGGTCCGGATCGGCCGTTTCGGCGCCTATCTGGAGACCAAGAGGGTGAGCGACGACGGCAGCGAGGAGCTGCTCAAGGCCACCCTCCCCCAGGAGATCACCCCCGCCGATCTCGATGCCGAGAAGGCGGAGCTGATCCTCAAACAGAAGGCCGATGGACCCGAATCCCTCGGTGAGGACCCCGAAACCGGGGACCAGGTGTACCTGCTGTTCGGTCAGTACGGCCCTTACCTGCAGCGGGGCCAGGTGAGCGAGGACAACCCCAAACCCAAGCGGGCCTCCCTGCCGAAGGGTGTCAAGCCCGAAGAGATGAGCCTGGAGGACGCCCTCGGTCTGCTGCGGCTGCCGCGGCTGCTGGGAGAGCACCCCGATGGCGGAAGGATCCAGGCGGGCCTGGGCCGCTTCGGGCCCTATGTGGTGCATGACAAGGGCAAGGGGGAGAAGGACTACCGCTCGCTCAAGGCGGAGGACGATGTGCTCGCCATCGGACTGGGCCGTGCCCTGGAGCTGCTCGCCCAGCCCAAGCGCGGGCGCGGGGGACGCACGGCCCTCCGCGACCTCGGCACTCCGGAAGGGGCGGAGGAGGCGATTCAGCTCTTCGATGGTCCGTATGGTCTTTACGTGAAGCAGGGGAAGGTGAACGCCTCCTTGCCCGAGGGCACCACCGCCGAGACGATCACCCTCCCTCAGGCCGTGGAATTGCTGGCCGCCAAGGCGGCCAGCGGCAAGTCCTCCTCCAGGGGTGCGGGCAAGGCCACCGGGAAGACCGCTGCCAAGGCCTCCACGAAGACGGCGGCCAAGTCCACCAAGGCGGCCACCAAACCCGCATCCAAGGCGGCAGCCAAGAAGGCTCCGGCCACCACCAAGACCGGGCGGCTGCGGGCCAGCGCGGTGCGGGTGATCAAGGCGGCCGACAGCTGATGGGTCTCCCCTTCCGCTCCTGGGCGGTGCTGGGGCCGCTGCTGGCCTTGCCCCTGCTGCTGGCCGGCTGCAGCGGCACCCCGTTCGGAGAGGCCCTCTCCCGCAGCTTCCCTCCCGGGGGCGGCGAGCCCCAGCCAGGCTCCTCCCCTGAGTCCTCCCAGGGCTCCTCCCCTGGCACCACCTCTTCTGCGGCCCGTCCGACTCCTGCCACGGATTCCCCGAGCCCTGGCGGCGGCCCCACCACCTCTCCGGCGACCCCAACCCCTGCCGCCGGCATAGGCACCGCCAAAGGCACCACCGCCGCCACGGGCGCCTCCGGTCGCCCGGCTGGCAAGGCGGGCTCTGCTGCTCCCGCTCCTCCAGCTGCTCCCGCTTCCCAGCCGACAAGCGGCCGCCCTGGTGGCAGCCCGGCGGCGGCACCGGTTGGCCCCAGGGCCAAGCCGGCCGCCCCTGCGCCTTACCGGGTCACGATCCGGCTGCCCCAGGCCGATCCTGCGGCTCCCGCCGAGGTGGTGACCCAGGCGCTGCGGGCCGCCGGTGTGCCGTTCGAGGTGGAGACGATCGAGCGCATGCCCGCCTCCAGCGGCGCCGCGGCCGCACCGCCGGCCCCCGCGGTGCGGACGGTGCCGGCGCCGCCCTGAAGCCATGTCCCCTTCCTCGCGGTATCGCCTCAGCGCGCGTCAGGCCCGGCAGCTGATGGACACGGCTTACCTGGCCTCGGCCACTGCCCTGCTCTGGGTGGCGCTGTACTACCTGCCGGTGGGCAGCCCCCTGTTTCGGCTGGCCCTGCCCCTGCCGCTGGCGCTGCTGCAGCTGCGCCACGGATGGCGTTGTGCCCTGGAGGGGGTGGCGGTCACGGCCCTCCTGCTGGTGGCGTTGATGGGGCCGATCCGCGGGCCGCTGGTGCTCTTCCCCTATGGCCTGCTGGCGCTCTGGCTCGGCTGGGGCTGGCGTCGCCGCAGCAGCTGGTGGATCACCCTGCCGGTGGGGGGCCTGATCGGGGGCTTCGGTTTTCTGGTGCGGGTGGCGGTGCTCTCGGTGCTGGTGGGGGAGAACCTCTGGGTGGTGATCACCACGGCCGCCGCCGGCCTGCTGGAGCGGTTCACGTCGCTGATCGGTTTCGGGGCCGGCTTCGATCTGCCCCAGGTGCAGGCGGTGGCCCTGCTGCTGGTGCTGATCCAGAACCTGCTGGTCTCCCTGGCCCTCCATGCCGTGGCCTACTGGATCTTCCCCAGGATCGGGGCACCGATCAGCGAACCACCAGCGCTGCTGCGGTCGCTGGTGGCCCTCGACCCCCTGTGAAACTCCCGCTGCGGTTTCCGCTCCCGGCGAAGCTCCCGTGAGCGCGGGGCCGCCTTTTCCCCTTCCCCTGGTGGGCGGCAACACCGCCGCCCGCCGCTGGCAGGACCGCTGGCGGCAGCAGTGGCACGAGTCCCAGGTGCTGCTGCTGCTGGCGGCTACCGAAACAGCCGCGGTGGAAGGCATTTCCGCCGCCGGATCCACCCCTGCCTCCCGCCGACAGACCGCAGCGGCCGAT
Organism: Cyanobacteriota bacterium; assembly: GCA_046342815.1. Classification (GTDB taxonomy): domain Bacteria; phylum Cyanobacteriota; class Cyanobacteriia; order PCC-6307; family Cyanobiaceae; genus Cyanobium. Next base: position 9,684 of record JBKDOV010000150.1, read on the forward strand.
GCCGAGCTGCTGCTGCTGGGACCCCAGCAGCGTCGCCCCCATGCCCTGCCGCCGCTGCCGGCTGGAGTCTCTCCGGCGCTGATCAGCCAGGTGGTGCTGGATCACCTGGGGCTGACGCCTCTGGTGGTGGATCTGGGCTGTGCCGTGGCCCCTGCCGTGCCCCACCTGCGGTTGCCGCCCCCCGCCGACTCCGGGCCTTCCCGATGCCTCAGCGGCGGCCAGGCCATGGCACCGGCCCGGATCGAGGCGCTGTTGCTCCAGGGCCAGCGCTGGGGGAAGCGGCTTGCCGCCGGGCGGCCCGCCCGTCCCCTGCTGCTGGCGGAATGCGTGCCGGGGGGAACCACCACGGCCCAGGCCCTGCTCACCGGCCTGGGGGTGGAGGCAGCAGGGCTGGTCAGTGGCAGCCTGCTGCAGCCTGCCCATCCCCTCAAGGCTGCCCTCGTGCAGCAGGGGATGGCGGCGGCGGCGCTGGCGGGGACGGGGGGCGAGCCGCCCCGGCAGGTGGTGGCGGCCCTGGGCGATCCGATGCAGCCCCTGGCGGCGGGTCTGCTGCTCGCCGCCGCCGAGGCGGATCTGCCGGTGCTGCTCGCCGGCGGCAGCCAGATGGCGGCGGTGCTGGCCCTGGCCCTGGCCCTGGCCCCGCCGCCGCTCCGCCCCCGGCTGGCGGCGGTGGCGGCCGTGGTCACCACTGCCTGGGTGGCGAAGGAAGCGGGCAGCGATCTGGCCCTGCTGCTTGAACGCATCGGTGCGCGCTGGGAGGTGGAGCCGCTGGCATTCGCCGCCGATCTGCGGTTTGAGGCCCCAGGTCTGCACCCGGCGCTCCGCGATTACGAGCGGGGCTACGTCAAGGAGGGGGTGGGGGCCGGCGGGCTGGCGCTGCTGTGGCAGTTGAGCGGTCGCCCCGCTTCCGCGTTGGCCCAGGCCTGCGATCTCGCCTGTCGCCAGTTGCTCGGGGATGGGCGGCTACCGTCCGGCAATGGCTGACCCCCGCTTCTCTCCCGCCACCGCTTCCCCGGGTCCGGAGGGAGGTGTGCGGCGCCGCACGGTGCTGCGGCTCGGGGCAGGCGTGGCCCTTGGAGGGGCGTTCGGAGGCCTGGGGCTGCTGGCGGGCTGCAGCCGCCAGGTTCCCCAGCTGCTCTCCAGCCGCGGCGAGCTGCCGCTGCGCTGGGGCGCGGCGCTGCCCAAACCCTGGAGCCTCCGCAGCCTCGACAGCCCTGCCGAGGTGGTGGCCGCCGGGCGGAGCCCGGGTGGCAGCGCCTCCCTGCTGCAGCTAAGCGATGGCTGGGCGGCGGAGCTCGATCGCGCCTCCCTCCAGCCCATCGGCACCCCGGCCCTGCTGAACCGACTGGCGCCGATGGCCCGGCCCGTGAGTCGGTTGTATGCCCCCGAAGGCGCGCCCGTTCTGGCCTTCCCCTGGGCCTGGTCCCCCTGGGTTCTGGTGCTCCGCAACCGCTCCGACCTGCTGGAACGGGCGGAGCAGGGCTGGGATCTGTTGCTGGATCCCAGCCTGCGGGGGCGGGTGGTGCTGCCTTCGAGTCCGCGGCTGGTGATCGAGCTGGTCGACCACGATCCCCAGCGCTTGCGCCGGCTGCGGGCCCAGGCCCTGGCCTACGACGAACGCGATGGCCTGAATCTGTTGCTGGCGGGGGAGGCGGAGGCGGCCGTGCTGCCCCGCCAGCGGGTGATTCCCCTGCTGCGGCGGGATTCCCGGCTGCGGGCCCTGTTGCCGGAGCAGGGCGCCCCGATCGGCTGGAATCTGCTGCTGCGGCCGGCTGCCGCCGCGGCGGAACCGCCGCTGGACTGGCTGGCCGAACCGCTGCAGGCCCCCCTGCTGGACACCCTGCTGGCGGCGGGCTGGGTACCGCCCCTGCCGCCCGAGCAGCTGGAGCCAGCCGTGCGCCGTCTGCCGGCTGCCCTCGGGGCCCTGCTGCTGCCTCCGGCTGCAGTGGTGGCCCGCTGCCGCAGCCTGCCGCCCCTCAGCGCCGGCGAGCGCCAGGCTCTCCAGCAGCTCTGGGACCAGGCGGCACCGCCAGCCGGCGCCTAGCTCCAGAGAAGGCGCCTAGCTCCAGAGCCGTCGGCGCGGCGCGGCCGCCAGGCGACGATGGGTGTCAGCCAGCAGCTCCGGAATCTCCAGGCCGTGGGGACAGCGGGGCAGGCAGTCGCCGCAGCCTCGGCAGGCCTCCCCGTTGATCTCCTCCCACCAGTGGCCTGCCCGGCCGATCAGGTTGTAGCGCTCTGTGGCGAAGGCTTCCATGCCATGGCCCACGGCCAGGTTGCGCAGCCGCAGCAGGGAGGGGATCGGCACGGCCATCGGGCAGGGCAGGCAGGCCCGGCACTGGCCGCACCAGTCGGCCCCCAGGCGCTGGCGTCCGGCCGCCTCCAGACGCTCCAGGGCCTCCAGCTCGCTGGGTTGGAGGGGCTCCCCGGCGGCGGCGAGCCTGCGGGCCCAGGCCAGATCCCCGGCTTTCTCGGCCCCCAGGGTGAGGGTGCTGATGCCCTGGGAGAGCAGAAACCGATAGGCCAGCTCCAGCGGGGCGAACGGGGCGCAGTCGGCCTCCAGGCTGGCGGGCGGGTCGTAGAGGCGCCCTCCCTTGTCGGCCGGCGAGATGGCCATCACCCCGAGGCCTGCGGCCAGGGCCCCCTGGGCGATCGGGAGCCGTTCGCGGTCGAACAGGTGCAGATGCAGGCTGCAGAAGCTGAACGCGCCGCTCTGGAGCGCTTCCTCGATCAGCTCGGTGCTGCCGTGGCTGGAAAACCCCACCTGCCCCACCAGCCCTTCGCCGAGGGCCCAGCGCAGCAGCTCGGCCCCCGCGCCGCGCACGGCCCAGTCCAGGTGCTCCGCTCGGTTGAGGCCATGCACGGCGAGATTGTCGAGCCGGGCCACCCCCAGCCGCTGCAGCGAGCCGCGCAGCTGCTCCTGGCCTTGCTGAAGGTCGGGTCCGGGAAGGATCTTGCTGGTGAGCACCGGCGGTTCCGCCGCGGCTGCGAGTCGGCGCAGGGCCTGGCCCAGGAAGGTTTCCGCCGGTCCGTAGGCCGGGGCGGTCTCCAGATGGTTGATGCCTGCCGTGAGGGCTGCCCGCAGCACCTCCTCCATCTGGGCCTTCGAACCCAGGGCCCGCATCGTGCCGAGCGTGAACAGCGATACCGGGCGGCCCCGGCCAAAGGGGCGGCGGCTGGGGGCGGTGGCGTCAGTCGCCGCCGTCGGAGTCGCCATGGCCGTCTTCCGGGGGCTCCCCTTCGCCGCGGGAGTCGGGCGGAGGAGATTCGTTGCGCAGGTGGCGGATCAGTTCGGCGGGACTGGTGCGATCGAGGAAGCGCCGGAAATCCTCCTGGTCCTCCGCATCGGCCTCCGCATCCACCGGAATCGAGGCATCGGCCACCACTTCCTCCAGCATCCAGATGCTGCTGTCGGTGCGCAGGGCGAGGGCGATCGCGTCGCTGGGCCGGGCGTCCATCTCCATGGTTTCGCCGCTGGGGTTGGTCAGTTTCAACACCGCCCGGAAGGTGTTGTCTTCGATCGTGTGGATGATCACCCGCTCCAGCTGCAGGCCTCCGGCCTCCAGCAGGCTGGCCATCAGGTCGTGGCTGAGGGGCCGGGGAGGTCGCTCCTGGTTGATGCCGGCCAGGATGTTCTGGGCCTGGGATTGATCGATCCAGATCGGCACCTGGCGGCGGCCCGAGGGGTCCCGCAGCAACACGATCGGGCTGCGGCTCGCCGCATCGAGGGCGATTCCGGCGACGCGCATCTCCACCATCGCTGCTTCGCTCCTCTCGGCTTCCGGACGGGCCCGTGAAACGATTATGGCCAGAGGATCCACCCCCTACGGAATGTTCACCGGACTGGTGCAGGCGATCGGTCGGCTGGAGCGTTGCCCGGCTGGGGTGCGGGTGCGGATCGCCGCCGACGCGGGCCTCGATCCGGCGGGGCTGACCCTGGGGGAGAGCGTGGCGGTGGATGGGGTCTGCCTCACGGTGGCGGAACGGTTCAGCGATGGCTTCCGCGCCGATATGAGCGAGGAAACGCTCAGCCGCAGCACCCTGGGGGCCCGGGCCGCTGTGGGGGGCTGGGTGAATCTGGAGCCGGCGTTGCGCCTCAGCGATCGCCTGGGGGGCCATCTGGTGAGCGGCCATGTGGATGGCGGCGGAACGGTGCTGGCCATTGCCCGGGAAGCCCACGCCTGGCGGCTGGAACTCGCCTGGGACGACCCCGCCTATGGCCGCTACATCTGCGAGAAGGCCAGCGTGGCGGTGGACGGTATCAGCCTCACCGTGGCCGGTTGCGGTGGCGCGGGCCAGCAGTTCTGGATCGCCGTGATTCCCCACACCTGGGCCAGCACCACTCTCGCGAGGCGTCGGGTGGGGGATGCGGTGAACCTTGAGGCCGATCTGTTGGCCAAGTACACCGAAAGGCTGCTGCAGGCAGCCGGCACCCCCGCTTCCGGGGAAGCGGAGCCCACCATCGATGCGCAATGGCTGGCCGGCCATGGCTGGTGAGGCCTGCTGGTGAGGCCTGGACGATGAAGGGCTTTGCCGTTTGGGTAGTCAGACGCCTTTCCCCTGCCTAACTTCCGAAGGAATTGCCGCACCGGCCCCCGCCATGGCCTCCGAGCTTTCGGATCTCGTTTCCCGGCGCACCTCCCCTGAGGAGCTCTCGCGTCTGAACTCCACCCTGCGCAGCTTCACCCTGGCCGAGGGGATCGTGATGCTGGTGCTGGGCCTGCTGGCCCTGCTCTTCCCTCTGGTGGCCTCCACCTGGGTGACGGCCGTGGTCGCCATTTCCTTCCTGGTGGGCGGCATCGTCGGCTGGGTGAACACGATGGCCCGCACCCACCGGCTCAGCCGCATGCTCAGCTTCTGGCGGCTGGTGGTGGCCACCCTCTTCCTGGTGGCGGGCATCTGGATGATTCAGCAGATGACGGCCGGCCCCGCCAGTGCGGCGCTGCAGGTGGCGGCCCTGGCCCTGGCTGTGGGTGTGGTGTTCCTGGCGGAGGGTGCCCTGAGCACCGTGGTGGCGCTCACTCACCGCCATGTGAAGGGCTGGGCTTGGGGCCTGCTCAACGGCATCGTGACCCTGATCCTCGGCCTGTTGATTCTCACCATGAAGGGCCCGAACCTGCTCTGGGTTCTGGGCACCCTGGTGGGGATCAGCTTCCTGTTCAGCGGCCTGGATCTGCTCACCTTCAGCGCCAGCTTCCACCGCCAGACCCATCCGCTCGGTGAGGCCAACCCAGTCGACAAGGCCGGCGTCTAACGCCGGCCTTCAACCCTCGGATTCCGGCTCGAGCGGCAGCAGCCAGATCGAGCCGGTTTCGCGGTGCAGTTCGATCCGGAATTCCTGGCCGGGTTCCAGCCCCATCTTGCGGGTGTAGGCCTGGCCGATCAGCAGGTTGCCGTTGCCGTGCACCCGAGTGCGGAACTCGGCCTGCCTGCCCTTGCTGACGCTGCCATGGCCGCTGCTGGAGGGCAGCACGTAACCCTTGGCCGCCACAAGGGCGCGGTAGAAGCTTTTCTTCAGCACCCGACCGCTGGGCCCCACGTAGCCGCAGGCCCTGGCGATCTGGTCTTCCGGTCGATTGCTGAGGGACCGGGCTTTGTCGAGAAGAGCCTTCCCTTCGAGCATCGGAGCGGTGCCGTTGCCTTCCGTGTGGGTGCCGTTCGAATGGCGAGGATTCGACGCACCGGATGTTGTGTAGGGGGCCATCTCAGCCTGCCCGCAGCATTCCTCTGAATTGTGCCGATCCGATCGTGAAAGCGGCAACCATTGGCGGGCTGAGGTCAGGAGTCCGTGGTCATAAGTCCGGGTCTCTGCTTCAGAGCAGGTAAAGAATGCCGAACAGCACCACCCAGATCCCATCCACGAAGTGCCAGTAGAGCTCTGTTGCCTCCAGGCCGAACGGGTTGGCGGCAGTGATGCGCCCGCCTTCCCGGGTCTGCCACCACACCAGCAGCATGCAGATCACTCCGAGGGTCACGTGCAGGCCATGGAATCCCGTCAGGGCGTAGAACGTGCTGGCGAAAAGGTTTGATGTCAGTCCGAAGGGAAGGTGGAAGTACTCCACCATCTGACCGGCCAGGAACAGCACCCCCAGGGCGATCGTCGCCAGCAGCCAGTTGCGGCTGGCGCTCCGCGCACCCGCCAGCAGATTGCGACCGGCGCGATGGAAGGTGAAGCTGCTGATCAGCAGCAGCATGGTGTTGATTGTCGGCAGCACCAGCTCCAGCTCGTAGGTGGAGCCTGCTGGCAGGGGATTGACGGCCCGGAAGGTGAGGTAGGCGGCGAAGAAACCTGCGAAGGTCATCCCGTCGGCCACCAGGAAGGTGGCCAGTCCGAACAGGCGGTAGTCGCCATGGCCCTCGCCGGCCCCACTGCCATGGGGGGCGGCTTCGGTGGTGGCGCCGACGTCGGAGGTGGGGGCGAGGCTGGTCATGGGGAGCCTGAAGGGGAGCGGGAGAGAGCGGGGATCAGGGGGTCAGCGGTAAGAAGTGGCGGGTCAGCGGCGGCTGCCGGACCAGATCTCCTGCCCTGTGGTGGCCTGGAGGTCGAGGCGTCCCGGTTCGCTGCCGTAGCCGTAGGGATGCTCCACGAGCGGGGCTTCTCCCAGCCAGTTCTCCACCGGTGGAGGCGAACTGGTGAGCCATTCCGGGGTCAGGGCTTTCCAGGGATTGTCCCCGGCCGGCTGGCCCCGCAGCGCGCTGACCACCACATTCACCAGGAAGGGAAGGGTGCTGATCGCCATCAGCAGGGCTCCCACGCTGCTCACCTGATTCCAGAAGGCGAACTGGGGGTCGTATTCCGCAACCCGCCGCGGCATGCCGTTGAGTCCGAGCCAGTGCTGGGGCGCGAAGCAGAGGTTGAAGCCGATGAAGGTGAGCAGGAAATGCAGGCGGCCAAGATGTTCGTTGGGCATCCGACCGGTGAACTTCGGGAACCAGTGATAGACGGCACTGAAGATCACGAAGACGGTGCCGCCGTAGACGATGTAGTGGAAGTGGGCAACTACGAAATAGGTGTCATGCACGTGGATGTCGAAGGGCACCTGGGCCAGGGCCACCCCGGTGATGCCGCCGAACACGAAATTGACGATGAAGGCGCAGGCGAACAGCATGGCGCTGTTGAGGGCGATCTTGCCTCCCCAGAGCGTGGCCAGCCAGTTGAAGAACTTGATGCCGGTGGGTACGGCGATGAACGAGGTGGCGATCGTGAAGAACAGGCGCATCCACGGGGGCGTGCCGCTGGTGAACATGTGGTGGGCCCAAACGATCAGTCCCAGCACCACGATGCCGAGGATCGAATACACCATCGTGGTGTAACCGAACAGGGGTTTGCGGGCGTGAACCGGCAGGATTTCGCTCACCAGGCCGAAGGCCGGCAGCACCATGATGTACACCGCTGGGTGGGAGTAGAACCAGAAAAGGTGTTGATAGACCACCACATTCCCCCCCAGAGTCGGATTGAAGAATCCGGTGTGGGCAATGATGTCGAAGCTCAGCAGGATCAGGGTTCCCGCCAGTACCGGAGTGGAGAGCACCACGAGAATGCTGGTGCCAAGCATCGCCCAGCAGTACATCGGTAGTTGCATCATCTTCAGGCCAGGTCTCCGAAGCTTCAGGATCGTGGCGATGAAATTGATGCCGCCGAAGATGGAGCTTCCCCCCAGCAGTAACACACTCAGAATCCAGATCACCTGGCCGATGGCTGGGGTGGAGATGCTGAGCGGCGGGTAGGCGGTCCAGCCGGACTGGGCGGCTCCACCGGCGATGAAGTAGCTGCTGATCAGCAGGATTCCGGCCGGTGGAATCAGCCAGAAAGCCACCGCATTCAGGCGGGGAAAAGCCATGTCCCTGGCTCCCACATAAAAGGGAATCAGGTAATTGCCAAACGCCCCATTCACCACGGGCACGATCCAGAGGAAGATCATGATCGTGCCGTGCAGGGTGAGAACCTGGTTGTAGGTCTCACGGCTCACGAAATTGCTGATCGGGCTGGCCAGTTCGGTGCGGATCACGCCGGCCAGGGCACCACCGATCAGATAGAAGAGGAAGCCGCAGAGGAGATATTGAATCCCGATCACCTTGTGGTCGAGGCTGAAGCTCAGGTAGCGCAGCCAGCCTTGGGGCTGCAGGCTTTCTGGCTCAAAGTCCCTGGGGGAGGCGAGGGTCATGGCGGTGGTGGGGACTGGGGCGAGGAATCGGGATCAGGCTTTCGACGGAGGAGCCCCGGCTGGGGCCGTAGCGGAGGCGGTCGCTGCGCCGCTGGCGGCGGGCGGAGGGGGCGGAGCCGGACGGTTCTTCTCCAGCCAGGAGTCGAACGCTTCAGGCTCATGCACCACCACGTTGGTGCGCATGCCTCCGTGGTAAGGGCCGCAGAGTTCGGCGCAGACAATCGGGTAGGTGCCCGGCCGGGTGGCGGTGAAGGTGAGCACCGTGGGCTGGCCGGGGATGACGTCCTGCTTGAGCCGGAATTGCGGCACCCAGAAGGCATGGATCACATCGTTTGCCTTCATGCGCAGTTCGATCGGACGGTCGGCGGGAACGTGCAGTTCACCGCTGGTGATGTCACCGTCCGGGTAATGGAAGATGAAGGCGAACTGCATGGCCGTGAGTTCGACAGGCAGAGCTCCTGCCGCCGCCTCGGCTCCGCTGATACCCCCCCAGACCCTGGCGGCGGGCACGGCTCCCTTCGGCGCTTCGGTGGCCATGGAATTCATCGAGGCATCCATGGAAGAGGCCATCGAAGCGTGCATGGCGGAGTGATCATTGAGGGGAACCATTCCGCCCATCCGCTCATAAATGTCGTAGCTGTAGATGCCAACGAACAACACGACGATTGCGGGGATGGCAGTCCAGACGATTTCGAGGGGCAGGTTGCCTTCGATCGCTTCGCCATCGCTGGTTTCCCAGCTGCGTCTGCGGAAGCGGATCAGGCTGAAGACCAGCAGGCCGACGATCCCCAGAAAGAGGATGGTTCCGATGCTGAACAGCACCCGGAATAAAGAGTCATAAACAGGTGCATTGCTGCTGGCATCCACCGGCAGCAACGAAACGTTCTGGCCCACCCAGAGGCCGGCGAGCACAAGAGCCATGCCCACCAGAAGGGTGATCAGGGCGGGAGGAATCGTCACGGAAGAGTGCGGTGGTGCGGAGGTGGACGCAGAGCGGCAGGGCCTACCTTCCAGCCTATGGGTGACAAAGACGGTGCGGGGCCGTGGGTGTGATCACCCTCGCTTTTGCCGCCAAATTTCACATTTGCTACCGAGATGTGCGGGATTCCTCATCTGCACAAACTCGCTAACTTGAGACCCCGATTACAGCGTCGGCGATGTCTCTGGCGCCTTCTCGTTTCATTCCGTCCTTCTCCAGTGAGCGTCCCCTCGGCCTGCAGGCGGGGCTACGGCTGCTCACCTCCCATCTGGTGGTCGCCCTGGTGGCCCTGGTGGTGATCGGCGGGGCCACCCGCGTAATGGAGGCCGGGCTGGCCTGCCCCGATTGGCCGCTCTGTTACGGATCCTTCCTGCCTGGCGGACGCATGAATCTCCAGGTGTTCCTGGAGTGGTTCCACCGGCTCGATGCCTTCCTGGTGGGGGTGGCCCTGCTGGTGTTTCTTGGTCTGGCCTGGTGGGGTCGCTCCAGGCTGCCCCCCTGGTTGCCCTGGGCCGCGGCCCTGGCCCTGCTGCTTGTGGTGGTCCAGGGCGGGCTCGGGGCGCTCACGGTCACCGGCCTGCTCGCCGCCCCCACGGTGACGGCCCACCTGGGCACCGCCCTGGTGCTGGTCCTGCTGCTCAGCGGCATTCATCAAGCCCTGGAGTGCCTCCCCGCCCCGGCGTCTTCCTCCGCCTCCCTGCCGCCCTGGTGGTTCGCTCTGGCGGCACTGGCCGCGGTGCTGGCCCTCGGCCAGTGTCTGCTCGGCGGAGCGATGGCCAGCCAGTGGGCCGCTGACCGGTGCCTGGCCGCCGGCGAGGGATGCCGTTGGCTGTTGCTGCATCGGCAGGGGGCCTCGGCCGCGGCCTGCGGCTGCCTGCTGCTGGCTCCTGCCTCCCTGGCTCTGCCGGCCGGGCGGGGGGCTCTGCGCTGGCTTGCCTTCGCGCTGGCGGCCCTGGTGCCCGTGCAGATCCTGCTCGGGGTGTTCACCCTGCGGCTGCAGCTCTCGATTCCTGCCGTCACCGTGGCCCACCAGTTGCTGGCGGCCCTGCTGGTGGCCCTCATCGGCGCTGTCTGGGGCCGCAGCCTCGGTGCCGGCTCCCCGACCCCTTTTCCTGCCGACCCGGAGGTCGCCCATGGTTAGCACCAGCACCAGCCCCGCTTCCCTGCCGCTGGCGACCACCGTTCCCCCGCCAGCCGTTCCCTCGCCAGCCGTTTCGCCGCCTGTCGTACGTCCTTCGGTGCGCCTGCCGGCCTGGCTGGAGGTGGCCAAGCCCCGCCTGATTCCCCTGTTGCTGGCCACCACCATCGGCGGCATGGCCCTTTCCGCCTCCTGGCCCCTCTCGCCGTTACGGGTGTTCTGCACCCTGCTGGGCGGTGCCATGGCGGCCGCCGCTGCCGGGGTGCTCAACTGCCTCTGGGAGGAGGAGCTCGACGGACGCATGCAGCGCACCAGCCGGCGCGCCCTGCCCTCCGGGCGCCTGGCAAGGCGCCAGGCCTTCGCCCTGGCCGTGCTGCTCACCGCCGCATCGGTGCTGGTGCTGGTGCTCGGGGTCAACTGCCTGGCCGCTGGCCTCGCTCTGCTGGGGCTCTGCAGTTATGTGCTGCTTTACACGGCCCTGCTCAAGCCACGCACCACCCAGAACATCGTGATCGGTGGGGTGGCCGGCGCCATCCCGCCCCTGGTGGGGGCCGCCGCCGCCGGCGGTCAGCCGGGCTGGGGTGGCTGGTGGCTGTTCGCCCTGGTGATGGCCTGGACCCCCGCCCACTTCTGGGCTCTTGCCCTGTTGCTCCGCGAGGATTACCGCTCGGTGGGCATCCCGATGCTGCCGGCGGTGAAGGGGGTGGGGATCACCGTACGGGCCATTGCCCGCTACAGCTGGCTCACGGTGCTGCTCAGCGCCCTCGGGGTCCTGGTGCTTCCGAGTGGCGGCTGGCTCTATGGCCTGCTGGTGATTCCCTTCAACGCCAGGCTGCTCCAGCTCAGTGGGCAGCTGGGTCAGCAGCCTGAGGATCCCCAGAGGGCCCGCAATCTGTTCCGCTGGTCGATCCTTTATCTGTTCGGCATCTGTCTGCTGCTGGTGCTGGCCCGCACCCCCCAGGCGGCCGGTCTCGACGCTGCGGCGCTCACCCAGCTGCTGACCCTGCCGGTGCGGCTTCCCGTCTCCGGCAGTTTCTAGGATCAGGGCACTTCATTTCTATGGGAGTTTCCCTGGCTTGATCGAGCTGCAGCACCTGAGCAAGCGGTACGGCAGCCGTAAGTCCCAGCCGGTCCAGGCCCTCGACGACCTGAGCCTGAGTGTGCCCCAGGGCGCCCTTTATGGCCTGCTGGGACCGAACGGAGCAGGCAAGACCACCGCCCTTCGCATTCTCTGCACCCTGCTGGCCCCCGATGCCGGCACGGTGCGCGTGAATGGTCTTGATGCCCTGGCGGATCCCAGGGCCGTTCGCCGCCAGCTCGGCTACGTGGCCCAGGAGGTGGCGATCGACAAGATCCTCAGCGGCCGCGAGTTGCTGGCCCTGCAGGGAGACCTGTACCACCTGCCCAGCAGCAGCCGTGATCGCCGCATCGCCGAACTGATCGAACTGCTCGGCATGGACGATTGGATCGACCGGCGTTGCGGCACCTACTCGGGCGGCATGCGTCGCCGCCTCGATCTGGCCGCCGGTCTGCTCCACAGTCCCAGGGTTCTGGTGCTGGATGAACCCACCGTGGGCCTCGACATCGAGAGCCGCTCGGCCATCTGGCAGGTGCTGCGGCAGCTGCGGGATCAGGGCACCACGGTGCTGCTCAGCAGCCATTACCTCGAGGAGGTGGATGCCCTTGCCGATCGTCTGGCGATCATCGAATCCGGCCGGGTGATCGCCGAGGGCCCCCCCGCCGAGCTCAAGGCCGCTCTGGGCGGCGACCGGGTGACGCTGCGGGTGCGGGAATTCAGCGATGCCGCTGAGGCCTCAAAGGTGCAGCAGTTGCTGCAGGCCTGTGAAGGGGTGCGCCAGGTGGTCGTCAACCGTGCCCAGGGCTATTCCCTCAATCTGGTGGTGGAGAACGAGGGCGTCGTCGACCGGCTGCGCCGCCAGCTCGAGGAGGCCCGGCTGCCGGTGTTCGCCCTGGCCCAGAGCCGCCCCAGCCTCGATGATGTCTATCTCCAGGCCACCGGTCGCACCCTGATGGATGCGGAGCTCTCGGTGGCTGGCCTGCGGGATCCGAAGGCCGAACGCAAGCAGTCCATGCGCTGAGCCCCCCTTTTCCTTGCCGCTCGCCCATCCCCCCTTCGCAGCCTGACCCCCCTGCCATGACCAGCGCCACCCCTTCCCTGAGCCCAACGGCGGAGGCCCCGCGGGAACCCTCGGCCTTCGCCGAGATTCGCCAGGAGACCCTGGCCCTCACCCGCCGCCTGTTCGTGCAGTTGGCCCGCCGCCCTTCCACCCTGGTGGCGGGGGTGCTCCAGCCGCTGATCTGGTTGATCCTGTTCGGGGCCCTGTTCGCCAAGGCGCCGGAGGGGCTGCTGCCTGGCGGCATGAGCTATGGCCGTTTCCTCGGGGCGGGGGTGATCGTGTTCACCGCCTTCAGTGCCGCCCTCAATGCCGGCCTGCCGGTGATGTTCGACCGGGAATTCGGATTTCTCAACCGACTGCTGGTCGCCCCCCTGCGCTCCCGCAGTTCGATCGTTCTCGCGTCCGTTCTCTATATCACCAGTCTCAGCTTGATTCAGAGCCTGGCGATCATGGTCACCGCCGCCCTGCTGGGCTACGGCTGGCCCGGCGGCATGGGGTTGCTGGTGGTGCTGGTGACCCTGCTGCTGCTGGTGTTTGCGGTCACGGCCCTGAGCCTCGGGCTGGCGTTCGCCCTGCCGGGCCATATCGAACTGATCGCGGTGATCTTCGTGGCCAACCTGCCGCTGCTGTTCGCCAGCACCGCTTTGGCACCGATTTCCTTCATGCCGACCTGGTTGGGCTGGCTAGCAAGCCTGAATCCCCTTACCTTCGCGATTGAACCGATCCGCGCCGCCTATGCGGGAACCTTCAGCTTCACCGAGGTGGTGCTGCAGGCCCCGTACGGCTCCCTGAACGCCGCCACCTGTCTCGCCATCCTGGCGGCTCTGGCGGTGGGTCTGTTCCTCGCGATCCGCCCCCTGCTGGATCGCAAACTCACCTGACACCTCCCGTCGTGTCCCAGCCCCCGCGATCCCCCTCTGCCGTGAAGTCCGCCCCTTCCGATCTCCCGGCCCAGTTGCTGGAGGCGGTGCATCGAAGGGATGCGGATGCCAGCCGGAGGCTGGCCAACCAATGGGCCCACCGCAGGGGTGTTTCCTCGCTCGCGGATTTCGTCTCCACGACCCTCGGCCAGGCTCAGTCCGCTGAGGCGGTCGCCTGGCTGGAGCAGCTGCTCGATTGCCCGCTCGATCGCCAGCCGCAGGCGGCTGCGCCGGTGCTGGAGTTTGCTCGGGATCCGCAGGGTGCCCTCCCGCTCGTCGCGGAGCAGCCCGAGGCGCTGCCGCCCCTTTCGGTGCCGGTGCCCCTGTTCAGTGAGAACCCTGTGCCAGAGGAATTTTTCGAGGTCGAGCACGAGGGCGCGGTGCTGGTCACCATCTCCGAACCCCATCAGGGCTGGCCGCCGGCTTCCGCTTCCCTGGAGGCCGTAGTGGAGTCCACGCTGGACGAGGCCCTGGTGGCCTATTCCCTCACCGAAACACCGGCTTCCGGCCTCAACGCCACGGAAGTCCCAGATTCCAGGCCGATCGGCTCCCTCGGCTCGGAAGCCCCTCCTGCTGCCCGCCCATTTGCCGGCCCTTCCGGCAATTCTGCTGGCCTCGCTGCTCTGAGCGCCGAGCCCCCGCTGCTGTCTCCAGATCCAACCGTGTTAGCGCTGGTGTCCGGGGCGTTGCGCAGCCAGGGGCTGAGCCGCGTCGGTCCCCACCAGCAGCCGGAGGTCCCGCTGGCGTCGGAGGTCCCGTTTGAGTCGGAGGTCCCGTTGGAGTCCCCTGCTTCTATCGATCGGGGGCCCCTGACCCGTCTGAAGTTGCGGCTGCGGCACGCTCTCGACACGGCCATGGCCCCATTCCAGGCCTCCGGGGAGACCGAGTCGTTCGAGCCTGCCAGCGCTGCGATCGGGGAGACGCCGATCCGTGAGGATCTTCCCCCGGCTGCGGCCCCATCCAGCCCGTTCGCGGTGGCCTCCGCCCCAGTCGCTGGGGAGTTCACGTTCCCCATTCCCCGCTGGACGGCCGAACCGACCCCTGATCAGACCCCCGATCAGACCCCCGACCCGAGCCGCCGGCTGAAGATGCCCTCCCTGCCTCGCAGCAACCGTCCGGCGCCGGCCCCGGAGGCCTTGGCCGATCTGCGCATCTGGCTGCCCGATGCCGCAGAAGATCTGCCCCGGGCCTCCTGATGGCGGCCGTTCTTCCCGATCGCGCCGCCCTGCGGGGTGGCTTGATCGTGTCGGTGCAGGCCCCGGAGGGCTCACCATTGCGTGATCCGATGGTGATTTCCGCCATGGCGGAGGCCTGCCTGCTGCGCGGGGCTCTCGGGGTACGGCTCGAGAGTCCGGAACACATCGCTGCGGTGCGGCGGCGCTGCCCCGACGCCTTGATCGTGGGTCTGTGGAAGCGCACCTTTGCCGACAGCCCCGTCTACATCACCCCCGGCTGGGACGAGATCGTGGCCGTCCGTGCCGCCGGTGCCGATGTGGTGGCCCTGGATGCCACCGATCGTCCCCGCCCGGCGGGCCAGAGGCTGGAGGAGCTGATCGAGCGCTGCCACCGGGAGCTGGCGGTGCCGCTGATGGCCGATGTGGACAGCGTGGCCCATGGGCTGCGGGCCGCCCAGCTCGGCTGCACCTGGATCGGCACCACCCTCTACGGCTACACGGAGGCCACGGCGGCTCTCCAGCCCCCTGGCTGGGAGCTGCTGCCCAGCCTGCGGTCCGCCTTGCCGGAGTCGGTGACTCTCGTGTGCGAGGGGGGCATCGCCTCCGGGGAGCAGGCGGCGCGCGCCCTGGCGGAAGGGGCCGACGCCGTGGTGGTGGGCACGGCCCTCACCGGCCTCGACCTGCAGGTGGCCGCCTACGTGCGCAGGATGGGGGAGGGAACCGGCCCGTAGCTTCCGGCCAGGTTCCCAAAATTTCCTGAAGCAAGCCGTTTTCCTACCGCTTCCTGGCCAGCATGGAAAGGCCTACGGTTCACTTTGGTGATCGGTTAGTCGCTGGGGGAAGTCATGGGACCACACTTTTCACCGCTGCTGCCGCGGGTCGCCGGTCGGTGGTTGTCGATGCTGACCGGGCTTGGGTTCTGCGGTTCGATGGCGCTGGGGATTCCCTTTTTCGGGATGCCCATGAACAGCCAGCACCTGGCCCAGTTCCAGGCCCTCAACCGTGAGCTGGGCAAGCTCTGCAGCAACCCACCCCGTCAGGCCTTGAGCGTGTGTCGGATCCATGCCCGTCTGGTGAGCGCGCTCTGAGGCGTGCTCACCAGACGGGGGCGGGTACCGGAGCTCACATCATCCCGGGCATGCCCATGCCGCCCATGCCACCCATACCGCCCATGCCTCCCATTCCGCTATCGCCCGCGGGAGGGGCCGCCGGTTCGGGTTTGTCGGCGATCACCGCTTCCGTGGTGATCAGCAGCGAGGCGATCGACACCGCATCCTGAAGTCCCAGCCGCACCACCTTGGCCGCATCGAGGATGCCGGCGCTGAGCAGATCCTCGTAGGTGCCGGTGAGGGCGTTGAATCCCTGGCCGCGCACCCGGATCTCGTTCACCACCACGTCGCCGTTGACGCCGGCATTGATCGCGATCTGCCGGGCCGGCGCCGAAAGGGCCCGCTGCACGATCTCCACGCCAGTGCGCTCGTCGCCGCTGCAGGCGGCCGCCACCGCATCCAGCTCGCCCGCCACCTGCAGCAGGGTGCTGCCGCCCCCGGCGATGATCCCCTCCTCAATGGCGGCGCGGGTGGCGTTGAGGGCATCCTCGATCCGCAGCTTGCGGTTGCGGAGCTCGGTTTCGGTGGGAGCACCCACCTTGATCACGGCCACACCACCGGCGAGCTTGGCAATCCTTTCCGCCAGCTTCTCGCGGTCGTATTCCGAATCGGTGGCCTCCAGTTCGCGCTTGATCGCGGCCACCCGATCGGCCACCGCCCCCTTGAGGGCCTCGTCGGCCACGATCGTGGTCTCGTCCTTGCTGATCGTGATCCGATGGGCGTGGCCGAGGTCCTCGAGGCCCACCTTGTCGAGGGTCATCGCCCGGTCCTCGCTGATCACCTGCCCACCGGTGAGGGTGGCGATGTCCTGCAGCATCGCCTTGCGGCGGTCCCCGAAACCGGGAGCCCGCACGGCCGCCACCTGCAGCACGCCGCGGGTCTTGTTCACCACCAGGGTGGCGAGGGCTTCCCCCTCCACCTCTTCTGCCAGGATCACCAGGGGCCGGCCGCTGCGGGAAACCGCCTCCAGCACGGGCACCAGATCGGTGATGGCGCTGATCTTGCGGTCCGTGATCAGCAGCAGCGGATTGTCGAAGCTGCACTCCCGACGGTCCTGGTCGGTGATGAAGTAGGGCGAGGAGTAGCCCCGATCGAAGGCCATGCCCTCGGTCACCTCCAGCTCGGTGGAGAGGGATTTCGACTCCTCCACGGTGATCACGCCGTCGGCGCTGACCTTGGCCATGGCTTCGGCGATCATCCGGCCGATCTCTTCGTCGTTGCCGGAGCTGACGGCGGCCACCTGGCGGATGGCTTCCCCTTCCACGGCGCGGGCGCGGCTGCGGATCGCTTCGACCACCGTGACCACCGCCTGCTCCATGCCGCGGCGCAGGGCGACGGGGCTGGCGCCGGCCGCCACGTTGCGAAGGCCTTCATGCACCATCGCCTGGGCGAGCACCGTGGCGGTGGTGGTGCCGTCACCGGCGGTGTCCTTGGTCTTGGAGGCCACCTGCTGGATCAGCTTCGCTCCGATGTTCTCGAACGGATCCTCGAGTTCGATCTCCTTGGCGATCGTCACGCCGTCGTTGACGATGTCGGGCGCACCGAACTTCTTCTCCAGCACCACGTTGCGGCCCTTCGGCCCGATGGTGACCTTCACCGCCTCGGCCAGGGCGTTCACGCCCCGTTCCAGGGAATCGCGGGAGGCATCCGAGAACTGGATCAGCTTGGCCATCGGGCGCAGACAAGGAGAGGAGACCGTGATCCAGGCTCCCATGCAGCACCCCACCGCAGACGAGTGGGGAAACCCGAATCGGTGCGGAAGTGGGTACTGTCTGGGGTATGGAGGATCTGCTGCAGCAGACCATCGACAACGCCTCCGGGGAGGTGTTGATCTCCGGGACCACCGGCAGCGACGGGATGGTGTTCCTGTTGATCGCCGCACTCGGGGTGCTGATGGCGCTTGTCTATGTGCCGATCCGGCTGTTCCTGACAATCACGGCCCGCAGTCGCAGGTTGCGTCTGCTGCAACGGATCCGGCGGTTGCGGGAGGATCTGGCCCAGCCCCTGGAGTCGCCGGAGCCGCAGTGAACCCCGGCTTCAGCGCATCACCATGCCGCCATCCACCTGCAGCACCTGGCCGGTGATGTAGGCGGCGGCTGGGTCCCCCGCCAGGAAGCGCACGGCGCCCGCCACTTCGGATGGCTGGCCCATCCTTCCCAGCGGAATGGCGGCCAGGATGCGCTCCTGGTCGAGTTCGGCGGTCATGTCGCTTTCGATGAAGCCGGGGGCGACCGCATTCACCGTGACGCCCCGACCGGCGAATTCCGCGGCATTGCTGCGGGTGAGGCCGAGCAGGCCCGCCTTGGCGGCGCTGTAGTTGGCCTGGCCCGGGTTGCCCATCAGGGCCACCACCGAGGTGATGTTGATGATCCTGCCGGCCCGGGCCTTGAGCATCACCCGGCTCACGGCCCGGGTGCACAGAAACACCCCGGTGAGGTTCAGATCGATCACGCTCTGCCAGTCGGGGGTCTTCATGCGCATCACCAGGCCGTCCCGGGTGATGCCGGCGTTGTTCACGAGCACATCGAGGCGTCCCTGCCGCTCCAGCACCGCCTTCACCATCGACTCCACCTCGCTCTCCACGGCCACGTTGGCCTGCAGGCTCCAGGCCTGGCCGCCGGCGGTGGTGATTTCCGCCACCACCGCTTCGGCCGCCTCGGGGGAGTGGGCGTAATTCACCACCACCGTGGCGCCGGCGGCAGCCAGTTCGAGGGCGATCGCCCTGCCGATGCCACGGCTGGCTCCTGTCACCAAGGCGGTCTGGCCGGAGAGGGGAGCGGTGGAGGCCATCGGAGGCAAGGCGGCGTGGCGGCGATCGTATGGCGCCATGCCGCCCGGCCCCTGGGGTTCAGGCCGGCATGCTGCCCACATTCACCAGGGCCGGGCCCAGCAGGCTGCTGAATCGAAGCAGCTGTTCTTTACTGCCCAGCACCACCAGCAGCTGCCCTGGGGCCAGACGCACGTGGCCGCCGGGATTGGCCACCAGGGTTTCGGGTTCGTCCTCGCGGTAGGGATTGCGCAGGCTGGCGGGGGGCGCCGGATTGCGCAACGCCAGCACCATGGCGCCGCTGCGCCTTCCCAGCTGCAGGTCCGCGAGGCTGGCTCCATTGATCTCCCCCAGGGCGGCGGGGTCGTTGCTGAGCTGGAACTCCTCCACCTCGCAATCGGAGCCCGCCAGCAGCTCCATGAAGCTCACCGCCAACGGCCGCAGGGCCGTGGCGGCCATGGTCCGGGCTCCTGCCACGTAGGGGCTCACCACCTGGTCGGCGCCGGCCAGGCGCAGCTTGCGTTCGGCTTCGGCGCTGTCAGCCCTGGCGATCAGCCGGCAGTCGGGGGCCAGGCCCCTGGCGCTCAGCACAACGTAGAGATTGGAGGCATTGCTGGTGAGCGCCGCCACCAGGCTGCGGCAGCGGTGGATGCCGGCCTCCACGAGCGTTTCATCGAGGGTGGCGTCGGCCATCAGCACCGGCAGACCCCGCTCCTCGGCCTGCTCCCTGCTGGCCGGATCCATCTCCACCACCAGCAGCGGTATGCCTTCGCGGATCAGTTGCTCGGCGATCTCGCGGCCGATGCGGCCGTATCCGCAGATGATCACATGGTTATTCATGCGGCTTAGCCAGTGGAGGAAGCGGCGCTCGCTCAGGCGCCGGAAATAGCCCGATTCGGAGAGGGTCAGCAGACTCCGGAGGGTCTGCTGCACCACCACCAGGCCGCCGATCAGGGACAGCACCGTGACGATCCTGCCGGCATGGGACAGGGGTTGGACCTCGCCATAGCCGATGGTGGTGATCGAGATCGCCACCATCCAGTAGCAGTCGCCCCAGTCCCAGCCCTCGGTGATGCGGTAGCCGAGGGCGGAGATGTTGACCAGGGCCACCAGGGCGACCAGGGGCATCAGCCACGGACGCCTGGTGCGGGTGGAGGGCGGTCGGCGCCGCCGACCTGGCCAGGGCACTGCCATGGGGCCGTCAGCTCAGCCCGAGGGCTGTGAGCACATCGGCGTTGCTGAGATCGGCCAGGCCGTTGCGGGCCTCCAGCCCCTTCACTCCGGCCCGGGCCGGCAGGCTGGCCTGGGAGCGCCCTAGGGCCACCAGGGGCACCCCGCAGAGCAGGGCCAGCTCTTCGGTGAGCGGATCGCTGGCCAGCACCACATCACTGGCGGCCACCAGGGCGGCCCGCTGCAGGGTCGCCGCGGCGCTGGAGGGGCCCACCTGGAGGCAGCGCAGGCCGGGCAGGGTGGTGCGGATCTGCTCGGGCAGTTCCTTCCAGCGCTGGTCGGGCCAGTCGCCCGGCACCCCGGCCGGCGCCAGCAGCAGCATCGGGCCGTCCCCGGCGGGCAGGCTGGCCACCGCCGCCTTGACGCTTTCCTGGGGCAGCGAGAGGCGGAAATTCCCGGCATCGAGCGGCACCCCGATCGGCTGCAGATAGGCCGCCAGGGCCTGGCTGGGCCAACCGTCGCTCGGTGGGCTCACTGTTTCGGTGGCCGAGAAGCCGCTGGCGGCGATGCGGGCCGGGATGTGGCTCATCGAGAGCAGCAGATCCAGCTGCCGCCCGCCCGCCAGGTTGATGCAGGCCTGGAAATCGGGCTCCCGCACCGAGCCCAGCAGGTTGGCCCAGTCGGCGAGGGTGGCGTTGGCGAAGTTGAAGGGGATGACCTTCTCCACTTCCGGCAGCAGCTTCCACACCCCGGCCACTTCGGGACTGCAGACCACCTGCATCTGGAAGCCGAGCTGGCGGGCCGTGGCTGCCACGGCTGGCAGGCTCTGCAGTTGGCTGACGCCATCGCCCGGGATCAGGAACAGTGCTCGCATGGCGCGGGTTGGGCGGCCTGGCGGGCTGATTTTATGGAGGGAAACCCATCGTCCTGTCCGGAAAGGGGAGTCGCTTGTGCATTTGCTGATCGCTGCCGCGGGAACCGGCCGTCGCATGGGGGCCACCGGCAACAAGCTGCTGCTGCCGGTGGCTGGGGCCCCGGTGCTCGCCTGGACCCTGCGGGCGGCCCTGGCCTGCCAGGAAATCCGCTGGATCGGCATCATGGGGCAGCCGGTGGATGCCGAGGCGGTGGCGGCGATCGTGGCGGCAGCCTGCCCGGACCGGCCGGTGGAATGGATCCTGGGGGGCGACACCCGTCAGGAGTCGGTGAGCCTGGGGCTGGCGGCTCTGCCTGCGGAGGCCGACTGCGTGCTCATCCATGACGGCGCCCGCTGCCTGCTGGAGCCGGAGCTGCTGGCGCGCTGTGTGGTGGCGCTGCGGCAGGCCGCCGCGGAGGGGGCCGGCATGATTGCCGCCACTCCCGTCACCGACACGATCAAGCAGGTGGATGGCGAGGGACGCATCGCCGCCACGCCGGATCGCAGCCTGCTCTGGGCGGCCCAGACGCCCCAGGGCTTCGGGGTGGAACAGCTGCGGCAGGCCCATGCCCGCGCCATGGCCGAGGGCTGGAGCGTCACCGATGACGCGGCCCTGTACGAACGGCTCGACCTGCCCGTGCGCATCCTGGAGGCGCCGCCCTCCAACATCAAGCTCACCACCCCCTTCGACCTCACGGTCGCCGAGGCGGTGCTGGCGGGGCGAGCGGGCCGCCAGGCTGCCAGCGGCAGCTCCCCGGCCCCTTAAGGGGAAAGCAGCTCTTAAGGGGAAAGCAGCTCGAGCGTGCCCCGGTGGCCGTCGAGCCGGGCCTGGATGCCGAGCGGCAGGGCGGCATTGCCGGGGCTGTGCCCCACCGGCAGGCCGCCCAGCACCGGGATGCCGAGGTCGGCGGTGCGTTCCTGCAGCACCTGCTGCAGGCTGAAGCGCCGATCCTCGGGCTCCTCGGCCCGGCTGTCGGCCTCCTCGCAGCCCTCGAAGCTGCCGAACCCGATGCCGGCGAGCCCCTGCAGGGCCCCGCACAGGCGCCAGTGCGTGAGCATGCGTTCGATCCGGTAGGGCGCCTCGCCCACATCCTCGAGAATCAGGATCGCCCCCGCCAGCGGCGGCAGGTGGGGGGTGCCCAGCAGGTGGGTGGCCACGGTGAGGTTGGCCACCAGCAGGGGACCTTCGGCCTGGCCGCCCTGCCAGCCTTCCCCCTGCAGCGCGCTCAGCGGTTCGCCGAACAGCAGGCTGCGCAGTCGCTCCTGACTCCAGAGCGGTTCGCTGGCAAGGGTGGTGAGCAGGGGGCCGTGGATGGCGCCGCCCTGGCCCCGGGCCACCTGGGCCAGCAGCAGCGAGGTGACATCGGAGAAGCCCAGCAGCCAGGAATTCGGCAGCTCCAGCGGGGTCTCCAGCAGGCGGGCTGCGCCCCAGCCGCCCCGCACGCAGGCATGCAGGGCGGCAGGCGGTTGCCCCTGGGCCATGGCCAGGTCTGCGGCCCGTTCGTGGTCGCGGCCGGCCAGGTAGCCCCAGCGGCGCTCCACGAGCGGTTGGATCTCCGCCTCCACCTCCAGTCCCCACTGGCGCAGCAGCGTCAGGCCGGCCTCCAGCTTGCTGCCGTCCCCCAGGGCAGAGCTGGCGGCCACCAGCTGCACCCGGTCGCCGGCGCGCAGGGGAGCCGGCAGGGAAAGGGAGGGAGTGGGGCGGAGCATGGGGTCGGGAGAGGGGCGGCCGCGGCGAAGCGGGGAATTCAGGGCAGGGCCCGCCCGAGCACCAGAGCGAACAGCAGCAGGCTGCCGAGCAGCACCTGGCGGGCGAAGTGGCGGCCGTAAACGCTGCGGGGCAGATTCTGGCGCCGCAGGGCCAGGGCTTCGCGCTGCATGCCGGCGGCGGCCACGGCCCAGGCGCCCCAGAAGGGGGCGGAGGCGATGCCCGCCAGTCCGGCCGCGGCCGCCAGGGCCACGCAGCTGAGGGCGTAGCAGAGGGCCACGGTGAGCGGGGCCGCCCTGCCCAGGGTGAGGGCACTGCTGCGCACCCCCAGCCGCTGGTCGTCCTCGCGGTCGCTCATGGCATAGACGGTGTCGAAGCCGAAGGTCCACACCACCGCGGCCAACCAGGTGAGCGTCAGCACCAGGGCCGTTGGGGCGGCTCCGCTGAGGGAGCCGCTGGCGGCGGCCCAGGGGATCAGCACCGCGAAGCCCCAGCAGAGGGCCAGCACCAGCTGGGGCAGGGCGAACCAGCGCTTGGCCGAGGGGTAGAGCAGCACCGGCGGCAGGGTGGCCGCCGCCAGCCCCAGGCAGAGGGAGCGATGGGCCACCGGCAGGGCCAGCACCACCAGCAGGGCCAGAAGCAGACACACCAGCAGCAGCACCACGGCCGTTGTGGTGCTCACCCGACCATCGGCCAGGGGACGGTGACGGGTTCTCTCCACCAGCGGATCGATGCGCCGGTCCCAGAGGTCGTTGGCGATGCAGCCGGCCCCGCTCACCGCCAGACCCCCGAGCACGATCCAGCCCAGCAGGATCGGAGCAGGGGGAGCCGCCGGCGACAGCCACAGGGCCCAGCCGGCGGGGATCAGCAGGATCAGCCGGCCGCTGGGTTTGTGCCAGCGCAACAGTTCCAGCCAGGCGCCCGCTCCCCTCCGTAGCTGTTGTTCCGCACCGCCCTGGGCGATCTGTTCAGCCACGACGGCCCTGCCCGTGAATCGCTGGGCGCACCCTAGAGCTGCCTCAGGGGGCCCTTCGGTGGCAAAGTGGCGCCGCCGCTGCCGGCTCTGAACGGATGGCCCAACCTCCGGCCGAGACTGCCGCGCCGGCTCTGCAGCCGGAAGATTTTCCTGCGCCTCCCTCCCCGGAGCTGGTGAAGCCGGGGGAGCGACGGGTGGCCGCCATCGACATCGGCACCAATTCGATTCACCTGCTGGTGGCGGCGGTGGACCCGATGCTCCGCAGCTTCCGCGTGGTACTGGCGGAAAAATCCACCACCCGCCTGGGGGAGCGCGATCCCGAAACGGGTGATCTGAGTGAGGAGTCGATTGATCGGGCCTTCCACACCCTGCGTCAGTGCCGGGACCTGGCGGCCAGCCACGGGGTGGAGCAGATCGTCACCGCCGCCACCAGTGCCGTGCGGGAGGCGCCCAACGGCCGCCAGTTCCTGCAGAGCCTGCAGGACCAGCTCGGGCTGGAAGTGGATCTGGTCAGCGGGCCGGAAGAGGCGCGGCTGATCTACCTCGGGGTGCTCTCGGGCATGACCTTCGGCGACATCCCCCATCTGATCCTCGACATCGGGGGAGGCTCGACCGAGCTGATCCTCGCCGACAGTGCCGATGCCCGGGCCCTCACCAGCACCCGCATCGGTGCGGTGCGGCTGCAGCGGGAGTTCTGCCAGCAGGATCCGTTGCCGGCGGGCCGGCGCACGTTTCTGGAGGCCTACATCCAGGGGGCGCTGGATCCGGCGGTGGCCCAGGTGAAGCTCCAGCTGCGCCATGGCGAGAAGCCGGTGATGGTCGGCACCAGCGGCACCGCCATGGCCCTGGCGGCCCTGGCGGCGGCCGACGAGGAGCGGCCCCCGTTGAAGTTGCACGGCTATCGCCTCAGCCGCGCCCGGGTGGATCAGCTGGTGGCCCGGCTGGTGGCGATGGGGCCGGAGCAGCGCAAGGCCCTGGCCCCCCTCAACGAACGCCGCGCCGAGATCATCGTGCCCGGTGCCCTGATCCTGCAGACCGCCATGGCGATGCTGCAGGTGCGGGAGTTGGTGGTCTGCGACCGGGCCCTGCGCGAGGGCCTGATCGTGGACTGGATGCTGCGCAACGACCTGCTGGGCGACCGGTTTGCGTTCCAGAGCACGATCCGGGAGCGCACGGTGCTGCACCTGGCCCGCAGCTACGGGGTGGACCTGCCCCGGGCCGAGCGGGTGGCCGGCCACGCCCTGAGCCTCTACGACCAGACCCGCGGCCTGCTGCACCATGACGATGGTCAGGGGCGCCATCTGCTCTGGGCGGCCGCCCAGCTCCATGCCTGTGGCAAGCACATCAACATCGGCGCCTACCACAAGCACACCTGGTACCTGATCCGCCACGGGGAACTGCTCGGCTATTCCCAGGCCGAACATCTGATGGTGGCGGCGATCGCCCGCTATCACCGTCGCAGCCTGCCGAAGAAACGGCATGAGTCGTGGCAGCTGATCGAGGGGCGGGAGGATCGCCGCACCGTCAGCGCGATGGCGCTGCTGCTGCGCCTGGCGGTGGCCCTCGACCGACGCCCCGCCGCGATGCTGGCGGGGGTGCGGGTGCGTGCCGACAGCC
Organism: Cyanobacteriota bacterium; assembly: GCA_046342815.1. GTDB lineage: Bacteria > Cyanobacteriota > Cyanobacteriia > PCC-6307 > Cyanobiaceae > Cyanobium. The sequence continues at coordinate 34,456 of JBKDOV010000150.1, forward strand.
CCAAGAGTGCAGCGCCCACCGGGGTCACGATCACGTTGCTGCCGGCTCCGCCCGAACCTGGTCAGGCGCCGGTGGACCTGAGCCTGGAATGCTGGAGCCTTCGATCCTGCCGGCAGCTGGTGCTGGAGACCACCGGCCTGCAGCTCAGGGTGCTGGGGCCGGAAGGGTTACCTCAGGGCTGAACACCTGCCAATCGATCGTCTGGATGGTGCCCAGCGGGCGTGGCGGTTTGGCTCCGACGGCGGCGGTCACCAGATCCGGCCGGCCCGCCATCACCTTCAGGCCCTGGCCGAGCGGGAAACGCTTCTCGCCACTGAGGGTGCCTTCGAACAGTCGCTTGCCGGCACTGTCCTGCACCTCGACCCAGCTGGGTTCGGGGGTGCGCAGCACCAGTTCGGCCGCACCGGCGGCCGGGGCCACAGGAGCGGTGGCGGGGGGCTTTGCGGCGGATGTCGGGGGAGCGGCCGGTTGGGGTCGGGGCGCCACGACAGGGGCCGGCGCGGGCGGCTTCGGGCTCGATTGCCAGCGTTGGGCGGCCTGGCCGATCGCCAGGGCCCCTGCCACCGCCAGTCCGGCGGTCAGCAGGCTCACCGGCAGGCTGGGACCGGAGCGGTCCGCTGCCTGGATGCTTTCGCGGGGGGGCGGCGCTGACGCTGTTCCTGGGCTCGCTGCCGGGCGGGGCTGGGCAGCGATCAGGGGGGTGGGCAGGGGTTTCGGGGCCTGCTGCATCAGCCGGCTGCGGCGCAGCGCCGCCACCTGCTCGTCCACATCCACCCCCAGCACCGCCGCCACCCGCTTCGCCTGGGCAATCACGAACACCGGTTCCCGCAGCCGACTGCGGTCGCCGCTCTCCAACGCCACCAGCTGATCGGCGCCGATGCGCAGCCGATCGGCCAGTTCGTCCAGGCTCAGGCCCTGGGCCTGCCGGGCCTGCCGCAGTCGTTCGCCGAGCTGCAGCAGTTCGGGGATCGCATCCGTGCCGGAAGCTGTCTGAGGATCGGTCACCGCTGCGTCCGCTGAGCTGAGAGGCAGTATGGCGACCCCAAAGGGACTGGGCTACCAAAGCCTGAGCCATGGCCGCAGCGAAGCTGCAGCTGCCAACGCCCATGGATCTGACGGATGGAGGCCATCGCGGTTTGTGATCACAAAGGACCACTACGAAACCGCTCAGAATTCATGGAAAATCGAGATGGGCGATACTGGATTCGAACCAGTGACCCCTTCCGTGTGAAGGAAGTGCGCTACCGCTGTGCTAATCGCCCGCGTGCGTTGACCGCAGCCCAGTGATTGTAGATCACCGAGGGCCCTGGCCCCTGCGGCCATGGGCGACGATGGGTTTTCCTTCACCCCCTCCAGGCTTGTCCGGCAGCACGGCCTCCTTCCCCTCCTCGGCCTCCCCCTCCCCTGCGCCCCTGGGTGCCACCGTTGGCGGCTCCGAGCAGGCTGAACTCCGCACCGATGTGCTGATCGTGGGGGGTGGGGTCTGCGGTACGGCCCTGCTGTTTGAACTGGCCCGGTACACCGATCTGGGGCATCTCACCCTGGTGGAGCGCTACGACCGGCTGGCCCAGGTGAATTCGAAGGCCACCAACAACAGCCAGACCATCCACTGCGGCGATATCGAGACCAACTACACCCTCGAAAAGGCGCTGAAGGTGAAGCGCACCGCCGAGATGATCTCCCACTACGCCGATCTGCTGGAGCCGGAGCAGCGGGACCGCTGCGTGTTCCGCACCCCGAAGATGGTGCTGGCGGTGGGGGAGCGGGAATGCACGTTGCTGCGCCGTCGCTTCGAGCAGTTTTCGCCCCACTTCCCTGCCATGGAACTGCTCGACAAGGAGCAGATCGCCCAATGGGAGCCCCATGTGGCCCTGGTGGAGGGGGTGCTGCGTCCGGAGGAGCTGCTGGCGATCGGCATCCGCCGCTCCGCCACGGCGGTGGATTACGAGGCGCTGGCCGAATCGTTCGTGGACCAGGCCCGCCAGGCGCTCCACGGCACCGAACGCCGCCTCGATCTGCGGCTCGGCACCACGGTGGAGAAGATCACGCCGGTGGGAGACGAGTTTGTGGTGCAGCTCCAGGCCGGTGCTGCCCAGGCCGGTGCTGCCCGGGCGGAAGCGGGGGTCACGATCCGGGCCCGCCATGTGGTGGTCAATGCCGGCGCCCACAGCCTGCTGATGGCGCAGCGGATGGGCTTCGGCCTCCAGTATTCCTGTCTGCCGGTGGCGGGCAGTTTCTACTTCACGCCCGACCTGCTGCGGGGCAAGGTCTACACCGTGCAGAACGACAAACTGCCCTTCGCCGCCATCCACGGCGATCCGGATGTGCGGGCTCCCGGCAAGACCCGCTTCGGCCCCACCGCCCTGCTGCTTCCCCTTCTGGAGCGCTACGTGCCCGCCTCCTTCTGGGAGTTCCTGCAGGTGCTGCGGCTGGACTGGGCGGTGTTGGCGGTGTTCTGGCAGCTGTTCGGGGTGGCCGACATCCGCAACTACATCGTCAGGAACCTGCTGTTCGAGGTTCCCTGGCTGCGGCGGCGCCTGTTCCTTGCCGATGCACGCAAGATCGTTCCTGGGCTGAGGCTTGAGGATCTGCGTTTCGCCGAGGGCTACGGAGGGGTGCGGCCCCAGCTGATCAACAAGAGCGAGCGCCGGCTGATGCTCGGCGAGGTGACGATTCCGGCGATGCCGGGTCTGGTGTTCAACGTGACCCCTTCCCCCGGCGGCACCTGCTGCCTGGGCAATGCCGCCCGGGATGTGGAGTCGATCGCCGAGCGGCTGGGCTGTCGGTTCGATCGCGACCGGCTCGAGCGGGAGCTGGTGGCGGAGGCGCCGGTGCTCGATGGCGGGGATCCGCTCCCTGCGGTGGGGTGATCGCGGCGCCAGTCGCTGTCTACGGTTGGGAACCAGCCCCGCGCCTCCGCCCATGGCCCAAGACCTCGACCCCCAGGCCTGGGCTGAGGAGCTGGTCACGTCGATCGTGCGCTGGGGCATCGAAGGTGCGCCCCTTCCCAATCCGATCGGCGGCGAGCCGCTGCGGTTCAAGTCCGCTGCCCAGCTGGCCCAGGAATACCGGCAGCGGGCTGACCAGGTGGGCTTGCCTCAGGCGATCGAGGAGTTGATCGAGGACCAGGCCCGCTGGAATGCCGGCACCGGCTTCGTGACCGGCATCGGCGGCTTCGCCTTCCTGCCGGTGCAGCTGCCGGCGGCGGTGACCGCCACCTGGGTGATCCAGACCCGCCTTGTGGCTGCCATCGCCGACCTCTATGGCTTCTCGCTGGAGGACGATTCGGTGCGCACCCAGATCCTGCTCACCCTGATCGGCGAGGAGGCCGGCGAGGTGCTCAAGCAGATCGGCGTGAAGGCCAGCCAGCAGTTCGCCCAGGCCCAGATCCGGCGGTTGCCGGCTGCCGCCCTGGCCGCCATCAACCGGGCCGTGGGCTTCCGGCTGGTGAGCAAGTTCGGCCAGGAGGGGGTGGTGAATCTGCACAAGGCGATTCCCCTGCTGGGCGGCCTGGTGGGCGGCGGCATCGACTACATGATGACCCGCAAGCTGGGGGACTACGCCGCCGCCGAGCTCGGCCGGCGCGTACCGCGGTCGGCGGATGCTTCGGAGGTGATCGACGTGGAGGTGATCGGCTGAGGGATGATCAGAGGCGGCCCTATTCCGCTCCTCCCCGGAACAGGTGGTTGTGGCTGGCGGAGTAGAGGCGGGAGCGGGCTTCGTTCGGCGCCTGCAGGGCGGGGCTGACCACGTAGAGGGTGGTGCGGATGAGCTCCCGCTCGCGGCTGGTGCTGGCCATCTCCGCCAGGGGCACCACCGTGAGCCACTGGTCAGGCCAGCTCACCCGATGGCCGATCGCCACCGGCGTGTCGGCCGGGTAGTGGAGCAGCAGCTGCTCCTGCACCTCCCGCACATGGCGGGCGCTGAGGTAGAGGCAGAGGGAGGCCCCGAGCGCGGCGAGCCGTTCAAGCGATTCCTTTTCGGGCACGCCGGTGCGGCCGCCGGCTCTGCTCAGCACGATCGTCTGCACCAGGCCGGGGATGGTGAGCTCCCTGCCGAGGGCGGCGGCCGTGGCCTGGTAGGCGCTCAGGCCGGGCACCACCTCCACCGCCACGCCCGCATCGGCCAGGCGGCACACCTGTTCCTGCAGGGCGCCGTAGAGACAGGGGTCACCGTCGTGCAGGCGCACCACGTTGCGACCGGCCAGGGCCCGATCGACCACCACTTCGATCACCTCCTCCAGGGTGAGGGTGCTGGTGCGGATCCGTTCGCATCCTTCCGGAGCGAGGGCCGCGATCTGCGGGCTCACCAGGGAATCGGTCCAGACGAGCACCTCGGCCTGTTCGATCGCCCGGGCGGCCCGGAGGGTGAGCAGGTCGGGGGCGCCGGGGCCTGCTCCGACGATTCGCACCCGAGCCGTTGGCTGGGCTTCGTTCATGGGGTCACTCCACTGGGATCGGGAAGGGAACGTTGACGGATCACCAACCACCACAGGCCGAGGCCGCCGATGGCGATCAGCAGCAGGCTCATCAGCTGGGCCATGCGCAGGCCGCCGCTGCAGAAGGGAGGGGTGGAGAAAAGGCAGAGGGGATCGAGCCGCAGGCCCTCGATCCAGACCCGGCCGGAGCTGTAAGCCATCAGATACACGCAGCTCAGGGCCCCGGCCGGCAGCTGGATCCGGCCGCGACTTGCCTGGCGGAACAGCAGCAGCAGCAGGCCACAGACCCCCAGATTCCAGAGGGATTCGTAGAGGAAGGTGGGATGGAAGGTGGCCTGGTCGAGGAATTGCTCCGGACGGTTGGCCACCGGGATCGTCAGCTTCCAGGGAAGGTCCGTGGGCAGGCCGAAGGCCTCGGAGTTGAAGAAATTGCCCCAGCGGCCGATCGCCTGGCCCAGGGCCACGGCGGGCACCAGCACATCCAGCAACGGCCAGAAGCGCTGCTTTCGCCAGCGACAGAACAGGATCGTGGCGATCGTGCCACCGATCAGGGCGCCATGGATGGCGATGCCGCCCCGCCAGATGGCGAGGGCGTCCTGCCAGTGGCCCTGGTATTGACGCCATTCGAGCGCCACGTAATAGCTGCGGGCCCCGAGCACGGCGCCGATCACCAGCACGGGGAGCAGATCGGCGATCAGGGCGTCATCGATGCCGCGCCGGCGGCCGAGCCGCATGGCCAGCAACAGGCCGGTGAGCACCGCCAGGGCGATCAGCAGACCGTACCAACGCAAGGCAAAGGGGCCCAGCTGGAAAACCCGGGGCCCCGGGGAGGTGAAGCTGGCGAACAGCATTCCAGGGAGGGGTCGAGGGGGATTCAGACGATCCCCTCGGCGGCCTGCACCTTCTCCACCTGGCGCTTCTTGAGCACGAGCAGGATCTGGGCCAGGGCCACGGCGGCGAAGAAGGCGAGCATGCCGTAGATCCGCACGGGGTTCTGCAGCACGACTTCGGCATCCATCTGGCCGAAGCCCCCCACGTTGGGGTCGTTGGTGAGGGGGGAACCGGTTTCGATCCGGTCGCCCACCTTCACCAGCAGGCTGGGGCCGGCCGGGATGGTTTCGGTGACGCTGCCGTCTGCGGTCTTGATGGTGACGGTGGAGGCGCCGTTGTCGCCCACCTCGATGTCGGTGATGGTTCCGGTGGTGGTGGCGTTGAAAACGCCGTTGTTGGTCTTCTCACCGGTGGGATTCACCTGGCCGCGGCCGCGGTTGCCGCCCACATGCAGCTGGTACTTGCCGAAGTGGATGTTGCTGTCGGTGGCGGGGTTGGGGGAGAGAACGGGGAAAACGATCTTCTGGTGCTGGTCGCCGGGGAGGGGACCCACCAGCAGGATGTTGGGCTGGGTGTCGCTGTACTGGGTGTAGTAGATCCCCTTGGTCTCTTCCTTGAGCTCTTCGCTCAGGCGGTCCTGGGGGGCAAGGGTGAAGCCTTCGGGAAGCATCACCACGGCACCCACATTCAGGCCGGTAGGGCTGCCGTCACCGGCCACCTGCTGCACGGAGGTGTCGTAGGGGATCTCCACTTCCGCCTTGAAGACGGTGTCGGGGAAGACGGCCTGGGGCACCTCCACCCGGGTGGCCTTCTTGGCCAGGTGGCAGTTGGCGCAGACGATCTTGCCCGTGGCTTCACGGGGGCTGGCGTAGTTCTGCTGCGCGTAGAAGGGATAGGCCCAGCTGGGGGCAGCGCCGGCCACCATCGCGGTGATCGCGAGCAGGCTGCCGAGGAGAAGGGAAAGGGAGCGACGCATGGGAAGGAAGCGGACGGAAGCTGGCGCTGGAGAGGAGGATCTGGTGCGGTTCAGGTCCGGGTTCAGACCCACCAGGGCTTGTCGCCGGTGCGGAAGTCCGTTTCGGTCCACTGGGAGAGGAACACGTTGTCGTTCTCGACGTTCACGTGGGCCAGGGCCAGGGAGAGGGGGGCCGGGCCACGCACCACCTTGCCGGTGGCGTCGTACTGGCTGCCGTGGCAGGGGCACATGAACTTGCCGGCGCCGCTGTTCCAGGGCACCACGCAACCGAGGTGGGTGCAGATGGCGTTGATGCCGTAGTTGCCGATGGCTTCGGGACCCTCGACCACCAGATAGGTGGGATCGCCCTTGAGGCCCTGCACGAGGCTGTAATCACCTTCCTTGTGGGAGGCCAGCCAGCCGGAGGCGGTGACGCTGTTGCCTGCGGCATCCTTGGCGGTGGTGCCACCACCGGCCCCGGCCGCCCGGGGGGGGATGAAGTAGTTCACCACCGGGTACAGCGCCCCGAGGGCCACGCCGGTCACCGAACCGAAGGTGAGCAGATTCATGAACTGCCGACGACCCATTCCGGGGACGTCACCGTTCGAGGCGCTCGCAGGCATCTGGGTCATACGGAACGTTCCGGTGTCAGCGGGGCAACGTGGCGCCCATTATGAACCTTGCCCCCGCCCGGTCGCGGCACCGCGGCCGGCGGGGCCCGGTGACGGCCGCGCTTTGTTACCTGTTTGAAATGAGCGGGGCCGCCGGCACGCCGACACGGCGCCATAGTGGGCCCCCGGAGTGGGTTCCCCGGGGCAACGCGCCGCCATGGCTCCAACCGATGCCGACCCCCTGAGCGGCGCCGAACTGATCGCCCTGCTGCGGGAGCGCTGGCAGGCCTCCTTCGCCATGCAGCTGGTGCAGCGCCGGGGTCGTCTGTATCTCCAGGTGATGTGGGGATACCTGGAGCAGCAGTCGTTTCCGATGACGGCCGAGGCCTATGGCGAGCGGATGGACCAGTTGGCGGCCGCCCTCAATGATCTGGGGGTGGCGCCGGAGGTGCGCCACTGGCTGCGCAGCGGCCGCGACCGGCCCCGCCTGGGCAAGGCCCTTTCCCTCGCCCTGGAGCCGGCGCCGGGACGACTCAGTGAATTCCTGCTCTGATCGACCGGGCCTCAGCCCCCCTGCAGGGGCACCGGGCCGGTCGCGGCTGAGCGGGCCCCTTCGGTGAGGCGCACCAGCCCCACCCCCACCAGATAGAGGGCGGTGATGGCGCCGCTGAGCAGCAGCCTCGTGACCGGGTCTGTGGAGGGGGTGAGCACGGCGCCGGCCAGGGCGCTGATCAGCACCACCCAGCGCCAGGAGGCGAGCATGCGTCGTGAGTCGACCAGCCGCAGCACGCCGAGCAACAGCTGCAGCACCGGCAGCTGGAAGGCCAGGGCCGTGGCCACCATCAACAGCAGCACGAAGTCGAGGTAGCGCTCGATCGACCACATCGGTTCGACCACATCGGCTCCGTAACCCACCAGGAACCGCAGGGCGGCCGGCACCAGAGCCCACCAGGCAAAGGCCAGGCCGGCGGCGAACAGCACGGTGGAGCCGGCCACGGCCGGTGCCACCAGCCTGCGTTCACGGCGGGTGAGGCCCGGCAGCACGAAGCCGAGGGCCTCGAACAGGATGTAGGGCAGGGCCAGGGTGAGCCCGGCATACCCCGCCACCTTCAGGGAAACCATCAGGTATTCCCCCGGGGCCAGCTGCAGGAAACGGATGCCGGCGGCGGGCTGCTCCAGCAGCCGCACCAGCGGTTTGACCAGCACCAGGCAACCGGCGGCGCCGATCACCACGGCCAGCAGGCTCCGCAGGATGCGGCGCCGCAGTTCCTCGAGATGGTCCACCAGGCTCATCTGCACTTCGCCTGGAAAGTCCTCCTCAGCGGGGATGACTTCCCGCTCAGGGGCGACCTGCTCCTGAGGGGCAGCGACGGCAACGGGCGGGGGGGTCTCGATGTCGCTCATGGCCTCTCTTCCCCGTTGAGGTTAGGGGGGCGGAGCAGCGGCAGGGCCCGGGCGGGCTCTCCCCACAGCACCTCCCCGCCGCGGTGGCGGACCGTGCCGGGGCCGGCACCGGGGATCCGCTGCAGTTCATCGGTGGGCACCATCACCACCGGCACCCGGGCATTGCCGCGTGCGCGGCTGAAATGGGCGGCCAGATCGGCGGCGGCGAGCAGGTCGGCTTCTCCGGGGGGGGCTTCGGATCCCTTGAGCACCACATGGCTGCCGGGGCATTCCTGGGCATGGAACCAGAGGTCGCCCCGGCGGGCCTGGCGCAGGCTGATCCACTCGTTCTGGCGATGGTTGCGGCCCACCTGCACCCGCAGGCCCGCGCCGGTGCGGAGTTCGAGGGGCACCGGCCCGCTTGCCCCGGCCTCGTGGCGGCGGCGTTCCGCCCGGCCCGTGGGCCCGCCGCGACGGCGGGAGACAAGGCCCAGGAGTTCGTCGAGCTCCTCCTCCAGGGCCTGCAGCGGCGCCTCCCCCTCCGCCTGGTCCAGATAGATCAGGCTGGCTTCCAGGGCGGCGAGCCGCTGTTCGTGCTGTTCCAGCCGCGGTGTGATCGCCGCCACGGAGCGGCGCAGCCTGCGGGCCTGGCGGTAGAGCTTCTGGGCGGCATCCACCTGGGAGCGGTCGGGGTTGGGCAGGCAGAGCAGGGCATCGGCCTGGCGCTGCAGCCCATCGCTGCCGGCCACGGCCGCCAGCAGCTGCCGCTGCCTTTCCGCCTCACGGCTTTCCTTTTCGGTGGCATGGCGCAGCCGTTGCTCCAGGGCATGGCGCCTCCGGCCGCAGCGCAGCCGCTCCAGCCGTTCGCCGTAGTAGTCCGCCAGGCCCCGGTTGATCGCCAGCGGTTCCGAAACGGCTGGCTCGTGGCTTGCCTCGCTCCAGCAGCACCAGTCACTGGCTCCGCCCCGTCGCAGCACGAATCGCTGCTGCGCCACGGCTTCGAGCCAGGCCTGCCAGCGCTGGCGCAGGCTCTGCCAGTCGCCCGGGCTCAGGTCGCGCACGTTGCGCTGCAGCAGGTTGTCGTCGGCACCGACCAGCTGGCGGCAGAGGGCGGGAGAGATGCCCTGGTAGGCCTCCATCAGCGCCCGTTTGAGCGGAACCGGCACCAGGGCCAGTCGCTGCCGCCAGTGGGCCTCGCTCTCCTCGAGCCGGGGGGGATCGCCGGCCGCCGCCGGCGGGGGGCCGTAGGGGTCGCCGGTGCCGATCGGTCGCAGGCGGGACTGGTCGGCGCGCACCTGCCGCCCCAGGGCGATCACCCGCCGGTCCTCGTCGAGCAGGAACAGATTGCTGTGCCGCCCCATCAGTTCGAGCACCAGGAAGCGTTGGGCGGCTTCCCCGGGCCGGCGGGCGAAGTGCAGCTCCACCACCCGCTCCCAGCCCTGCTGTTCCATGGCCACCAGGGCCAGACCGCGCAGGCCGTGCTGCAGCTGCTGGGCCAGGGTGCTGCCTTCGCCCTGGCGGGGGGGGGCGGGGATCGCCAGCAGCCGCGGTGCCTCCGCGAGCCAGCTGAGTTCAAGCCAGTGGATGCCCTCCAGGCTGCGCAGGCCCAGTTGGATCGTGTGGGGATCGCCCTGCTGGGCCTTCTCAAACCGACTGGGAATCAGCGCCGGCCGCAGTTCCGAAAGCACGGCCTGCACGCCTGTGGCATCGAGGGCCTGGATCGGATCCCGGGAGGGCGGGGAGGCAGCCATCGGGGCGCGCAGCTTGCAGGGGCGGAGCGGAGCCACAGGGGAGAGGCCCGTTCACTTCTACTCTTTCGCCATTCCCGCCTCCCCCGTGCGCCATGGCCCCTCCCGTCTCCCCTGGCCGGCTCACCGTGATCACCGGGCCCAGCGGGGTCGGCAAGGGCACGCTGGTGAACCTCCTGCTGCAGCGCCATCCCTCCATCTGGCTCTCGGTTTCGGCCACCACCCGCTCTCCGCGCCAGGGGGAGGTGGAGGGGGAGCACTACTTCTTCCTGAGCCGGGAGCGGTTCGAAGCCCAGGTGGCGGAGGGCGGCTTCCTGGAGTGGGCCGAATTCGCCGGCAATCTTTACGGCACGCCCCGGCCGCCGGTGGAGGAGCACCTGACTGCGGGGCGGCCGGTGCTGCTGGAGATCGAACTGGAGGGAGCCCGCCAGGTGCGTGCCAGCTTTCCTGCCGCCTTCCAGCTGTTCGTGGAGCCCCCCAGTTTCGAGGAGTTGGAGCGCCGCATCCGCGGCCGCGGCACCGACAGCGAGGAGGCGATCGCCCGGCGCCTGGAGCGGGCGCGGGTGGAGCTGGCGGCAGCGCCGGAGTTTGATGCCGTGCTGGTGAATGCAGACCTGGAGGTGTCGCTCAGCGGGCTGGAGCGGCTGATGCAGCTGGCCAGCTGAACTCCCGGTAGGCAGCCAACAAAAAGCGGCCCTGATGGGCCGCTGTAATGCCTTCCGGCGGTTCTGATCCTGCGGTTCAGAGGGGGTGGAAGAGGAGGTCGGGGTAGAAGCGGTTGAATTCGATCAGGATGCCGGCGGTGAGGGTGAACCAGATCGCGGCGAAGACCGGAGCGGTGGTGAGGAACTTCTTCATGGCGAAGCGATATCGGGTTGAGTCGGGAAAACGGGGAGCCCGGGAGCTCAGCGGGGCGAGACAGTGATCTTGCTGTCCGACTCGGTCAGCTTGCCGCTGGACCACTCGCTGAAGGCGGCCAGGGGCCAGGTGGCGGCGGCCAGGGTGCTCTTGAAGGCGAGCGGAAGATCGATCTGGATTTCGTGCATGGTGGCGTCCTTCCGGCTCCGCACGGCCTGGATGTAGGAGCGGCCCGCCCAGCCAATGCAGCCGGCGATGTAGAGGAAGGCGATACCGGGGATGGTGAAGTCACCGGCATGGCTGAAGCGGCCATCCACGATCAGGTGGGGCAGGCCATCGGCCCCGCAGAGGGCCTTGCTGTAGAGCTCGAAACGGGCTTCAGCCTGGGGCGTTGCAGCGGTGGCGGCACGTTGCTGGAACCGGGCGTTCTCAGCGCAGGGGGTCAGTCCGCCGATGTCAGCATTGGCCACGGGGGCGAAGCCGATGAGCAGGAAGGCGGAGAGGAGTACGGCGAAAAGACGGCGCATGGAGGGAGCCGCGGGGCAGGATGTCACCAGCGGACAGTAGGGGAGCTGACAGAGGCGAATGTCCACGGTTCTTGCCCTCGAAACAAGTTGTGACGAGTCAGCCGCGGCGATCGTGCGCGATCGCCGGGTGCTGGCCTCCGCTGTGGCCTCCCAGATCGAGGAGCACGCCCGCTGGGGCGGGGTGGTGCCCGAGATCGCCTCGCGGCGCCATGTGGAGGCCCTGCCGGGGTTGATCGAGAGGGTGGTGGCGGAGAGCGGTGTCGGCCTCGACCAGCTCGATGGCATCGCCGCCACCGTGGCCCCTGGCCTGGGGGGCGCCCTGCTGGTGGGGTCGGTCACCGCCCGCACCCTGGCGCGCCTCCACGGCAAACCCTTCCTCGGGGTGCACCACCTTGAGGGCCATCTCTGCTCCGCCGGCCTGGGGGAGGAGCTCCCCCCCGGGCCCTGCCTGGTGCTGCTGGTGAGCGGCGGCCATACCGAGCTGGTGCGGGTGGAGGGGCCGGGTCTGTACCGGCGGCTGGGCCGCAGCCACGACGATGCCGCCGGCGAGTGCTTCGACAAGGTGGCGCGCCTGCTCGGCCTTGCCTACCCCGGTGGGCCGGCGATCGAGGCCGCCGCCGCCGGCGGGGATCCCCGCAGCTTCGCCTTGCCGAAGGGCCGTGTCTCCCGACCTGAGGGGGGATTCCACCCCTACGACTTCAGCTTCAGCGGGCTCAAGACCGCGGTGCTGCGCCATGTGCAGACGCTGGAGCAGCGGGGCCAGCCCCTGCCCCTGGCCGATCTGGCCGCCAGCTTCGAGCAGGTGGTGGCGGAGGTGCTGGTGGAGCGCAGCTGCCGCTGCGCTGTGGATGAGGGGCTCGACACCCTGGTGCTGGTGGGCGGGGTGGCGGCGAATCGCCGGTTGCGGTCGCTGCTGGAGCGCCAGGCTGCGGCGGCAGGCCTGCAGTGGCGCGTCGCCCCCCTCGCCTACTGCACCGACACCGCCGCCATGATCGGCCTGGCAGCCACCCAGCGGCTCCAGGCCGGGGCCTGCAGTTCCACGGCCCTGGGGGTGGCGCCGCGGCTGCCGCTGGAGGAGGCAGGGCGGCTTTACGAAACCCTTCCTTGCTTTTAATCCCCTTAAGCTTTGCCGCACAGTGTTGGGATGGCCCGATGGCCCCGGCAACTCCCCCCATCGACCCGGCCCTCGAGCCGGCGCTTCAGCCGTCGGCTCCCCAGGCCCTGGGTCCGGAACCGGTCTCCCAGGAAGAACTCAATGCCTGGCGGCGCGGCTTCACCCCCCAGGCCGAAATCTGGAACGGCCGGCTGGCGATGCTTGGCCTTTCCGTGGGCCTCAGCGTGCTGCTGATCGAGCGGCTGGCGGCCGCCCTCCGGAGCTGAAGCCCACCAACGGGCTCTACGGGCCTCAGGTGCGGCCCCGCAGGGTCTGGGAGAGCTCGGCCGGTTTGAGGCTCTGGGCGAGGGCGTCCTCGGCTTCCACCCTGCCGCTCTGCACCAGGTCCGCCAGGGCCTGGTTGCTGGTCTGCATGCCGTCGAAGGCGCTGCGGCTCATGATGTCCTCGATCTCATCAAGTTCGGCCCGCTGGATGTAGTCCTTGCAGGCATCGGTGTTGATCAGGATGTCGTGGTAACCGGTGCGTTTGCCGTCGGTGGTCTTGATCAGGCCCTGGGAGATCACCGCCAGCAAGGATTCCGAAACGGCGCGGCGCACGCTCTCCTGTTCCTGGGGCGGATACATCCCCAGCACCCGTTCCACCGTCTTGACGGCGGAATTGGTGTGCAGGGTGCCGAACACCAGGTGGCCGGTCTGGGAGGCCTCGATCGCCGTGGTGAGGGTTTCCTGGTCGCGGATCTCCCCGATCAGGATCACGTCCGGATCCTCCCGCAGGGCCGCCCTGAGGGCGTTCTTGAACATCTTGGTATGGGCACCCACCTCCCGTTGGCGGATCAGGGATTCGCGGCTCTGATGCACGAATTCCACCGGATCCTCGATCGTGAGGATGTGGCGCTTCATCGTGCGATTGATGTGATCGATGATCGCCGCCAGGGTGGTGCTCTTGCCGGAGCCGGTGGGTCCGGTGACCAGCAGCATCCCCTTGGGCCGTTCCGCCAGCGTCTTCAGCACCACCGGCAGAGAGAGATCCTCGATCGAAGGGATCGTCTGGGGGATCAGGCGCATCACCATCGCCGGGCCCCGCAGGGCATCGAGCAGGTTGATCCTTACCCGCACGAACGGGAAGGCATGGGATCCGTCGAATTCCTTCTCCCGCAGGAAGCCATCGATCTCGGCCGGGTTGAGCATCTCCCGCAGCCAGTCGCGGAAGGTGACGCTGTCGGTCACGGGCCAGCCGGTGTGGATCATGTCGCCGCGATGGCGGAAGCGCGGCTCCTCCCCCACCCCCAGGTGGATGTCGGAATAGTTGTTTTCGTGGGCGATCCGCACGATCGCTTCCAGGTTGGCCGGCAGATTTCCTCCCCTCGGATTGCCTTCCATCGGCGGTGGCGGCGCCGGCCGGTCGGAGACCATGGCGCTCGAATGGGCACTCGAGAAGGGGGTTTCGGTCATGGGGGCCGCTTCCTTCGCTGCACGGTGGAGAGTGCCCCCATGTTGACGCGGAATTTCGCCTTGGCCGGTCCTCCTTAGGATCCGCTGGTCTGCGGCCAGGTCTTGACTGCTTCTTCCGGCGCCCCCTCTTCCGGCGCCCCCTCCCCCGGGGCCCTGCCACTGGTGACCATCGTGCTGGGCACGCGTCCGGAGGCGATCAAGCTGGCGCCCGTGATTTTGGCCTTCCAGCAGGCCAAGGATCTGCGCACCCGGGTGGTGCTCACCGGTCAGCACCGCGAGATGGTGACCCAGGTGATGACCCTGTTCGGCCTGACGGCCGACCACGATCTGGCCCTGATGGCCCCCAACCAGACCCTTACTCATGTGACCTGTGCGGCGCTGCAGGGTCTGCGGCAGGAATTCACCACCCATCCGCCCGATCTCGTGCTGGTGCAGGGGGACACCACCACCGCATTCGCCAGCGCCCTGGCCGCCTTCTACGAACAGATCCCGGTGGGGCACGTGGAGGCAGGCCTGCGCACCGACGACCTGCTCGATCCCTTCCCCGAGGAGGCCAACCGGCGCCTGATCTCCCAGCTGGGGATGCTGCACTTCGCACCCACGGCCCAGTCGGCGGCCAATCTGCGGGCCTCGGGGGTGGTGGGCGAGATCCACACCACCGGCAACACGGTGATCGACGCCCTGCTGCTGATGGCCGAGACCGCCCCCGAACTCAGCATTTCCGGGCTCGACTGGAACCAGCGGCGGGTGATCCTGGCCACGGTGCACCGCCGCGAGAACTGGGGCAGCCGCCTCCAGGACATCGGTGCGGGCTTCCTGCAGCTGCTGGATCGCCACCCCGATACGGCCCTGCTGTTGCCTCTGCACCGCAATCCCACGGTGCGCGAGCCGTTGCAGGCCCTGCTCGGCGACCACCCGCGCGCCTTTCTCACCGAACCCCTCGACTACGACGACCTGGTGGCGGCGATGCGGGGTTGCACGCTGCTGCTCACCGATTCGGGGGGCCTGCAGGAAGAGGCGCCCGCCCTGGGCAAGCCCGTGCTGGTGCTGCGACGCACCACCGAGCGGCCGGAGGCGGTGGAGGCCGGCACTGCCCGTCTGATCGGCACCGACAGCGCCACGATCGTGGCGGAGGCCAGCCGCCTGCTGGACGATGCCGAGGCCTATGGGTCCATGGCCCGGGCCCATAACCCCTTCGGCGACGGTCAGGCCAGCGGCCGGATCCTGGAGGCCAGCCGCAGGTTCCTGGCTGCCCGTCGCTAGGGCCTGCGCGCGCCGGCCTACTGCTGCTTATCGCGCTTGCGGGCCCAGGGCGGCAGGTCGATGAACACCCGGGTGCCGG
The DNA here is from genome assembly GCA_046342815.1 of Cyanobacteriota bacterium. GTDB lineage: Bacteria > Cyanobacteriota > Cyanobacteriia > PCC-6307 > Cyanobiaceae > Cyanobium. Next base: position 49,715 of record JBKDOV010000150.1, read on the forward strand.
CCTTGAGGCCGCTGAGGATCTGGGTGTCCTTGCCGCTGCTGACCCCCAGCTCCACCGGCTGGAAGCTGGGCTCCTGGTTCTTGCCCACGAGCAGCACCCCGGGCTGACCCTTTTCGGTGACCACCGCCACGGTGGGCACGAGGGTGTCGGCCTGCAGCCTGCCGGTCTGGAAGTCGATGTCGGTGGTCATCCCGATGCGCAGTTCGGGCGCCGGCGCCCGCAGCTGCAGCTTCACCTCGAACGAGGTGACGTTGTTGACCTTGACGGCCCGGGGTGCGATCTGACGCACCCGGGCTTCGAAGCGGCGGTCGGGGAACGCATCCACCCGCACGATCGCGGGCATGCCCGGCCGCAGGCGGCCGAGGTCGTTTTCGGGCACCTTCGCCAGCACCTCCAGCCCCTGGGAGAGTTCCACGATCGACGAACTGGTGGCGCCGGCCGAGGCCGAGGCGGTGGTGGTGGGGGTGACGAAGGCGCCGGGATCGGCGTAGCGCTGGCTGATCACCCCGGCGAAGGGGGCCCGCACGATCAGTTCCTGGCCCTCCACCTGGCGTTGCTCGATCCGCTGGCGGGCGGCATTGGCGGCCATCCGCTTCACTTCGAAATCGGAGCGGAAACGGTTGAGATCGTTGAGGCTGATCGCCCCCTGGCGGTAGAGCGGTTCGTTGCGGGCCAGTTCGCTGCCGCTGCGGGCCATCTCGGCCTCCGCCGAGCGCAGGTTGGCCAACAGTTCCTGCAGGCGGTCGCGCAGGTCGCCCGGGTCCATGCGGGCCAGCGGTTGGCCAGCCACCACCCGGTCGCCTTCATCCACGAACAGCTCCAGCAGCACCCCCTGGCGCTTGGGGCTCACATTCACCCGCTCCACCGCATCCAGCTCACCGCTGGCGGTGACCACCCCCGGCAGGGTTCCCTGGCGGGCCTCCACGGTGTAAGGGGTGAGATTGCGGGCCGCCTGCAGGCGCTGGCGCTGCCCCACTCCCAGGGCCACCAGCAGCGGCAGCGAAGCGGCCAGCGCGATCCACATGGAACGCCGGCGTCCCGGCCGGGGCCTGCGGGGCAGGGGGGTGGGGGCAGGGATCACCGTGGCCGGAGCGGAAGGGCCTGGGGCGGCCGGCGCCTGGGGCAGGGGGGTGGGGGCTGGAATCGGCCGGCTCATTGCTTCGTTCAGTCTCGCTGGTTGGACGCTGTGCTGCGGTTCGGGTAAAGGGAGGAAATTCAGGCGGATGGGGACCGGGCAAACCGTAGATTCCGACCATGCTCAAAGCCGGAATCGTCGGGCTGCCCAATGTGGGTAAGTCGACCCTGTTCAACGCCCTCGTGGCCAACGCCCAGGCCGAGGCGGCCAACTATCCCTTCTGCACGATCGAGCCCAATTCCGGGGTGGTGTCGGTGCCGGACCCGCGCCTGCAGCAGCTGTCGGATCTCAGCAGCAGCAAGGAGATCATCCCCACCCGGGTGGAGTTCGTGGACATCGCCGGCCTGGTGAAGGGCGCCAGCCAGGGGGAGGGACTCGGCAACAAGTTTCTGGCCAACATCCGCGAGGTGGACGCGATCGTGCACGTGGTGCGCTGCTTCGAGAACGACGACGTGATTCACGTTTCGGGCTCGGTGGGGCCGGCCCGTGATGCCGAGGTGATCAACCTGGAGCTGGGCCTTTCCGATCTCTCCCAGGTGGAGAAGCGCCGCGAGCGCCTCAAGAAGCAGGTGCGCACCAGCAAGGAGGCCCAGCTGGAGGATGGGGCCCTCGAGCGGATCCAGGCGGAGCTGGAGCAGGGCGGCGCCGCCCGCAACGTCACGCTCAGCGAGGAGGAGGCCCTGATGGTGAAGCCCCTGGGCCTGCTCACCGCCAAGCCGATCATCTACGCCACCAACGTCAGCGAGGACGACCTGGCCTCCGGCAATGCCTACTGCGAGGAGGTGGCGGCCCTGGCGCAGAAAGAGGGGGCCGGCACCGTGCGCATCTCGGCCCAGGTGGAGGCCGAACTGATCGAACTGCCCGAGGAGGAGCGCGCCGAATTCCTCAGCGGCCTCGGCGTGGAGGAGGGGGGGCTGCAGAGCCTGATCCGCGCCACCTACGACCTGCTGGGGCTGCGCACCTACTTCACCACCGGCGAGAAGGAGACCAGGGCCTGGACGATCCGTGCCGGCATGACCGCTCCCCAGGCCGCAGGGGTGATCCACACCGACTTCGAGCGCGGCTTCATCCGGGCCCAGACGGTGGGCTACACACAGCTGGTCGAGGCGGGTTCCCTGGCGGAAGCGCGCAACCGGGGCTGGCTGCGCAGTGAGGGCAAGGAGTACGTGGTGGCGGAAGGGGATGTGATGGAGTTCCTGTTCAACGTCTGAAGCCCGTGACCGGTCCGGTGG
>JBKDOV010000151.1:0-8950 GCA_046342815.1 Cyanobacteriota bacterium
ATCCAGTCGCAGAACTGATTCCACGCCGAAGCGCTGGAGCGCTGCTGGAGAGTGGCGGTCATGAGAACGAGAGGAGAGGTCACCGGCAACTCCGCTGAAAGATCAGGGAGCGACAGGGGACAGAAAGAAGGGCGGAATCCCGCCATCACCAATGTAACGGAAGTTTGCGGCGACTGTGAAGGTCTGTGGCCTTCGGGTCCCCAGTGGCTCATTCGATGCCGCTGATCCCGCCCTCCGAGTCGCGCCGGATCGTCACCAGGGAGGGGGCGAACAGGAAGGCCGTATCGCTCAGTCGCTCCGACTGGCCATCCATCGCGTACACCCCGCCGGAGACGAAATCAATCGTGCGCTGTGCTTCCTCCGGTTCCATCTCCCCCAGGTGCAGCACCACCGTCTTCAGCTGCTGGACGGCCTGCACCGCCGCCATCGCGTCCTCGTAACGGGTGGGGGTCATCACCACCATCTCCGGAAGCCAGCTGCCGAAGGGGGTGTCCATGGAGCGGCGGGGGAGAACAGGGCCCTCCATGATCGCCCCCCGGCCCGGCCGGTCTCGGTGGCTTCGCTAGTGTGGAAATCAAGACATTGCTCGTCCGGGTCATGCAAGCCGACATCGGTTCGCTCTTTCCCTCCGGCCCCCGCCACTCCGAGGCTCGACTCGACTGTGTGGCCGGCGTGGATTCCCCAGGCAGCACCAGCCTCAAGTGGGGGGAGGACGGGGAGCTGACCGCCCTGGATCTCCACAACCTGCTGGCCCGTCTCAGCGTTCACGACCCCGAGGTCTGCCGGGCCATGCCTGCGCCTGGCGCCGATTTTCCTTTCCCTACCTGAGCCCCAGGGAGCGCTCAGCCAAGAACGGCCACGCAGTCGATTTCCACCCGGGCGCCCTTCGGCAGGGCCGCCACCTCCACGCAGGCCCGTGCCGGTGAGACCCCTTCGCCGAACATCTCGCCGTAGATCGCGTTCACCCGGGCGAAATCCCCCAGATCAGCCAGGAACACGGTGGTGCGCACCACCTGGGCAGGGGTTGCACCCCCGGCGCTGAGCACCGCCCGCAGGTTGGCGAGCACCTGGCGGGTCTCGGCCTCCACATCGCCCCCACCCACCATCTCGCCGCTGGCGGGATCCAGGGCGATCTGGCCGGAACACCACAGCCACCCCCCGGCCGCCACGGCCTGGTTGTAGGGCCCAACGGGGGCGGGGGCGGCCTCGGTGTGGACCGCGATCGGCGCTGCGCTCATGCCGGGGGAAGATGGTGGGGCGAGCTTATGGCGTTTCCCATCCCATGCGGGAGCATGTGCGGGTCCAAGGGGTGTGGCACAGCTATCGCCCGGGCCTTCCGGCGGAGTGGACCCTGCAGGGCATCGACCTCAGCCTCCGGCAGGGGGAGCTGGTTGGTTTGCTCGGTCCCTCCGGTTGTGGCAAGACCACCCTGCTGCGGTTGATCGCCGGTTTTGAGCGACCGCTGCGCGGGTCGGTGAGCATCGAGGGGCGGGAGGTGGCCGGCCCCCAACGCTGGCTGCCCCCCGAGCGGCGTGGTGTGGGCATGGTCTTCCAGGACTACGCCCTCTTTCCGCACCTCGACGCCTGGAACAACGCCTGTTTCGGTCTGCGCCGCGGCCAGGCCACCGACCGTGCCGCCTGGCTGCTGCAGTTGCTCGGCCTCGAGGGTCTGGAACGCCGCTATCCCCATGAGCTCTCGGGCGGGCAACGTCAGCGCCTGGCCCTGGCCCGTGCTCTCGCCCCCGGACCCGCCGTGGTGCTGCTCGATGAACCCTTCTCCAACCTCGATGTGGAGGTGCGACTGCGGTTGCGCAGCGAGCTGCCCGGTGTGCTCGCCAGCTGCGGCACCAGCGGCCTGATCGTGACCCACGATCCCGAGGAGGCCCTCGCCATCTGTGACCGGGTGGCCGTGCTGCGGGACGGGCGCTTCCATCAGATCGCCAGCCCGCTGGAGCTGGTCACGAACCCTGCCTCCGCCTTCGTGGGGCGTTTCGTGCTTCAGGCCAATCTGCTGCCGGCCCGCTGGCAGGACGATCTTCTGCTCACCTGCCTCGGGGCCTTCGCGATCGCCCACGACCTGCCGGAACCGCCGCTGCCGGAACCAGCTCCGCCGGCCTCGGACTCCCAGGAGCCGGAAGTGCTGGTCAGCCCCGCTTCGATCGATCTCGAGGCCAGCGCCGATGGGCCTGGGCGGGTGCTGGGCCGCGAATTCCTCGGCCAGGAATGGCTCTACCGGGTGGAGCTCGACGGTGTGGCCCTGCGCCTGCGCCAGCCTCTACCGGTGGATCTGCCCCGGGGGATGGCCTGTCGGTTGAGCCTGCGGGAGGGGGCGGCGGCCACCCTTTTCCCCGGCGGTCAGCGGCTGCGGGCCCTGCCTGCCCCCCGCCGCAGTGCTGGTGCCCCCGGTTCGGCTGCTCCCGGCCCCCTGCCTCTGCCGGGCTGATTGCGGCGCAATCTCTGGCGGGCCCCTTCAGCCGCTGCCTCTCAGCCGCACCATTGGTTCTTGCTCTCCCGCAGGCGCGCCAGTTCCTCGCTGTCCTCGGCCCGCAGGAACAGATTCGTGCTCCGCTCCAGGGCGATGCTGCTCGGGATTGTCGGCAGGCCCTCCCGGCGCTGCCGGCGCACCTGCTCCAGCCGGTAGGCGATCTCCCGATCCCCCGGGGCCTCGGCCGCTGCCCAGCGCAGGTTGCCTTCGGTGTATTCGTGGGCGCACCAGACCCGCGTTTCGGGCGGCAGGGCCCCCAGGCTGCGCAGGGATGTGAGCATCTGCTCCGCACTGCCCTCGAACAGGCGACCGCAGCCGGCGGCGAACAGCGTGTCGCCACAGAACAGATCCCCTCGCTCCGGCAGGTGGTAGGCGAGGTGGGCACGGGTGTGGCCGGGCACCTCCAGCACCTCGATCGCCATCCCCAGCAGGCACAACCGATCGCCCCCCTGCACCCCCACCGTCTGGAAGGGGATCCGGTCGCGGTCGGCGGCGCTGGCGACCACGTCCGCCTGCGGCCAGCGCCGCAGCAGGGCCGGAGTGCCGCCGATGTGGTCGCTGTGGTGGTGGGTCTGCAGCACCGCTTCCAGCTCCAGCTGCCGGCTCTCCAGCCAGGCGATCACCGGTTCGGCCACCGCTGGGTCCACCACCAGGGCCCTATCGCCGCTTGGCACCACGAACACGTAGTTGTCCTGCAGCACCGGAATCAGCCCGACCTCCTGCATCGTTAAAGTCCCAGCTCCGGCGCAGTTCCATGATTACCGTCGCGCTGGCCAAAGGCGCCCTTCTCAAGGACTCGGTGCGGCGGTTCGCTGCCGCCGGGATCGACTTCTCCTCGCTGCTCGAGGCCGACAACCGCCAGCTGATGATCCCCAGCCAATGCGGCCGTGCCCGGGCGCTGCTGGTGCGCAATGCCGATGTGCCCGTCTACGTGGCCTACGGCCAGGCCCAGCTTGGGGTGGTGGGTTACGACGTGCTGCGCGAACACCGGCTGCCGGTGGCCCAGCTGCTCGACCTCGGCTTCGGCGGCTGCCGCATGAGCGTGGCCGTCAAGGCCAGCAGCGGCTATCGCCGCGCCGCCGACCTGCCTGCCCATTGCCGGGTGGCCAGCAAGTTCACCCGCTGCGCCGAGGAATACTTCGAGGCCCTCGATCTGCCCGTGGAGCTGATCCACCTGGCCGGATCGGTGGAACTGGGGCCGATCACCGGCATGAGCGAAGCGATCGTGGATCTGGTGGCCAGTGGCCGCACCCTCCAGGAGAACGGGCTGGTGGCGATCGAAGACCTCTTCCACAGCACCGCCCGCCTGATCGGCCATCCCCTGGCCCTGCGGCTCGATGCCGGCCCGCTCCAGGGGCTCGTGGAACGCCTCGGCGCGGTGCCGGTCTGATGGCTTCCCTCGATTGGCAACGGCTGCGCCACCTGCTCCCCTATCTGGGCCGCGACCGCCGGCGCCTCGGCCTCACCCTGCTGCTGCTCATCCCCCTCGCCCTGGCGGCCGCGGTACAACCTCTGCTGGTCGGCCAGGCGATCTCCGTGCTGCGGGGTGAGTCGGTGCTGCCCTGGCTGCAGGGGATGCCCACCCCCGTCGCCCTGCGGCTGCTGGTGGGGCTGCTCCTGGTGGCGGTGCTCCTGCGCCTGGCCCTCCAGGGCACCCAGATCTTCAACGTTCAGGTGGTGGGCCAGCGGTTGACCGCCCGCATCCGCGACGACCTGTTCCGCCACGCCATGGCGCTGTCGCTGCGCTTCCACGACCGCACCCCCGTGGGCAAGCTGCTCACCCGTCTCACCAGCGATGTGGATGCCCTCGCCGAGGTGTTCGGCAGCGGCGCGGTGGGGGTGCTCGCCGACCTGGTGACCCTGCTGGTGATCGGGATCACGATGATCACGATCGAATGGCGCCTCGGGCTGCTGCTGATGGCCAGCCAGGTGCCGATCACCCTGGGAATCCTCTGGCTGCAGCGCCGCTATCGCCGCGCCAACTATCGCGTGCGCGAGGAGCTCGGCCAGCTCAATGCCGATCTCCAGGAAAATCTCCAGGGCCTTGAGGTGGTGCAGATGTTCCGGCGGGAGGCCGTGAACAGCCGCAGCTTTGCCCGCACCACCGCCGCCTACCGGGAGGCGGTGACCGGCACGATCTTCTACGACAGCGCCATCTCGGCGTTCATCGAGTGGGTGGCCCTGGTGGCGGTGGCCGTGGTGCTCGGTCTGGGCGGCTGGATGGTGACCGCCGGCTCGATGGGCCTGGGCACGCTCACCACTTTCATCCTCTTCTCCCAGCGCCTGTTTGATCCGCTGCGCCAGCTGGCCGAGCGCTTCACCCAGATCCAGGGGGGACTCACGGCCGTAGAGCGGATCGGCGAACTGCTCGAGCAGCCGATCGAAATCGCCGATCTCCCCGACAGCCAGCGCTCCGGCGCCGCCCTGCGCGGCGGCAGCGAACGCAGCAGCCCCGGCGAGGTGGTGTTCGAGGACGTCTCCTTCGCCTACCGCAGCGACGATCCGATCCTGGAAGGTCTCTCCTTCCGCATCGCCCCCGGCGAACATGTGGCGATCGTCGGTCCCACCGGCTCCGGCAAGACCACGATCATCCGGCTGCTCTGCCGGCTCTACGAACCCCAGCAGGGCCGCATCCTTCTCGACGGGGTGGACATCCGTGAACTGCCGCTGCCGACCCTGCGCCAGCGGTTGGGGGTGGTGCTGCAGGACACCTTCCTGTTCAGCGGCAACGTGGCCGACAACCTGCGGCTCGATGCCCCGATCAGTGACGCGGAGCTGGAGCGCCTCTGCGGGGAACTGGGCCTCACACCTCTGCTGCAGCGGCTGGAGGCCGGCCTGGCCACCGAACTGCGGGAGCGGGGGGCCAATCTCTCCTCCGGCGAACGGCAGCTGCTTTCGGTGGCCCGGGTGGCGATCCGGGACCCTTCCGTGCTGGTGATGGACGAGGCCACTGCTTTCCTCGATCCCTCCACTGAGGCCACCCTGCAGCGGGACCTGGAATCCCTGCTCCAGGGCCGCACTGCCATCGTGATCGCCCACCGCCTCGCCACCGTGGAGGCAGCCGATCGGATCCTGGTGCTGCGGCGGGGCCGGTTGATCGAGCAGGGCACCCACCGCGAGCTGCGGGCCGCAGGCGGGCTCTACGCGCAGTTGGCCGAACTCCAAGAAAAGGGGCTCGCCAGCCTCTGAAGCTCGTCGGAGGGGGTGGCTGACTCGCCCCGCCGCTGCTCACCGTGCTGATCGGAGCCACCCGCCAGTTCTTCCTGGATCCAGCTCTCGATCAGCTGGGCGAGCGGCGCCGGTTCCTGCCACATCGGCAGATGGCCCGCTCCCTCCAGCACCTCGATCCGGTGCAGACGGCTGTAGCCCGCCAGGTGGCGCACGTAGCGGGGTTCCATCACCTGATCCCGGCTGCCGGCGATCCAGAGGCTGGGCACGGCGAGGGCACCGGTGAGCTGGGGCAGCTGGCGCACGGCCCCGCGGTTGGTGCTGCAGGCCAGCAGGCCCTGGGCGGCCCGCAGGTCGGCCACCAACGGACTGCGGATCGCCTCCGTTCCCGGCAGCCCCGCCAGCCAGGCGGGTCGCAGCCGCAGGAACAGGCTTCCCCCCCGGCGCAACAGCCGGAACGGCCGCGGCTGATACACGCCGCCTCCGGCTCCGATCTGCACCAGCCCCCGCAACTGGGACCCCAGCCCCCGCGCCGCATGCAGCGCCACACTGCCTCCGAGCGAATGGCCGACCAGCACCACCGGCCTCCCTTCCGCCCGCAGCCGCACCTGCTCCTCCAGCCAGCGGCCGTAACTGGCCAGGCTGCTTTGCAGGCCTCGGGGGCGCGGACAGCGGCCGAAGCCCGGCAGATCCGGACACCACATCGAACGATGCGGTGCCAGTTGCTGCTGCACCGGTTCCCACAGCCGACCGGAGAGCAGCCAGCCGTGCACCCCCACCAGCAGCAGCTGCTCGGCTGGCCCGGCTTCGGCCGCGGGAAGGGGAGGAATCGGGCTCAGCGTCGGTTCGATGCAGGGTCCCCACCCTGCCGCACTTCGGCTCGCTTCCGCCGCGTTCGTCAGACTGCTTAGCCACCGCCTTTCCTCCTCCGTGTCGGAGCCCAGCCAGCCCCAGGGATCGCCTTGCGAGGAGTCGCTGCCGGATGCCCTGCTCACGAGCCTCTACGGGCCGGGCTACCGGCTCTGTCCCACCCCCAATCCCCAGCTCTCTCTGGTGCTGAGCGAACAGCGGGAGATCGATCTGATCGAACTGGAGGCTCTGTGTGATGCGGTGGGCTGGAGTCGGCGGCCGTTGCGGCGGGTGCGCAAGGCCCTGCAGCACAGCCTGCTCTGGGTGGGGCTGTGGCGCCACGATCGCCGCCTGCCCCGCCTGGTGGGGTTCGCCCGCTGCACCGGCGATGGTGTGGTGGAGGCCACGATCTGGGATGTGGCCGTCCATCCCCTCTACCAGGGGGCCGGCCTCGGCACCGAGCTGATGACCTACGTGCTCGATCGCTTGCGGTTGCTGGGGGTGGATCGGGTCAGCCTGTTCGCCGATCCCGGCGTGGTGGGCTTTTACGAGGCCCGCGGCTGGGAGCTGGAACCATTGGATCGTCGCTGCGCCTTCTGGTACGCCCCCTGAGTGCCTTCCCGGTAGAGCACGGCCAGCTCGGCGGCGCTCACCCCCCGGCGCCAGGCACGCCGCAGTCGCGCATTGCGCAGGGTGGTCTGCCACACTCCCAGCCGCCGCCAGCGGCGTCCGTCCACCCGCAGTCGCGCCGCCAGCAGGCGAACCCGGGCATGGCGGCGCAGGCGCGTAATGAACTCGAGGTCTTCCATCAGCGGCAGCGGCGCCATGCCGCCGCAGCGCCGATGCAGATCCCGGTGCAGCAGCAGGCCCTGGTCGCCGTAGGGCTCCTGCCGCCAGCGGCTGCGCAGCTGCACCGCCGCCTCCACCAGCCGCAGGCTGGGATCGCTTCCCTCGATCGCCAGACCGAACGCCCAGGCCAGATCGGGCCCGGCCTCGAGCGCTTCCGCCACCAGGGCAGGCCAGCCGCTGGGGAGGCGCACATCGGCGTGCAGCAGCAGCAGCCAGGGGGCCTGGCTCGCCTCGATCCCCGTCAGCAACTGGCTGCCCCTGCCGGCGCCCCCAGGGCTGCCCAGCAGCCTCGCCCCGCCGAGCCTGGCCACGGCCCGGGTGGCATCCTGGCTGCCTCCATCCACCACCAGCACTTCCCGCACCAATCCCCAGCCACTGGCCAGATCGGCCAGCAGGGCCGGCAGCCGCGCGGCTTCATCCAGGGCCACGATCACCACGCTCAGCGGTGGGGGCCCCGGTGGGGTCAGCGGGGGGGGCAGCGCAGTCCCGGCGCCGGGGGGCTGGAGAGTCGTCATCGCCAGCGCCGCAGATCTTCCGGGCGGTCGAGGTCGCTGCGTTCCGCCAGCAGGGTGGCCTCCAGGCCGCAGGCCCGGGCCGCCTCCAGGGTGGTGGCCAGCACCGCCGCGCTGCCCCAGGGGATCGGGCCCCCATGGCCGGCAAACAGGGGCGGGCAGGACTCCCGCAGCCCCAGCAGCCAGTAGCCCCCGTCGGATGCCGGCCCGATCACCAGGGGGGCGCTCTTCAGGGCCTCGAAGGCGGCGAGCAGGTCGCCATGGGCCAGTTCCGGCAGATCGCTGCCGATCAGCACCACCTGGCGTGCCCCTTCGCGCCGGGCCCGGACCATCTGCCGCTGCATCCGCAGTCCGAGGCTCCCCGGCCCCTGGGGCCGGATCCGATCCGCCCCCAGGGAGGCCGCCCAGCGCCAGGCCGAGCGGGCTGGGAGCCCCTCGCTGGCCAGCACCAGTTCGAAAGGCATCCCCAGCTGGGAGGCCAGCCGCCGGCTCTCGGCGGCCACCTGAAACGTATGGGCCGTGAGCCGTGCCTGGACGGCGGCGGCTCTGGCCTTGCCCACTCCGACGGCCAGACGCCGCTTGCAGCGTCCTGGCGCCGGCCAGCGCGCCATCACCACCAGCTGGCGATCGCAGCTCAACCCTTGCGCGGCAGTTCGGCGGGACGCACGGTCAGATCCAGCGCCCGTTCACCACGGCGAACGCCGATGCTCAGGGGCTGGCCCACCTGGCCGCGGTCGATGGCCAGCTGCACCTCCGAGGGATTCTTCACCGGCTTGCCCGCCACCTGCTCGATCAGGTCGCAGGCCTTCAGGCCGCCGGCCGCGGCGGGGGACCCGTCCATCACATCCACCACCAGCACCCCGTTCACCTCCGGCAGGCGGCACTGGTCGGTGCTGGCATTGATCTCGCGGGCCAGCTGGGGCGTGAGCGCCTGCAACCGCACTCCGATGTAGGGATGGCTTGCGAAGCCGCGGTCCACGATCTGGGCCGCGATCTGCTGGGCCACATTGATCGGGATCGCGAAGCTGAGCCCGGCGCCCGGAGCCTGGCGGATGGCGGTATTGATACCGATCACCTGGCCGCGGTC
>JBKDOV010000152.1:0-42424 GCA_046342815.1 Cyanobacteriota bacterium
GCTCGCTGCCGCCGGAGCGCAGCGTCAGCTCCTCCCGCAGTTCCTCCAGCCCCATCAGCTCCTGCACCTGCCGCCCCAGGGTGATCTCCTGTTCGTGGCTCAGCAGCGGCACACGGCCGATGTCACGCAGGTAGGAGCGCAGGGAATCGCCGGTCGGGGCCAGGGCCGAAGCGGAGGTCGCGATCGTGATCGAGGGCATTGTTCCGCAGTTACGAAACTGATTGGTTTCGTAACCCTATCACCTTTTGCGGATCGATTCCGCCTTGGCCGCGGCGGGTCGCAGGGGGGCGCGGGGGGAAGGAGCCAGGGCGCAGGAGAATGGCTGCAGCAAAGCAAGCGCCGCCATGGCCACGGGGCGCCGGGAGCTCACCGGCGAGCGACTCCAGAAACTGATGGCAGAAGCCGGCTTCTGTTCCAGGAGGCGGGGGGAGGAGCTGCTGCGCCAGGGCAGGGTCAGGGTGAATGGCGCCGTGGCAGGGCTGGGGGATCGGGCCGATCCCGACCGCGACGCGATCGAGGTGGATGGCCGCCCCCTGCAGGCTCCCCCCCGGCGGCTCGCCCTGCTGCTGAACAAGCCCCTGGGCGTGCTCTGCACCTGCCATGACCCCCACGGCCGCCCCACGGTGCTCGACCTGCTGCCGGCCGAGCTGCAACGGGGCCAGGGCCTGCACCCCGTCGGCCGTCTGGATGCCGACAGCCACGGGGCCCTGCTGCTCACCAACCGCGGCGACCTCACCCTCCAGCTCACCCACCCCCGCCACGGCCACCGCAAGACCTACCGGGTCTGGATCGAAGGGAAGCCGGATGCCGCCTGCCTGGCCCGCTGGCGGGCCGGAGTGCCCCTCGATGGTCGCCCCAGCCAGCCGGTGGAGCTGCGGCTGCTCGGCCACGACCACCACCGTCACGGACCCGTCACCGAACTCGAACTCACCCTGCGGGAGGGGCGCAACCGGCAGATCCGGCGCACCGCAGGGCTCCTGGGGCACCGGGTGCTCGATCTGCAGCGGGTGGCGATCGGCCCACTGACCCTCGATGATCTGCCGGTGGGTGCCTGGCGCCCCGTTCACCCACAAGAATGGGAAGCCCTGAATCCTCTGCCCTGAGCCGTCCTGTGCTGCCACCGCCGATGCTCCGTCTCACCCGCAGGGTGCGGCAGCAACTGGGCTGGCCGGTGGCCGCAGGCGGCCGGGGCGGGGAGGAGGGGCAGGGACGTCTCGATCCCCTGCTCCAGGCCGGCCGCACCTTGCGGGAGGCCCGTGAAAGCCGGGGGCTCGGACTGCGTCAGCTGGCCCAGGCGACCCGCATCAGCACGGCGGTGCTTGAGGCGATGGAGCGCGGCTGGGCCGATCGTCTGCCCGAGCCGGCCTATCTGCGCACGATGCTGCCGTTGCTGGAGCAGGCGCTGCAACTGCCGCCCGGCAGCCTCAATGGCGCCCTGCCCCGCCGCCGCTCCCGCTCCGTGGGGCCCCAGCACCGTTCGGTGCTGGATCGCTTCTCCCCCGATGCCATCGAGCTGCTGGGCACCTGGCAGGGGGCCCTCGTCTACGGCCTGCTCACCCTCGGCCTGCTCTACGGCCTCAACCTGCAGCAGCAGAAGCTGGCGCTCCGGGGCCTGCTGAGCACCCATCCGATCCCGCCCCTCACCGAGCAGCGGTCTGCCGAGGCCCTCGCCAGCGCCCAGGACCTGGCCCGCAGCTTCCCCGATCTCAGTCCGCTGCGCCGGGCGGCGGAAGGCCAGGCGCTGCGCCGCCTGCAGGGGGAGACGGGGCGGGACCAGGCCGATCTTTCCCTCGGTCGGCTGCAGCTGCAGCTGGATCGGCCGACGCGGGTGGCCTTGACCAGCCGCCGCAGCGGCGCCACCACGCTGGAGGCCGTGCAGGGATCTCTCGATCTTCCGGTGCTGCCCCCGTTCGAGCTGCAGCTCGATCCCGTTCCGGCCCGGCCCGATGGGGTGCGCTGGAACGGCACGGCCCTGCCTGCCGCCGAGACGTCTGCCGGCTCCTACCGCTACCCGGCCGTGCCCAGGCCCGTCCCCCCATCTGCGCCGCGGCCGTAGCGAGCCGCCATCTGCCCGAAGCCGTGCAGGGGGCCTTGCAAGGCGGAGATCGGTGCCTGCAGCCGCCAGCTCCAGTTCCCTTCCGTAGTGCCGGGGGTGTTGAAGCGGGCCTCGTCGCCGAGCTCCAGCAGATCCTGAAGGGGCACCACCGCCAGCTGGGCCGAGGAGGCCAGCGCCAGCTCCAGCAGCTGCCAGCTGGGGGCCTGCACCGGCGCGCCCAGGGCGGCCTCCACCCGGCCCCTGGCCTCCCCGTCGAGGCTGTGCCACCAGCCCAGGCTGGTGGCGTTGTCGTGGGTGCCGGTGTAGACCACCCAGCGTTCCCCCTGGTAGTTGGCGGGGAGATAGGCGTTGTCGGCGTTGCCGTCGAAGGCGAACTGGAGGATCTTCATCCCGGGCAGCCGGAACTGCTCCCTCAGGGCCTCCACCGCAGGAGTGATCACCCCCAGGTCCTCGGCGATCAGGGGCAGGCTGCCATCGGGAAGCAGCCGGCCGCGGCGCCGGCAGCGCCGCTGCAGCCTGGCGAGCAGCGCCTGGCCCGGCGAAGGTTCCCAGGCGCCGTTTTCCGCCGTGGCATCCCCGCCCGGCACGCTCCAGTAGGCCTCCAAGGCCCGGAAATGGTCGAGCCGCAGCAGATCGAAGAGCTCCAGCTGGCGCTCCAGCCGGGCCATCCACCAGCGGAAACCGCTGATCCGGTGCCGCCACCAGCGGTACACCGGGGTTCCCCACAACTGGCCGGTGGCGGAGAAATAGTCCGGCGGCACACCGCTCTGCTCCAGCAGCGTGCCGTCCATGCGCAGGGAGAAAAGACCCCGGTGGCACCACACATCGGCACTGTCGTGGGCCACGTAGAAGGGCAGATCCCCCACCAGCCGCACCCCTTCGGCATGGGCCAGCTGCTGCAGCCGCTGCCATTGCTCCTGCAGCTGCCACTGCAGCAGCGCCTCCTCCAGCAGGGCCGCTCCATGGTGGGTCTCCAGGGCCCGCAGGGCCCTGTCCTCGCGGCGCGCCAGCGGTCCGGGCCATTCCCACCAGGGCCGCCCCTCATGCAGGCGGCGCAGCACCATGAAGCGACAGTGGTCGGGCAGCCAGCGCCGCTGCTGCCGCTGCCACTGTTCGAAGCGTTGGCGCAGTGCCGGTGGTTGCTCGGGCCAGCGACGGCCCAGGGCGGCGGCGATCGCGGCGGAGCGGGCGTTGGCCGCCTCCGGTTCGAGTCGATCCCAGCCCGCCGCCGGCAATGCCTCGAGATCCTCAGGCTGCAGCAGCCCCGCCGCCAGGAGGTCCTGGGGATCGATCAGCCAGGGGTTGAGGGCGGAACCGCTCGGGGAGCTGTAGGGGGAGCCGGTGGAGTCGGTGGGGGCCAGGGGCAGCAGCTGCCAGAGGTCCACCCGCTCCCGCGCCAGCAGCTGGATCCAGTCGCGGGCGGCGGCGCCCAGGCTGCCGCAGCCCGGGGTTCCAGGCAGGCTGGTCGGGTGCAGCAGCACCCCGCTTGCCCGCTGGCTGGGCAGGGGTGGTTCGGCCATGGGAGGAGGGCTCACGAGCTGGGCAGCCTGTAACGGCTGATGATCCGCCGGGCGAAGGCGGGAAGGTGGCGATCGGCCATGTCGGGATGGTTGCGACGCACCCACAGGGCGTTGCGGGTGAAGTGGGAATCGATCGAGAAGCGGCCGTATTCCAGGCCTTTCGGCCCCACCCGCTGCACCACCCAGCCCACCAGTTCGGCCAGCCACATCGGTAGGCGGAGGGCCTTGTCATAGGCATCGATCCCCTGCTGCACCGCCGCCCGGCGATCCCCGGAGCTGGTCACTGGCGCGCTGTCGAGTTCGCTCTCCACCAGGTCGAGCAGTTCCTGGCCGCGCTGATTGCGCACCGTGATCCACTGGCGCCCGAACTCGGCCCCCATGTATCCGACCACCAGATCGGCACCGGCGTTGGTGTAATCGAAACAGCTCAGGCAGCTGGGGGCGAACACGTTCTTGAGTTTCGGGGTGTCGAGCCCGAAGAAGGGCACCGTTTCCTCGCTGCCATCGCTGTGGCGGAAGTGGATGCGGAAATCCTGCATGAATTCGTAATGCACCACGCTCTCGGGCGAGCGGCTGGCACTTTCCAGAAAGGTCTGCAGCCCCTGGCGGGACACGTTGTCGACGCAGGGCAGACCGAGCACGTAGAGCTGCTGGAGCGGAAGGGTGTGCTGCACGGCCCGCAACGCCTGGATCTGGCAGCCCACACCGATCGCCAGCAGTCGCTCGATCCCACTGCCGGGCAGCTGTTCGAGCACCTCGAGGTTGGGGGAAAGGGTGGGCTTGTTCACCCGGGCGGCCAGCACCTGCTCGGGCGTGCGGGCCAGCACCGGCACCGGCGTGAAGCGGTCGTCCTCGCTCTGCTGCACGCAGAGCACCGCATCCACCAGCCCCGTCTCCAGAGCCCGGACCCCCAGCCGCGACACGATGCCGGTCCACTGCGCCCCCTCGATCGGCTGCCGCAGCCTTGCGCTGAGCATCCGCTGCTGCACGCCGAAGTAGAGCTCCTCCTCGTTGTCGAGGTCGCGGCTGCGGCCGTGGGCCGCCGTTTCCATCGCCTCGAACCGCTGGTTGAGGAAGGCACAGCTGTCCTTCACATAGGCCACCCAGCGGCTGTCACAGAGGCCGCACTGGCTGCAGAGATCCTTGGCGGGGTACACGCTTCCCTTGGCCAGGGGCCGGGCCCGCTCATGGGGCAGGGCTCCGGAGGAGGAGGGGGGCGCAGGCTGGGCGGCGGTCAAGGGAAGACGGACGGGCGGAAACGGCTGAGAATGCCGGAGATGAAAACGGTAAAGGTGTGCGGCCCGGACTGGTTCAGAGTGGGCACCACAAATCGCTCCGCCGCCGGCCCCGATGCCACCCCGCCGGGATCCCCGTTCCTCTTCCGCTCCCCAACCTGCCTGGGAATCGCCCTCCCAGGCAGGTTCCTCCCCGCAGGCCGCCGCCCGAGGCCCCAACCGTCGCCCCCGGCGCCGGGGCCGCGGTGAATCCGCGGCACCGAAGGCGCGGGGCCGTGCCCTGTTGCTCTTGCCTGGCCTGCTGATGCTCCAATGGCGGGATCCGCAGAGGCGGCGCAGGCTGGGGCTGCTGGCCGTGGGAGCCCTGGGAGCTCTCGCCGCCAACACCCTGCTGGGGATCGTCTGGCCCCGGGGCGACCGCGCCGAAACCGCGCAGCTCACGCTGACCCCCGCCTCCCTGGCGGAAAAGCCGCGCCGCCCGATCACGGTGCTGGTCGTCGGCAGCGACGCCGACGTCATCAATGCGGGCAGCAACCAGGCGGCCCCCCCCGGTCCCGCCAATGCCGATGCGTTGCTGCTGGTGCGGGTCAATCCCAAGGGCCCGCTGCAGGTGCTCAATCTGCCGGTGGAACTGGCGGTGCAGCTCCCCGGTGAAACCGCCCCCGTGCGCCTCGGCAGCCTCTTCGGCAAGGGAGGCGTGGCGCTCACGGCCGATGCGGTGCGGGAGCTGGTGGGGCTCGACGCTCCGAAGCCCGATCGCTATCTCGTTCTCCCCCGCGGCGGGTTGCGCCAGATCGTCAATGGGATCGGCGGTCTGGAGGTGAGTCCGCCGCGCACGATGAAATACACCGACAAGACCCTCAAGTACAAGGTGGATCTGCAGGCGGGGCTGCAACGGCTTGGGGGTGCCCAGGTGGAGCAGTTGGTGCGCTACCGCGACAAGTGGTTCGGCGAAGCGGGCCGCCGCCGGAGCCAGCAACTGGTGGTGACCAGCCTGCGGGAACGGCTGGGCCGCCAGGAGCAGCTGGCGGCTCTGCCCGGCCTGTTGCGGGATCTCCAGGGCAAGGTGGACACCAACCTCAGTGCCCGGGAAAGCCTGAGCCTCCTGGCCGCCGGCCTCGACGACAACCGTCCGATTCAGTACGCCTCCCTGCCCCTCACCCCGGAGAATCCGGACCACGGGGGCATGCGCCAGCTGGCGAAGGATGCCCCTAGCCAGCTCTGGCCAGCCCCGCCCGCAGACAAGCGCCCCTGAATGCCGATCCGCCGGCTCACCGGATCGGTTGAGCATCGCCTCGATCGAGGCGGAGGCGTCGCTGCTGCAGCAGCCAGGCCAGCGAGCCGCTGCCCTCCTGGCCGAGCCAGGGCAGGCCATCGCGGCGCCGGGCGGCGGCATCCCAGGGGCCACCCGCCTGCAGCAGACCCAGCAGGGGCACCTGCCACTGCCCCATCAGGGCGGTGGCGGCGGCAGGCCAGCCGCCGCTCACCTGATCGGGGCTGAACACCAGCAGGGTGGGTTGGCGCCAGGCGCCGAGGGCCTCGGCCCAGTGGCCTCCCTGCTCCAGCGGCTGCCCGGGATCCAGGGGCAGCAGGGCCAGCCAGCGAGGCTCCCGGGCCAGGGCGGCCAGGCAGCGGGCGGGCTGGCTGGCCTCCGGCGGCGTGAGCCTCCGCAGCGGCAGATCCAGCTGCTCGGCCAGCAAGGTGGCGAACGGCTCGAGCCGTTCCCCCGGTTCGGGAGTGCCGACTCCAGCCAGCAGCAGACCAACAGAAAGCGTCATGCTTGTTCGTCGTTGCGGGACCGGCTCGCTTCTACGATCGGGGTTGCGCTGCTCCGACGACGCCCCCCGTGACCAGTTTCTCGACCGCAGAACGGGTGGATCACAACGGTGGGCACACCCAGCCGGATTCCCGCCGGCTACGCCTGTTCAGCGGCAACTCCAATCCCGACCTGGCCCGGGAGATCGGTGCCTATCTGGGGGTGCCCGATGGTCCGCGGGTGATCAAGCGCTTCGCCGACGGCGAGCTCTACATCCAGATCCAGGAATCGATCCGCGGCTGCGACGTCTTCCTGATCCAGCCCACCTGCGCTCCGGTGAACGATCACCTGATGGAGCTGCTGATCATGGTGGATGCCTGCAAGCGCGCCTCCGCCCGCCAGATCACGGCCGTGGTCCCCTACTACGGCTACGCCAGGGCCGATCGCAAGACCGCCGGGCGCGAATCGATCACCGCCAAGCTGGTGGCCAACCTGCTGGCCAAATCCGGGGTGGACCGGGTGCTGGCGATGGACCTCCACTCCGCCCAGATCCAGGGCTATTTCGACATCCCCTGCGACCACATCTACGGATCGCCGGTGCTGGTGGACTACCTCGGTACCCGCGAACTGGGGGAAGTGGTGGTGGTGTCTCCGGATGTGGGGGGCGTGGCCCGGGCCCGGGCCTTCGCCAAGCAGATGAAGGATGCCCCGCTGGCGATCATCGACAAGCGCCGCTCCGGCCACAACGTGGCCGAGAGCCTGACGGTGATCGGCGATGTCGCCGGCAAGACGGCGATCCTGATCGACGACATGATCGACACCGGCGGAACCATCTGCGCCGGCGCCCGCCTGCTGCGGGACCGGGGCGCCACCCGGGTTCTGGCCTGCGCCACCCACGCCGTGTTCTCGCCGCCGGCGATTGAGCGGCTCTCGGCAACGGGGCTGTTCGAGGAAGTGGTGGTGACCAACAGCATTCCCCTGACGGCCGATCGCCGTTTTCCCCAGTTGCGGGTGCTTTCGGTGGCCAACATGCTCGGCGAAGCCATCTGGCGCATTCACGAGGAGAGCTCGGTGAGCTCGATGTTCCGCTGACCGCCCCCGCTGCCCGGCGATCCATGCCAACGCTGCATCGGAATCGGGTCCTTGGCGCAGCCGTGCTGGCCCTGCTCCCCCTGTTCAGCCCTGCTGCGCTCGCTCCAGCCGCGCTCGCTTCCGCCCCGGCTGCGCCAGCCTCCGCCCCCGCGATCGCCTCGCGCCGCAGCGGGCGATCCCTGCCCCAGCCGCTGGGACCGCGGGTGGGCGTCTGGCTCACCAACAGTCCCAGCCCCCTCTACTACGACCCCGCGCGGATCGAGTCGGCGGTGCAGCAGCTGGCCAGTACCGGCTTCAACACCCTTTATCCCAACGTCTGGAGCCGGGGCACCACCTTTCACCGCAGCCGCTGGGCTCCGATGGAGCCGACCCTTCAGCGCAGCCAACCCGGCCTCGATCCGGTCTGTCGGCTCACCCGGGCGGCCCAGAAGCGGGGCATGCAGGTGGTGCCCTGGTTCGAGTACGGCCTGATGGAGCCGGGAGATGCGGAGGTGGTGCGTCGCAATCCCGACTGGGTGCTGCGCCGCGCCGATGGCAGCAGCCTCTATGCCATGCACGGCGCCGACCTGAAACGATCGCCCCTCAAGGATCTGCGGGTGTGGTTGAACCCGGCCCATCCCGGGGTTCGGGCCCGCTTCATCGGCCTGATCACCGAGATCGTGCAGCGATGCGGGGTGGATGGCATCCAGCTGGATGATCACTTCGCCTGGCCCGTGGAGCTGGGCTATGACCCCTACACCGTGGCGCTCTACCGGGCCGAGACGGGGCGTGAACCCCCGCCCGACCACAACGATCGGTACTGGATGCGCTGGCGCCGTCAGCAGCTCACCGGTCTGTTGCGGGAACTGCGCACCCAGCTGGGCCGCAGTGGCCGCTCCCAGCGCACGATCATCAGCCTCTCGCCGGGGCCTTTCCGCTTCGCCTACAACGAGTGGCTGCAGGACTGGGAGCTCTGGGCCCTCGGAGGGCTGATCGACGATCTGGTGGTGCAGAACTACGCCCATTCGGTCCAGGGCTTCGCCCGGGACCTTGAGCAGCCCGCCCTGGTCAAGGCGCGCAGCTGGGGCATGCCTGTGGAGATCGGCATTCTCGCCGGTTTCGGCGGTCGCACCCCCGACATGGCGACCCTCAGCCGCAAGGTGGCCCTGGCCGCCGCCCGGGGCCACGGCGTGATCTATTTCTACTGGGAGGGTCTGTGGGGGGTCCATGCCGGCCGGGAAGGCGGGGCCTATCGGCGTCAGACCTTCGGCCAGCTCCACCGCCAGACCTTTGCGCGCGATGCCGCCCCGTCGCCGTCCCCGTCCCCGTCGCCGGCCGCACCGCTCTCGCGCCTGCAGCGGCAGGCCCCGCCGCCGCCCCCGCCGCCTCTTCCCTGAGCAGAGGCTTCCCTGAGCAGAGGCTGCCGGTTCGCTCAGGGGTGCGGCTGGCCCAGGCACTGCTCCACCACCTCGCGGCTGTTGGGGGAGAGCGGCTCCGCTGCCAGCTGGGTCAGGGCCTCCCTCATCCGCTCGCGGCGGGGGGAGGGGTAGCTCTGCCAGCGGCTGAACACCTTCGCCATCCGGGAGGCCGTGATCGGGTTGCGACGGTCCAGATCGGCAATCTGTTCCGCCAGAAAGCGATAGCCGCTGCCATCGGCGGCGTGGAACACCGGCACGTTGCCCACCAGTCCCCCCAGAACGGCTCGCACCGAATTCGGGGCTGCCGGATCGAAGCGGGGATGGGCAAGCAGGCGGCGCACCCGCTCCAGCCCGTCGGCAAAGGGAGCCGAGGCCTCCAGGGCGAACCAGGCGTCCAGGATCACTGGCCGCTCCTGCCAGCGTTCGTAGAAGGCCTCCACGGCGGCCTGGCGCTCCGGGATCGGGTGGTGCTGCAAGGCCCGCAGGCCCGCCCGCGCCATCGTCATCGAGTCCTGATGCACTGCGTCGCGGGCCTCGGCGATCACGGCGGCATCCCCTGCGGCTGCCCGCCAGCTCCAGATCGTGCCGGTGAGCAATCGATCCCCGTTGCCTTCCGGCCAGGCCAGCGACCACTGGGGCCGGCAGCGCGCCAGGGCCTGCTGGAGGGGTTCGGCCAGGGCTTCCCCAAAGCAACGCTGCAGCTGCAGCAGCGCCGAAAACAGGGCCGGCGGATCGGGCTCGGCCATGGCGTCCTCCAGTTCCGCCATGCCGGGCAGGGCCAGCAGCGCACTGCGGCTCGCCTCCGACAGCGAAGGATCGGCGAGGATCCGCCGGAACGCCTCGATCAGTTCCTCTTCCAGGCCCAGGTCGCTCTGGCCGGCGGCCCGGGCCAGCACGGCCCGGCGCAGCAGCAGCTGTCCCGCATCCCAGCGGGCAAAGGCGTCGCTGTCCCAGGCCAGCAGGTGCACCAGTTCGGCGGTGGGGCGGCCCATCTCCAGCTTCACCGGTGCCGAGAATCGCCGCAGCAGCGAAAGGGCCGGCGGATGGGCCTGCCTGGGCAGGCCCTCGAACCGCAACCGTTGCTCGGGCTGATCGACCACCAGCAGCCGGCTCGCCTGCCCCCAGGAACGGGGCAGCACCTGCAGCTCGGCCTGGGCGACCGTCTCCCCCGCCAGCACCGGCACCAGGGGCTCGCCCGCCTGATCGAGCAGGCCGATCGCCAGGGGGATCACCAGCGGCCGCTTCTGCGGCTGCCCGGGGGTGGGCGGGGTGTGCTGGCTCACCACCAGCTCCAGCTGGCCCTGCTCCCCGTCCCAGTGCCGTCGGATCTGCAGGTGGGGGGTGCCGGCCTGGTGATACCAGTGGCGGAACTGATCGAAACCAAAGCCCAGCTCCCTGCCGGCGGCGGCGTCCTCCATCGCCTGCACGAAGTCCTCGCAGGTGGCGGCGGTGCCGTCATGGCGCTGTACGTAAAGCGCCATGCCCTGCAGGAAGGTCTCCTCCCCCAGCAGGGTGTGGAGCATGCGGATCACTTCCGATCCTTTTTCATAGATCGTGGTGGTGTAGAAGTTGTCGATAGCCTGATATTCGTCGGGTTGCACCGGATGGGCTGTCGGCCCCGCATCCTCCCTGAATTGGGTATTGCGCAGCATCGATACATTTTCGATCCGATTCAGGGCCTGGCCGTGGAGATCCGCTGAGAAGCACTGATCCCGGAAAACGGTCAAACCTTCTTTGAGCGAAAGCTGGAACCAGTCGCGACAGGTGATTCGGTTGCCGGTCCAGTTGTGAAAATATTCATGGGCAATCACGCTTTCCACTCGCTCCAGCTCGCCATCGGTGGCCGTGGCGGCGTCGGCCAGCACCAGTTTGGAGTTGAAGATATTGAGGCTCTTGTTCTCCATGGCGCCCATGTTGAAGTGGCGCACGGCAACGATGTTGAATTCGTCCAGGTCGTACTCGAGGCCGTACACCTGCTCATCCCAGGCCATCGAGCGCTGGAGGGAGGCCATGGCGTGGCCGATGTACGGTAGATCGCCGGGTTCCACATGGATGCGCAGCCGCACCGTGCGTCCACCGGCGGTGGTGAAGGTGTCGCAGGCCTCCTCCAGCTGCCCCGCCACCAGGGCGAACAGATAGGAGGGTTTGGGGAAGGGGTCATCCCAGACCGCGTAATGGCGCCCCTCCGGCAGGGGGCCGGTTTCGAGGCAGGTGCCGTTGGAGAGCAGCACCGGGCAGGTCTGGCGGTCCGCCTCGATCCGCACCCGGAAGCGACTGAGCAGATCCGGGCGGTCGGGGTGGTAAGTGATGCGCCGGAATCCCTCCGCCTCGCACTGGGTGGTGAACATTCCCCCGCTCACATACAGCCCTTCGAGGCTGGAATTGCTGTGGGGATCGATCCGCACCCGGGTCCGCAGCTGGAACGGGCGTGGTGGTGGATCGAGCAGCAGCAGCCGTTGTTCCTCCCGCCGGATCGACTCCATCGCCGGAGCTTCGCCATCCAGCAGCAGCTCCAGCAGTTCCAGCTCGACCCCTTGGAGCTCGATCGGCCCGGGCACCAGGGCCTGCGGATTGGGCGTGAACGTCAGCTCCGCCTCCACTTCGGCATGGTCGCGCTTCAGCTGGACCGTGAGGTCGGTGCGCTCCAGCAGGTAGGGAGCTGGTCGGTAATCCGCGAGCCTCACCGGAGCCATGGGCGAATCCATTCGCTGCCCAGGCATTGTGGCGCCGTGCACCACGGACGGGCGGCGGCAGGAGAGGCGGCCTAATCTCCGGATTCCACGGATGGAGCCATGGGGAAGGGCCGGGAGCTGGGGCTGCAGCTCAGGGAATGGATCGAAGCCGGCACGCTGTCCCTGGAGAACGGTTCGGCCCTGGCCAACCGGATCAGCGACCTGTTGGGGGACGAACAGCTGATCCGCGGCCCGTTGCGGGATCTGGCCAGCCAGCCCCTGCTGCGCCAGGCCCTGGCTGGTCCGCCGTCGGCCCGTCGCACGGCCTTGCTCAGCCTTAAGGCGGAGCTGGAGCGCACCTATGCCCCCGGCGTGCTCAACGAACTGCTTGACCTGCTGGAGGCCGCCAGCGGCCTGCCGATCCCCCGAGGGCTCTCTGCCGCTCCTCCCCTTTCCCAGCCCGCTGCCGCTGCGGTTTCGCCGCCGCCCGATCCCCCGCCCGATCCCCAGGCGCTCGAGCTCCAGGACGACCTGGTCGACCAGGAGCCCCAGGAGACCGAAGGCCGCCGCCATCGCCGCCAGCACCGCCTCCAGAAACGCCGGCGACGGCCAGGGGCGATCGCGCTGGGGATCGCTCCCGGCGTGGCCCTGGCCGCCGCCACGTCCCTGGTTTTCACCTGGGCCGCCGGCGAGCTGCAGCGCATGGTGCTCCAGCCCTGGGGATGGAGCGGCGGCGTGGCCCTGGCCCTGCTGCTGCTCGGGCTCCAGCTGCTGCTGCTGCCGTTGCGCCGGCTGCGGGGGCGGGCCCAGCTCCATCTCGGCGACAGCGATCAGCCCCGCCGGGCCTGGGCCTGGGTGACGGCGCCCTGGGTGCACGCCCGGCTCCGGGAAGCCCTGCTCACCACGCTGGCGCTGCTGATCATCCTCGGCCGCTCCCCGCTGTCCTTTGAGGATGTGGTGCAGCGATTCACGCTCACCGAACTGACCACCCTGGCGCTGGCCGTGGGCTGGTCCCGCCGTGAAGGGCTGGGGGAGCGCAGCTGGTGCGGCGGCTCCGGCGCCCTCGGCGCCCTGATCGGCCTGGCGGCCAGCCTCAGCCTGCTGCAGGGGCGTGAGCTGAGCTTCCCGCTCGGATCGATCAACATCCCCGCCTGGGTGCTGCTGGTGGTGGTCGGGAGTCTGCAGCTGAGCTGGCAGCTGCCCCGCCAGGATCCTGAGGAGGAGAGCACCACAGGGCAGCGCCTGCTCGCCAGCCAGTGGGTCTGGGGCACGCTCCTGGGGGTCGGTTGGGGAGTGATCAGTCGCCTGCGGGAGCTGATCGCCTGACCGCCGCCGCCAGGCTCAGCCCCTGGGGGCGCCGATGGCGGCCATGTAGCGCCCCCAGAGGGTGGCGGCCAGGCCGCTGGTGGCTGCAGCGGCGGGGCGGTTGTCGTCATTGCCCATCCAGATGCCGGTGAGCACGCCGCGCTCCGGCGAATAGCCGATGAACAGCACATCCACGCCGTCGTTGGTGGTGCCCGTCTTGCCCCGGGCATCGGCAATCACGGCCGCCTGACGGCCGGTGCCGCTCACCACCACCTGGCGCAGCAGCGCATCCATCTGGCTTGCCACGGCCGGATCGATCAACTGCTCCGACTTCTCGCCGATCGGTACGGTCACGCCTCGCTGCGGGCAGGTCTGGAGGCTGAGCACCGACTGGCAGATGCCCAGGTCATAGATGCGGGTCACCCCATGCATCGGCACCGTGCGACCGCCATTGGCCACCACCGCATAGGCGCGGGCCATCTCGTAGAGGTACGTCTCATTGCCGCCGAGCACCATGCTGAAGCTCGACTCGAGCGGTGTGCTGATCCCCAGTCGCCGCGCCATGCGGATCACCTGGGAGAGCCCCACCTGTTCGGCCAGGCGCAGGGCCACCACATTCTCGGAATCGGCGAAGCCCTGGGTCACCGAGACCGTGCCGTTGGCCCCCACCGGCCCATGGGAGCACCCTTCCACATAGGCGAGAGGGGCACAGGAGATGGCCGCGGCCGGTGAGGTGCCGGCCTCCAACGCCTTCAGAAACGGGAACAGCTTGAAGGTGGAGCCTGGCTGGCGCAGGGCCTGCACCCGGTCGAAGCTGGAGTTCGAGTAGTCGCCTCCTCCCACGTAGGCCAGGATCTCGCCGGAGCGGGTGTCGAGGCTGATCAGGGCCGCCTGGGTGAGACCGGCCGGAGCGGCGGTGGATTCCAGGTAGGAGCGCACCTGCTGCTGGGCGATTCCCTGCAGGCGCGGATCGCTCGTGCTGACCACGTAGTAATTGCCGCCGCTTTCCCGGTCCCGCAGGTTGAGGCCGTACCGCCGCCCCTCCAGCTCCCCGATCACGTAGTCGCTGAAGAAGGGATAGCTGGTGTAGCTGGATTCCCGGCAGGCGGAGGGATCGATGTTGAGCGGTCGGCGACGGGCATCGAGCAGTTCCTGTTCCCCGATCGCCCCCTCCTCGTGCATCCGGGCAAGCACCAGATCACGGCGCTCCCGGCCCCAGGTCGGGTGGTCCTTGTTGCAGGGGCTGTAGCCGTTGGGGCTGGGCAGCAGACCCACCAGGAAGGCCGATTCCGCCAGATCGAGTTCCCGTGCCGATTTGCGGAAGTAGAGCCGGGCTCCCTGCTCGAACCCATCCACCCCCATGCCGAGATGGGCCCGATCCAGGTACATCTTGAGAATCCGGTTCTTGCTGAAACCGGTCTCGAGCTGCCAGGCCACCCAGAGCTCCCGCAGTTTGCGGGCCAGGCTGTAGTCGTTGCCTACGGCGGGGTAGTAGATGCGGGCCACCTGCTGGGTGATGCCGCTGCCCCCTCCTGAACGGCGCAGCACCGAGCGCAGCGTTCCGAACAGATCCAGACCGCTGTTCCAGCCGAAGCGGGCGTCTTCGGAGGCCAGCAGGGCCCGCCGCAGATGGGGGGGGTAATCGAACAGCGAGGGCAGGGCGGTGGCCGAACCCTCGCGGGCATCGATCTGTTGGCCGTTGGCCGCATAGATCTTCACCGGGCCGCCGATGGCGCGGATGCGTGATCCGCCGGCCATCGTGCTGGCCGCCAGCAATCCGCCGATCAGCAGCGTCGACCCGAGCAGGGCTCCCAGGCCCGCCAGCCGGGCCAGCCTTTCCAGGCTGCTTTGGGGGTGGCAGTAGCGCAGCGTCGGCGAGGCGGCCTTGAGCGGGGAGCCCAGCTGAATCTCATCGCCGTGGCGCAGGCGGATCGAACGGATGCGCTGGTCGTGCCAGAACACGCCGTTGGCGGAGTGGAAGTCCTCGAGGCTGTGGTTGCGGTCGCTGTCGCGCTCCTTCTGCACGAAGCAATGCACGCGGCTGACGCCCTCCGCCTCGGCCTGCAGCTCACAGAGCGGACTGCGCCCGATGCGGCAGCGATCCGCCCCGAGCGGCAGCCGCTGGCGGCATTCGCCCTCCAGCCATAGCTCCAGGCTGGCCTGGCGTTCCAGCAGGTCTTGCCAGGCGGCCCGGATCGCCGCGGGGCGTTGTCTCCAGGGGCCGTGGCTGAGGGCTCGCCCGAGCGCCTGCCATGCCGGGGTGGAGGGGTGGCGGGACGGGGGATCGGGGCTCGCCATCGCCTCTGACCGATCCGGAGCGCGCTGGTCCCATAGGCTATCTCCCACGACTGCGCAGCTTCAGTGGAGCGACGCCGCGATCCCTGGGCGCCCTTTCGCATCTGGATCGCCCTCACGATCGGGCTCTATGCGCTGCGGGCCGCCTTCGTGACCACCTGGCTGGGGGCGATTCCTGGTGTCGTGCTGCTGCTGCTGCTGCTGCTGGGCCTGGTTCTGGCCGGAGTGGCGGTGCTCCTGCCCGGTCGGGTCACGCCCTACCGAGAGAACGAGACCCGCTGGTGGAGGGCGATCGGCGAGGACGGCCGCCATGGCTGGCGGCGCCTGCGCCGAGGGGGGCGGTGATGGCTGGCCCGCGTCTGGAATGGCTTGAGGATCCCTCCCGGTCGGTGGCGCTCGATCCCCGCCGCCCGCTGACGATCGGTCGCGACCCCGCCAATCGCCTCAGCCTGCCCCAGGAGGGGGGGCTGTCGCGGCGCCATGCCGAGGTGCGGCTCTCCCGCAGCAGCGGTTGGGTGATCTGCGACCTGGGCAGCAGCAACGGCACCTTCCTGGGGCAGGAGCGGGTGGAGCGTTGCCGCCCCCTGCGCGAGGGGGACGAGATCCGGCTCGGCAGGCGTGGGCCCGTGCTGGTGTTCCGGAATCCCAGCCCGCCCCTGCCGGCGCCCCCCGTTCCTGCAGCGGCCCCCGCGGCAGCTTCCTCCGCTTCGGCTCCGCAGCAGCAGGCCCGTTCGCGGGTTGCCGCCGGCTCGATCGACTTCGCCGGCCGTTCGCTGCCGCTCGCCGCGATCCTCTCGGCCGATCTGCGCAGCCAGCCCCGCCATCCCCAGATGTTCAGCTGGTGGCTGCTGCTCTGTCTGGGGGGGCTGGTGCTGCTTCCGTTCCCGCTGCTGTTCTGGCCCCTGCAGGCGGGCGCCCTGCTCGCCTGGATCGTGCTCGGTTCCCAGCGGGACCATGTGCTCGAGGTGACCCTGCGGGACGGCATGGCCCACCGCCACTGCTTCGCCAACGCCGCCACCGCCCTCTCCCATCGCAACGGCATTCGCCGCGCGATCGGCCAGAGCCTGGAGCCCTGAATGGCCTGGCTGCTTCCGATCGGCTCCAGCCTGGAGTGTGAGGGGATTCCCCAGCCCGTGCGCATCCTCAGGGGCCTGGGCGGTGGCGGCCAGGGCCAGGTGTTCGAGGCCGATCTGGGGGGCGAGGCCATGGCCGTGAAGTGGTACTACCCCACGGCGATCCAGCGCGACCCCGGCCTGCGCCGGCGCCTGGAGGAAAGCATCCGGGCCACCTCCCCCAACGACCGCTTTCTCTGGCCGATCGCCCTGCTGCGGCCCACCGCTGCGGCCGCCCAACGGATCCATTCCCCTGAACCGGGCTTCGGTTATCTGATGCGGCTGCGCCCTGCTTCCTATGTGGCCGCCAATGAGCACTACGCCGGTCGCCTGGAGATCAGTCTCCAGGCGGTGCTGCGCTGCTGTTTCGATCTGGCGGAAGCGTTCCATGCCCTCCATTCGCGGGGCTTCTGTTACAAGGACATCTCCCTGGGCAACCTGTTTCTCGACCCTGCCGATGGCCAGGCACTGATCTGCGACAACGACAATGTCGATGTGATCGGCCGCAACCAGGGCGGGGTGGTGGGCACCTGGGGGTTCATGGCACCGGAGGTGGGTCTGGGGCTGGCCCGCCCGGATGTGCAGAGCGACCTTTTTTCCCTGGCGGTGCTGATCTTCCGATTGCTCACCCGCCACGATCCCCTGCGCGGCTGCCGCGAACTGACGATCCCCTGCCTGGATCTGCAGGCCAAGCGTCGCCTGTATGCCGAGGAGCCGCTGTTCATCTTCGATCCGCTCGATCCCGGCAACCGGCCCGACAGCGTCGAACACCCGGCGCCCCTGATCACCTGGCCGATCTATCCGCCGCTGCTGCAGGAGCTGTTCGTGCAGACCTTCGGCCCCGGCATGCGTCAACCCGAACGCCGGACCCTGACCGGCCAGTGGGCCCAGGCCCTGGCCGCCACCCTGGATCGCCGCAGCTGCTGTCCCCATTGCGGGCAGGAGAACTTTCCCGAGCCGCGGCAGGAGAAGCTCTGCTGGAGTTGCGGCCTTGCCTTCGCGGCCGCGCCGCGGCTGGTGATGGCCAGCGGCAGTGTGGCCCTGGCGGCCGGCAATGAACTCCATCCCCACCATTTCGATCCGCTGCGGGCGGAATCCCTGCGCCGCCCCCTGGGAAGGGTGGTGGCCCATCCTTCGCGGCCGGGGGTGCTGGGGCTGAGCAATCTCGATCTTTCCCCCTGGCAGGCAACCCTTTCCAGCGGAAAGGGGGTAGTCCTGGCACCGGGCGAAAGCTGTAACCTCGCCCTCGTGGTCCGACTCACCACCCCGCAGGGTCCGGTGGAGCTGCAGCGCTGATGGCTTTCCCCAACGTCAGGCTTGCCAACCGACCCCTCCATTTCATCTATCTCTGCGACTGCTCCGGCTCCATGCAGGCCCAGGGCAAGATCCAGTCGCTCAACCAGGCGATCCGCTCCTCCCTGCCGGGCATGGCGGCGGTGGCCAGGGAGAACCCGGAGGCGAGGGTGCTGGTGCGGGCCGTGCGTTTCGCCGACCACGCCCACTGGCACATCGCCGAGCCCACCCCCGTGGAGCAGCTGCAATGGCTGGATCTCCAGGCCGCCGGGATCACGGCGATGGGGGAGGCGCTGCAGCTGGTGGCGGCGGAACTGCGCACCCCGCCGATGGACGCCCGGGCCCTGCCCCCGGTGCTGGTGCTGATTTCCGATGGCCAGCCCACCGATGATTTCGCCGCCGGCCTGGCGGCCCTGATGGCCCAGCCCTGGGCGCGCAAGGCGGTGCGCCTGGCGATTGCCATGGGCCACGATGCCGATCTGGAGGTGCTGCAGCAGTTCATCGGTCGGGAGCCGGGCGCAGGGGTGGGCCTGCGCTCTCCCCTGCGCCCCCTGCAGGCCAGCAATGCCACCACCCTGGCCCGCTACATCCAGTGGGCTTCCACCGCCGTGGTGGGAGCGGCATCCACCCCCGTGAGCCGGATCGGCGGCGCCACCGAGCTCGATCCCGTCGGCGCGCCAGTGCCCCTCCCCGATCTGCCGCCCACCGTGATGGATCCGCTGGATGACGGCGAACCGGTGGTGTGGCGGTGATGGCTCCCTCCTCGGCGGCGGCATGGGCGGCGCCCCGCTGTTCCACCCGGCTGGGGGCCTCGCACCGCAGGCGCGCGGCGGTCTGTCAGGACAGTTCGGCGGTGCGGAGCCTGCGCAGCGCCGATGGCAGGCCGGTGGAGCTGATGGCGGTGGCCGATGGCCACGGCGGCCACAGCTATCACCACTCCGATGTGGGCAGCAGGCTCGCCTGCGACGTCGCCCTGGCGGCGGCGGCCGAAATGCTCGAGCGCAGTGCCGTTGCCTTCGACTTCGGTGGGGAGGCAGCCAATGCCAAAGGAGTTGAGGGCTGGGGCCGGTGGCTGGCCCACGAGCTTCCGGTCCGCATCGTCGGCCGCTGGCTGGAGGCGGTGGAGGCCCATTGGCGAAACCTGCCCAGGGAGAGCGAGGCCCCCTTCTCCCCCCTGCCCTATGGCACCACGCTCGCCCTCGTGGTGATGACGCCCGGGTGGTGGGGGCATACGGGCCTGGGGGACTGGGACCTGGTGCGGGTGGATGGGGAGGACGCGGCCCGGCTGCTGAGTGAGGAGGGGGAGCTGGCGGGGGGCGGAGAGGCCACCTTCAGCCTCTGCCTGGAGGGAGCGGCTGCCCGGTTCGCAGCTCGCGCCGCCGTGCATCGCCTGCCGCTGCCGCCGGAGCCGCCCACCCCCTTCTGGCTGGTGCTCAGCAGCGATGGCATCCGCAAATCCTGTGTCTCCGACGCCGACCATCTGCACCTGGCCAGCCATCTGGCGGGTCTGGTCCGCTCTGGTCAAGGGCTGCAGGAGCAACAGGAGGCCCTGAACGGGGCCCTTGATCAGATCACCGACCAGGGCAGTGGCGACGATGTGAGCGTGGCCATCGGCCAGTGGGGGGGGGCTCTGCCCCGACCCCAGCCCTTCCCGGCGCGGCCGGCCCTGGCCCTGCTGCTGCTGCTCGCCCTGGGGGCTGGCGTCAGCAGGGTGTGGACCGCGCCGCAGCCGAGGCTGGAGCAGTCGCCGCTGCAGCCCCGGATTTCGGCGGAGGTGCAGATCGCAGCGGAGGTGCAACGCCTCTGCCGGCAGCCGCAACTGGTGGCGGGCACCCTCTCCCAGCGCCGCAGCCAGTTTCAGGGTCTGAGAGCGGGCACGATCCAGGGCGATGTCCTGCGGGCCGGAGCGGAGGCCGATCCCCTCGGCGCCCTGATCGCCATCGGGTACGACCCCGGGCGAGGATCCCTGTTCGATCCCCAGGCCCTGGCTTCCCTGAAACCCTGTGATGCGCTGTTGAGCGCCCTCGCGGTGGCCTGGCAGGCTGCCGCTGCTTCGCCTCCGGCCATCTCCTCCCCTCCCCGCCCATGACCGACCACGAGCTCGGCCTGGCCCTGCGAGCAAGGGTGCAGGCCGACCATGACCTCGGATTGCCGCCGGATGGGCGCCGCTGGCAGGGGCTGGTGGCCGATCTCTGCGGCCAGCATCAGCAGGAGTTGATCCCGGTGCTGCGGTATCTGGTGCTGTCGCCGCAGTTCCTGGGCGCCGCCGGCCAGGAACCTCCGTTCCAGGACACCAGGATGCTCGAGCGGATGGGGGAGGAACTGGGGCAGGTGTTCACCGCGCCGCTGTGCCGGCGCATGGAGGCGGTGCTGCGGGGGCTGGCGGGACAATCGGCCCAGGCGGCCCAGGCGGCCCAGGCCCAACTCCCGCCAATGGCTGCCCCCCGAGGGGCGGAGGCAGGACCAGAACTGCGCGCGCCGGAACCGCGTGCGCCGGAACTGCGTGCGCCGGAACCGATCGCCCCGAGGGAGCAAAGGCCGGTGGCCCCCTCCTCCAGTCCGTTGCTGGCGCTGCTGGGATTCCTTTCCGGTGGTCTGCTTGTGGCGCTGGTGGGGGTGCTGTACTGGCTGACCCACAACCAGCCCCTGCCGGAGCCCTCCGCCAATCTGCCGCGCAGCAGGGAAGCGGAGCTGCCGCTCCAGCCCTCCGAACCTCCTTCCGCGCCGCAGGATCCGCTTGCGCCGGCGGTGCCCGGCCCCACGCCGGAGCCGGTCTCCCCCGACCCCCTGGATCCGGCGCCGGAGCCGGAGCAGAAATCTGAAGAAAAGCAACAGGAGCAGGACCTGGCCGGCAGCGACGCCGCCGTGGCGAGTGTCCAGGGGCTCTATGGCGCCCTTTCCAACAAGGATTTCGAGACCGCTCGCTCCCTGTTCGCCCCCGGCTCCGCCAGCCAGTTCGACGAAGGTTTCTTCAGCCAGTTCAGCAGGGTCAGTGTTTCCGATCTGCGGGAAACCAGCCGCACCGGCAGCACCGTGAATCTGGAGGGAGTGGTGACCTTCGTCTACCCGGATGGCAGCGTGCAGCGGGAAAGCCGCAGCTACAGCGTCGATACCTCCAGCCAGCCTGCCCTGATCACCGGCAGTGAATTCGGCCGGGTGATCAGGGGGAGGCAGTGAACCAGTGAATCAGAGAGATCCCTGGCGAGGGATCACTTGGTCTTGGCACCGCCGGCCTTGAAGGCGCTTTTGACCTGGGCGACGATCGGGTCGAGTTCCTTCTTCCAATCAGCCGAGAGATTCTTGCCGCAGAAGCTTTCCACCCGCAGCGAGGTTTCGGCCACCGTGGCATTGATGAGCTGTTTCTGATTCAAGGCCTCGGCGCTGCCGACCACCCGGCCGCCATGTTTATTGGTGAGCACGGAAGAAACCATCGAAATGTTCCCTTCCATGGCGGTCTTGAAGGGGACTTTCAATTGGGCCAGGGTGCACATGTTGATGGCCGCCATCGTCATGTAGGTGTTCACCTCGTCCACGGTGGCGGGCTTGGGTGCGGCCTTTGCCGGCTGGGCCTGTTGGGCCCCCACCGGGACGATCAGGCCTCCCAGCAGCGGCAGGGCCCCGAGGGCGGCCATGGAACCCCCGAGCAGGGTGCTGCGAAGCCGTAAGGCCCGCAGCCTGGCGGTGAGGGGGGTGGTGAGGGCAGAGGAGCCGGCGGAACGCGCGAAGGGGCGGCAGGCGGGCATTACCGGCTCGAACAGGGAAGGATCAATGGCAAGGTACGACACCAAAAGCGGCTCCACAAGCGGGGGCGCTGCGGGCACGCACGGGCACGCACGGGCACTTCAGTCGAGGGGTACCCCAGCACCTTCCATCCGGATCTCATGGTGGGTCTCCGCCAGCTCCAGCACGCCGTCGCGCCAGGAGTAGATCGAACGGGAGCGGTAGCGGTCCTGATCCACGAGGCGGATCTGTTCGAAGATGTCCCATTCCTGGTAGTGGGATTCGAAGATCATTTCGTGTTCATCCACCTGCCGGATCTGGCTCTTGCTCGGCGTGCCGAACAGATAGCTGCGACTGCGCCTCAGCTGGTGGCCACAGAGATAGGCCTCCATCGTGCCTTCTCGTACATAACGCGGCTTTTTTTCGAAAAAGTCGTATTCCTTCTCGGGCCACCAGGTGAATCGATAGGCCGCTTCCCCTTCCACAGGCTCGCTGAAGGATTCCACCCTCAGCATCATGTCGACGCGCAGGACTTCCTCGTCGGCAAAGAAGTACAGCCGCCGCGAACGCCACAGCCCCAGATTGCGCGAGAACCAGCGACGCAGGCTGTTGTCGAGCTGGATGCGGCTGCGATGCCCGCCGGCGGGGTTGGGATGCTGGAGGGGCACCCGTTCGATCGGAATTCCCGGAGGCATGGTCATGGGTTGCCTGCCTGCACGGCAAAGGGTGGCTGACCCCTTCATAGCGACGTCCTGTTTGCCTGCCCATCGGGCCATTTGCCCATAAGGTGAGGTGCCGTTTCCTCCCAACCCAGGTGACTGCAGCGGGGGAACCCCAGCACCCCAGACCCCTGGAGAAGATCCTTCCCCTCCGTGACGGCGGCCAGGGCCAGGTGCCGGACCAGCGCGGGCGAGAACCGCTGGTGCTGCTGCTGCTCGCCACCAAGCATCACCTGGCCAGCGCCGACCTGCGCACCCTGATCAGTTTCCTGCGCCAGGAGGATTGCGGCTTCGACGTCTCCCTGGAGATCGCCGATCCCGCCCTTCACCCCGAGCTGCTCGAACTGCATCGCCTCGTGGCCACCCCGGCCCTGGTGAAACTGGAGCCGCTGCCGAAGCAGGTTTTCGCCGGCAACACCCTTTCCCAGCAGCTGCGGAGCTGGCTGCCGCGCTGGCAGCAGATGGAGGTGGTGAGCAGCCTGGGCCTGAGCCTGCGGCCGGCGGAGATCGATGGGAGCCGCACCCAGCGCGAGGTGCAGCTGGAGGACCAGCTGCTGGTGCTGCGCCAGGAGAACGAAACCCTGATCGACCGGCTGGGGGTGCAGGAGAGGTTGCTGCGGATGGTGGCCCACGAGCTGCGCACCCCGCTCACCGCCGCCAAGCTCGCCCTGCAGAGCCACTCCCTGGGCCAGATCGATGAGCCCCGGTTCCGAGATGTGCTGCGTCGTCGCCTCGACGACATCGAGGAGCTCTCCCGCGACCTGCTCGAGGTGGGCACCACCCGCTGGGAAGCCTTGTTCAATCCCCAGCGCCTCGCCCTGGGCCAGGTGGCGGCAGAGGCCATCCTCGAGCTGGAGAAGATGTGGGTGGGTCGGGATCTCGATCTGGTCACCGACATCCCCGCCGATCTGCCCGACGTGTTCGCCGATCAGCGGCGGATGCGCCAGGTGCTGCTCAACCTGCTGGAGAACGCCCTCAAGTTCACCTCCAGCGGTGGCCGCGTCAGCCTGACCCTGCTGCACCGCACCAGCCAGTGGGTGCAGGTCAGTGTCTGCGATACGGGCCCCGGCATTCCCCGGGAGGAGCAGGAGCGGATCTTCCAGGACCGGGTGCGGTTGCCCCAGACCTCGGGGACCACCTCCGGCTTCGGTGTCGGACTTTCCGTCTGTCGCCGCATCGCCGAAGTGCACGGGGGCCGCATCTGGGTGGTATCGGAACCAGGGGAAGGAGCCTGCTTCCACATCACGGTGCCGGTCTGGAGCGGGCAGATCGTGCCGGAGGGAATGACCGGCCTGACGAAACCGACGTTCTCGCCGGGCCAGCCTTGACGAAGGGTCCCTCCGGCCCGTAACTTCCTTTCAACAGCAAAACGCGAAGGGGTCAACGCCTGCTTCCGTTCTCTGTGGCCTCGCCCCCATCGTCTAGAGGCCTAGGACACCTCCCTTTCACGGAGGCGACAGGGGTTCGAATCCCCTTGGGGGTATAAGACAAATTCTTGATCAAAGAATCAAAACTCTTGATCAAAGAATCACTAAGTCAATGATCAGGTTTCTTTGGAGCGTCGCTGGGCTTCCTGTTGCACGCCTCGGAGATTGTTGGCCAGGTCCTGTTGCAGGCGCTGTTCGATCAGCCCGATCGGCATACCGGGTTTTCCCTGCACGGTGAGGTCGTAAAGCAACCAGCTGCTGGCGGTATCGGCCCCCACCTGCCAGGTGCCCTGGAAGCAGCGGAAATCCCCTTCCATCATCCGAAAGGCGAGGCGTCCCTGATCGCTTTCCTCGGTCAGCTCCAGCTCCACCCGGGCGGTGAACCGCAAGCCACAGAACTGCTGGCTGCCCACCTGTTCCACCCCGACGGTGCTGCCCCGGCGCCAGAGCAGCTTCGAATCGGTGAGGTTGGGGATGAACCGATGCAGGTTGTCGTAATCGGTGAGCACCGACCAGATCCACTGTGGGTCGAGGTTCAGGCGCAGCAGCGCCGCCAGCCGCCTGGCCCCCTGCGGCAACCTCTCCATCTCCTGCTGGATGGTGTCGAGGGAGCAGGATCCAGCCGCGCCGACCAACGGATCGGGGGGAGTGGCCGGAAGGGAGAGGAAGGATTCCAGTAGCTGCGCCAAGCGGGTCGGGGCTCGTTGGGGCAAAGGGGCCGCAAGGGTGAAGCACCGGGACGGGTGATCCACGGCACATCCCTACCAAGTTAACCGGATCTTCGTAATCGCCGCGGCGCCGGCGCTCGTCGGCTGCGGAAGGGGTTCCCTATGATCTGGCCGATTTAAGAGCCCGATCCCCGCATGCGCGTTTCCACTGGCAGTGCCATCCAGTCCGACAGCCGCATGTTCACCGTGGTGGTCGAGAGCTTTGGGATCGGCAGGCAGCGGCAGGCTGAGCGCCGCATCACGGTTCCGTTTGAACAACTGCAGCCACTGATGCAGACGATCGCCCGCCAGGGTGGTCGGATCAAGGTGGTGAGCGCCGATCCTGTCGCCGCCGGTGCCGCGGCCCCGGCTGCTGCCAGCGCCGATCCCCAGCCCGTTGCGGCACCTCCCGAGGCCGCTGCTCCCCCTGCCCCCGAAGCCAAACCTGCCGTGAGCCACGCCGATGTGCCGGTGAACCTCTACAAGCCGAAGGATCCGTTCCTCGGCACGGTCACCGAGAACTACAGCCTGCTGGCGGAAGGCGCCATCGGTCGGGTGAACCACATCACCTTCGACCTCTCTGGCGGCAATCCCCAGCTTCACTACGTGGAAGGTCAGTCGATCGGGATCATTCCCGACGGCACCGATGCCAACGGGAAGCCCCACAAGCTGCGCCTCTATTCGATCGCCAGCACCCGCCATGGCGATGACCTGGCCGATAACACCGTCTCACTCTGCGTGCGTCAGCTGCAGTACGAGAAGGATGGCGAAACGATCAACGGCGTCTGCTCCACCTTCCTCTGCGACATCGAACCCGGAGCCAAGGTGAAGATCACCGGTCCGGTGGGCAAGGAAATGCTGCTGCCCGAGGACGAGGAGGCCAATGTGATCATGCTGGCCACCGGCACCGGCATCGCGCCGATGCGCACCTACCTGCGCCGCATGTTCGAAGCGGGCGAGCGCGACAAGAACGGCTGGCACTTCCGCGGCAAGGCCTGGCTGTTCATGGGCGCTCCCACCACCGCCAATCTCCTCTACGACGACGACTTCGAGCGTTATCAGAGCGAGTATCCCGACAATTTCCGCTACACCAAGGCCATCAGCCGCGAACAGCAGAACGCCAAGGGCGGCCGCATGTACATCCAGGACCGCGTTCTGGAAAATGCCGAGGAGATCTTCTCCTGGATCGAAAATCCCAAGACCCATGTCTACATGTGTGGTCTGCGGGGTATGGAACCCGGTATCGACGAAGCGATGACCGCCGCCGCCGCCGCCAAGGACCTCGACTGGTCCACCCTGCGGCCCCAGCTCAAGAAAGCTGAGCGCTGGCACGTCGAAACCTACTGAGGTTCGCTTCCCTCCCCTTCAGGCCCGCCGATGGCGGGCTTTTTTTGTAGGTGGGCGAACCCACACAGAAATCAGCGACGTCCTGCCCCACAGCCGTTAAACCAGGGGAACCACCGGCTCCCCGCGATGACCACCATCCTCACCAACCCGCTGCGGGTGGGTCTGCGCCAGGAGAGGGTGATCACGCCCCAGTGCATCGTGATCTTCGGGGCCAGCGGGGACCTCACCCATCGCAAGCTGGTGCCGGCCCTGTTCGAGCTGTTCCGGCAACGCCGCCTTCCCAGTGAATTCGCCGTTCTCGGCTGTGCGCGGCGTCCCTGGAGTGATGAGGAATTCCGCAACCGGATGGCCGAGGCCCTGGCAGAAGAGGTGGCCCAGCATCCCGTCGCCTGGGAGCAGTTCGCCCAGGGCCTGTTCTACGAACCGGTGGATCTCCAGCAGAGCGACCACCTGGTGCGCCTCGGACAGCGCCTGGAGGTGATCGATCGACACCGTGCCACCCGAGGCAACCGCACCTTCTACCTCTCCGTGGCGCCGGAGTTCTATGGCAGTGGCTGCCGGGCCCTCGCCGCCGCCGGCCTGCTGGCCGATGCGGAGCGCAGCCGGGTGGTGATCGAGAAGCCCTTCGGGCGCGATTACGGCAGTGCCCAGGCGCTCAACAAGGTGGTGCAGGCCTGCGCCAAGGAAAGCCAGGTGTTCCGCATCGACCACTACCTGGGCAAGGAAACGGTCCAGAACATCCTGGTGATGCGTTTCGCCAACACGATCTTCGAGCCGATCTGGAACCGCAATTACATCGCCAACGTTCAGATCACGGCAGCGGAAACCGTAGGGGTGGAGGAACGGGCGGGGTACTACGAATCCTCCGGGGCCCTGCGGGACATGGTGCAGAACCACCTCACCCAGATCCTGGCCCTCACCGCCATGGAGCCCCCCGGTCGCTTTGACGCCGAGGCCATCCGCAATGAGAAGGCCAAGGTGCTCCAGGCCGCCCGTCTCGCCAATGAGGAGGAGGCCTGGAAGTGCTGCGTGCGGGGCCAGTACGGGCCTGGTGGCAGTTCGGCCCGGCCGCTGCCGGGCTATCGCCAGGAGCCCGGGGTGGATCCCAACAGCACCACCGAGACCTATGTGGCGATGAAGCTGTTCATCAACAACTGGCGCTGGCAGGGGGTGCCCTTCTATCTCCGCACCGGCAAACGCCTGCCCAAGCGCCTCTCGGAGGTGGTGCTCACCTTCCGGGAGGCGCCGGTGCACCTGTTTGATGCCGCCGGCGGTGCCCCCACCCCCAACCAGCTGATCCTGCGCATCCAGCCCGATGAGGGGGCCGAGATCAAGTTCGAGGTGAAGGCCCCTGGCTCCGGCATGCGCAGTCGCCCTGTGGACATGGCCTTCTCCTACGACGATTCGTTCGGCGAACCCTCCGACGAGGGCTATGTGCGCCTGCTCGCCGACGCGATGCTCGGCGATCCCACTCTCTACACCCGCAGCGATGAGGTGGAAGCCGCCTGGCGGCTTTACACCCCCCTGCTGCAACTGATCGAGGTGACCCCCTGGCAACTGCCGATCCATCCCTACGAAGCCCGCACCTGGGGCCCCGCCGCCGCCGACAACCTGCTCGCCGAGGAAGGCCTGAGCTGGCGTCGTCCCTGATCTGAACCCAGTGTTCTGCGGTCGCCTCGGCGACCCCTCCCTCCAGCCCGCGCCCCTTTCGCCCCCTCCGCCATGTCCGCCCAGCTCACCCTCCAGGCCCCCCTTGCTGTTCCCCCCTCGGAGGTGAGTCCGTACCTCGATCGGCTCTGGAACCACGGCCTGGAGGGCTCCACCGGTGCCGCCACCTTCACCCTGCTGGTCTGGGAGCCCTCCTGGCTGGAACAGCAGATGGTGCGACTCGGCCGGGTTGAGGGGCCGATCCGGGGGCTGGATCGGGAGGACGTGCTGGAGGCCGCCCGTCATGCCGTGGCCGAGTGCGATCTGCCGGCCAGCATGGCGCCGATGGATCCCCGGCTCACCTGGGCACTGGGTCGCCTGCCCGGCAGCCACGGGGCCCAGGACCAGCGCGGTCAGTTCGTGGAAAGCGCGATCAGCGCCCATATGCCCCGCCGCCTGATCACCCTGGCGCCCACCCTGGAGGAAGGCCATCCGCTCGAGACGATGGTGGCGGCCTACTGTCCGCTGCCGGAGGAGGGCGGTGCCGGCGGTGCCTGTGGGGACGCGGTGATGCTGCGCGGCGGCATGGCGGCCCTCAAGGAGGGACTGGCCCTGATCCAGCCCCTGGTGGGCGAGGACCTGCCCTGCTGGGTGTGGTGGAACAGCAGTCTCGATGAACCCCACGAGATGCTCGAGGCGATCGCCCCGCTGCCGCGGCGGCTGGTGATCGATACCTCCCTGGGGCGGCCGCGCCGCTGCCTGGATGTGCTCGTCGAGCGGATCGAGGCCGGGCAGGCCGTGAACGACCTCAACTGGCTGCGGCTGCGCAGCTGGCGCGAATCGCTGGCGATGGTGTTCGATCCCCCCTCCCGCCGCGATGCCCTGCAGCATGTGGTGCAGCTCGACATCGATGTGGAAGGCGATAACCCGGTCAAAGGCCTGCTGCTGGCCGCCTGGATCGCCGATCGCCTTGGCTGGCACCTGATCAGCAGCTATGCCTTGCCGGAGGAGCCGGCGGGCATCTCCGCCGAATTCGAACGCACCGATGGCACCACGGTGCGTTTCCGGCTGATGCCGGTGCCCGTGGGGATTCCCAAGGCCCACCCCGGCGCGATCGTGGGGATGCGGTTGATCTGTGAACCCCAGCAACGCCCCCCGCTGTGTGTGATTCTCTGCTCGGAATCGGGGGGCTGCATGCGGCTTGAATCCGGAGGCATGGCCTCGATGGAGCTGGCGGAGGAGGTGGTGCCCCTGCCGGAGGAGAGCGAGGAGAAGGAGATGGCGCGGCTGCTCTCGGGCGGTCACGACACCACCAACCCGCTGCTGGCCGCCGCTGCCCCCCTGGCCGCCCAGCTGCTGCCCCTGACTTGAGCTGTCTGATCGCCGCCCCCTGCAGCGGCAGCGGCAAGACCCTGCTCAGCCTCTGCCTGGCCGCCCTGGCTCGTCGCCGCGGCGTTGTGCTGCAGCCGTTCAAGGTGGGGCCCGACTACCTCGATCCCCAGTTGCTGGGGGCTGTGGCCGGGCGGCCATGCCGCAACCTCGATCCCCTGCTCTGCGGACCGGAATGGGTGCGCCGCAGCTTCGCCTGGCATGGCAGCCGCGCTGACCGCGTGCTGGTGGAAGGTGTGATGGGGCTGTTCGATGGTCGCGGCCCCAGCAGTGAAGGCAGTTCGGCCGAGGTGGCCGCCCTGCTCGGGCTGCCGGTGGTGCTGGTGGTGGAGGCCTCCCGCCAGGCGGGTTCCCTGGCGGCCCTGGTGCGGGGCTTCCGCGACCATGGTCCGCCGGCGGTGTCCCTGGCGGGGGTGGTGCTGAACCGGGTGGGCAGCGAGCGCCATCGGGCGCTGCTGGCCGAGGCCCTGGCCTCGATCGAGGTCCCCCTGCTGGGGGTGCTGCCCAGCCATCCGAGCCTGGACCTCCCCTCCCGTCACCTGGGGCTGCTGCCGCCCCAGGAGCTCCAGGACCTGGAGGCACGGCAGGACCAGTGGGCCGCCCTGGCGGAGCAGCACCTGCGGCTGGATCGGCTGTGGCCCCTGCTGGCTCCCCCCACGGCCGCCGCTGCTTCGGGCCAGGACCCGATCACCTGGTGCCTGGAGCAGGGGGCGCGCCCTGTCGCGCTGCAGTCCCGGCCGCTGCCCGTGGCCATCGCCTCCGATGCCGCCTTCCACTTCCGCTATCCGGAAGCCGCCGAACTGCTGGAGGCCTGCGGCCTCGAACCCCGGCCCTGGAGTCCCCTGGCGGATGATCCCCTGCCGCCGGACTGCCGTGCCGTTCTGCTGCCGGGGGGCTATCCCGAACTGCACGCCGCCCGGCTGGCCGCCAGTCGCCGCAGCCTGGGGGATCTGGCGGCGGCCGCCGCCGGCGGCCTGCCGATCGTGGCCGAATGTGGCGGGCTGCTGCTTCTGGGTAGGCAGCTCGAGGATGCCGCCGGCCGGCCCTGGCCGATGGCCGGTGTGTTGCCGTTCGGAGCCCGACGGGGTGCATTGAGCCTGGGCTATCGCCAGGCAGAAGTGCAGCGGGACGGCCTGGTGCTGCGCCGGGGGGAGCGCCTGGTGGGCCATGAATTCCACCGCTGGCAACTGCTGGATCTCCCCCCGGATCCCATGGTTTCTGGGTCGCTTCCTGGGTTGGTGGCAGCCGAGCCGGGATTGTGGCAGCTTGAAGGCTGGGGTTCCGCCCGCCGGAGCGAAGGATGGACAGCGCCGAACGTTCACGCCAGCTGGCTGCATCTCCACTGGGCTGGATGCCCGGCGATTCCCTGGCGTCTGGCCGCCGCAGCAGGGCGCGCCGTGCCGCGGCCGACGAGCGTCGCTTTCTGCAACCCAGCGAGCCCCGCCCCAGCAGCACCAAGGAGCGCTGGCGTCTGATGGTTCGCGGCCGGGTCCAGGGGGTGGGTTACCGGGCCGGCTGCTGCCGGCGCGCCACCGAACTGGGCCTGAGCGGATGGGTGCGCAATCGGCCGGATGGGCTGGTGGAACTCGAAGCGGAGGGGGTGCCCCAGATGCTCACGGAGCTGCAGATCTGGTGCGAGAAGGGCCCCTCCGGTGCCCAGGTCACGTCCGTGGCCAGCACCCTCGTCCCGACCACGGGAGCTGACTGGTTTGAGATTCGTGCCTGAGCTCCGTGCCTGAACTCTCGTTCTGGGGGGAGCTGATCGGTTTCGGCCTGGCGATCGCCTGCAGCCCGCTGCATGTCGCCCTGCTGCTGCTGTTGCTGCTGGGTCCCGATCCGCTGCGCCGGGGTGGCTGGCTGGTCGGGGCCTGGCTGCTCACCTCCCTGGTGGAGCTGCTGCTGCTGCTGAGTCTCGGCCATGGGCTGGTGCTCAGCATGGAGAGGGGCACCTCCCATCGCACCGGCCTCGACCTGTTGGCGGCCGGAGCCCTGCTCGCCCTCGGCCTCAACGAGCTGCTCCATCGCCCCCCGGAGGCCACGCCGCCGGACTGGACCCAACGCCTCGATGGCTTCTGCCGACTTTCCCTCCCGCCGCTGCTGGGGCTGAGCACGTTGTTTGAGGTGGCCACCCCGGACGATCTCTTTCTCTATGCCAAGGCCAGTGGCAACCTGCTGGCCTCCGGCCTGGATCGTCCCTACGAAGTGCTTGCCGGCATGGTCTTCAGCCTCAGCACCAGCGTGCTGCTGCTGTTGCCGCTGCTGGGGGTGGTGTTGCTGGGCCAGGAACGGGCCCTGCCGTTGCTTCGGCGGATCAAGGACTGGATCTATCGGCGGGGGGATTGGATCGTGGGAGTTCTGAGCCTGCTGCTGGCCGCTTATTTCGGTTGGCAGGGCATCGGAGGCCTGGTGGCGGGCTGAAGGCTCAGGGTTGGTCTGTGGGTTCGGAATCCACGATTTTTTCGAAGTAGGCGGAATCGTGCACGCCTCTGTTTGCCCTTCTGCGGACGCTGCCGAAGCGGGAAACGATTCCCCAGAGCGCGCTGCCGAGCAGGGCCGCGCCTGCCATGATCGCCAGCTCCGGGCCGATGCCGACCCCTCCCTGGCCCGAGGGCCCCGCTGGCTTCTGCGCCGGTGGATCGGCAGCACCGCCCTTGTCGGTATGGGTGACCAGGGAGGCCAGGAGCCGGTTGTCCATGGAACGGCCAGCGGCAGGGGGTTTGATTATAAAGCGATCCGCGATTGTGTGAGGGCGGAAGTATCGCTGAGTTGGAAATATTTGTCCGTTTGGTAAATAATT
Source organism: Cyanobacteriota bacterium (assembly GCA_046342815.1). Classification (GTDB taxonomy): domain Bacteria; phylum Cyanobacteriota; class Cyanobacteriia; order PCC-6307; family Cyanobiaceae; genus Cyanobium. The sequence continues at coordinate 31,487 of JBKDOV010000152.1, forward strand.
ACCATTGCCTGCTCCGCTCTGGCCTATTCGGCGGTGAGGCCATCCAGCCACAGCTGCCGCTCCCCGGGGCTGCCCGCTCCGGCCACCAGGGAGACCGCCCGACTGGCCCGACTCACCGCCACATAGACCAGCTGGCGGCGCAGCTCCTCCTCGCTGGGCCAGAAGACATCGGCATCCACGAACACCTCGCCGAAGGTGCTTCCCTGGCTGCGATGCACCGTGAGCACGGCGGCCGGGCCGAGCGAGGCGAAGGCATCGCGCACCAGAAAGAAGCGCCGCCACAGGGCTCTGCCTCCCTGCTTGCCCGCCTCCCGGGCCTGCTGTCTCAATCCCTGCAGCACCTGCTCGAGGGCCTGCCTTCCCGCCGATCCCAGGGGCGGCAGCAGCCGCAGGCTGAGCAGCGCCTCGCCCGCCTCCACCCGGGCCATCAGCGTTTCGATCACCGGGGCGGAGAGGCCATCGCCGCTGCCCACGCCGAAATCCGCCAGATCGCAGCGCTCCGGTGTCACATCCCTCACCACCAGCTCCCTGTTGGAGCCCAGCACCATGTCGGGTTCCTCGGCTGCCTCCTCCCCTTCGCGGCAGGCCGGTGCCATCACGGCCGCCCTGCTGATCAGCACCTCCCCCGGCAGCACCGGCAGCTGGTCGGCCATGGCCCCATGCAGGGCCCGCCTGGCGATCGGCACCAGCTGCTCCAGCGAGCGGTTGGTGTAACAGAGGATGCGGGCCAGGTCGGGATCGTCGGCCTCGACGCTGCGGCGCAGGGCCTCCTGGGCCCGCTCCAGCCAGAGCCCCCGCTCCAGCACCTCCACCATCCCCTGGTCGGTGCGCACCGGTGGCAGGGGCGGCGGCCGGCGGCAGGGGAGGGTACCGGCGCGCAGGCCGCTGGCCAGCCGCAGCACCGGTCCCTGGTGCCGCACCACGTGGGTGAGCGACACCCGGCAGGCCCGCCCAAGCCCGAACACCGGACTGCTGCCCTCGCCCACCGGCGGCAGCTGGGCCGGGTCCCCCACGAACACCAGCCGAGAGCGGAAGGGATGGGCGCAGCGCAGGGCGATCTCCAGCAGGGTGCTGTCGACCATCGAGGCCTCATCCACCAGCACCAGGCCGAGGTGCTCCAGGGCCATGGCCGTCTGTTCGGTTTCCTCGCAGCGCTCCAGATCCCGTTCGCGCCGCAGCTTCAGCCGCAGCAACCGGTGGATCGTGGAGGGAAACCAGGTGGGCTTCAGACCCGTCCGCTCCAGGTGCTGGCGCAGCACGCCGACGGCCTTGTGGGTGGGTGCGACAACGGTCCAGCACAGGCCTGTGGCCTCCACCTCGGCCAGCAGGTGCATCGAAAGAAAGGTCTTGCCGGTGCCGGCGTAGCCGCTGAGCACGAACGGCGTGCCATCGGCGGGGGCAGCCAGCCATTGGGCGAAGGCCGCCATCGCCGCCTGCTGGTCGGCGGTGAGCCCTGCTTCGGGCTCCAGGGGAGGCGGCGTGGCAGGCACCCGGGCTCAGCCCAGGGAGTGGGACAACGTCTGGGCCAGATGGACGGGGGATCCCACCAGCGCCAGGCCGGGCAGGGCCACCGCCGGCCCCAGCAGGCTGCCGACCAGCACCTCCAGCCGGGTGTGGCCGAGGTTTTCCTTGAGGGGTTTGAGGGGAGCGGCCAGCTTCTCCCCCCCGCCGGGCGAGAGGGTATTGACCCGGGCGGCGGTGAGGCCGGCGGCCCGGCGCACGCCACTGGCGTCGTAGAGAACGACGAAGGCCAGGGTGGCCGCCAGGGCGAACAGGGCGTCATCGAAGCCGAGGGTCCAGCCCACCCCGGCGGCGGTGCCGGTCATCAGGGCGGAATGACTGGAGGGCATGCCGCCCGTTTCGACCAGCACGGCCGGCCGCCAGCGGCGGTGCACCACCAGCTCGATCAGCAGCTTGGAGAGCTGGGCCACCCCGCAGGCCGCCAGCCCCCAGGCCAGCACACCGTTGTTGAAGAACTGGCCGAGGGCGGTGGCGGCGGAAACGGAATCGCTCATCGGTCGCGGCTGGTGATGTAGTCGGCCAGGGCCAGCAGCGGGGCTGCCTTGTCGTTCCAGGGGGCAAGCACCGCCTTGGCTTCAGCCACCAGGGCCTCCGCCCGCAGCCGTGATTCCTCCAGCCCCAGCAGTTTGGGGTAGGTGGTCTTGTCGGCGGCGAGATCCTTGCCGGCGGTCTTGCCCAGCACCTCGCTGCTGGCGGTCAGATCGAGGATGTCGTCGATGATCTGGAAGGCCAGGCCGATGCCGCGGGCATAGGTGCCCAGGGCCGTCAGCAGTGGTTCGGAGGCATCACCCACCAGGGCGCCGCTGAGCACACAGGCCCGCAACAGGGCTCCGGTCTTGTGGAGGTGGATGTATTCGAGCGTATCCAGATCCACCTCCTTCCCCTCGCATTCGAGATCCACCACCTGGCCGCCCACCAGGCCCGGGGCCCCGGAGGCCAGGCTCAGCTCCCCCACCACCTTCAGCAGCCGCTCGGCGGGTACGCCCGGGCTGCGCAGCGCCACCATCTCAAAGGCGCGGGTGAGCAGGGCATCGCCGGCCAGGATCGCGTTGGCCTCCCCGAACACCTTGTGGTTGGTGGGGCGGCCGCGGCGCAGGTCGTCGTTGTCCATGGCGGGGAGGTCGTCATGGATCAGCGACATGGTGTGAATCATCTCCAGCGCCACCGCCGTGGGCATCGCCAGGGTGCCGTCGCCCCCCGCCAGCTCGCAGGCGGCCAGGCAGAGGATCGGCCGCAGCCGCTTGCCCCCCGCCAGCAGCGAGTAGCGCATGGCCTCCCGCAGGGATTCGGGCCGCTCCGGCCCCAGGGCGGCATCCAGGGCATCCTCCACCCGCAGGCGGGCAGCCTCCAGGTAGGCGGCGAAATCGAAGCTGGTACTCACCGCCGCGGCCATGGAGCGTTCAGGACTGGCGGGGATTCTCTCAGGCCGTGGCCCTGCTGCAGGCCCCGGCGGCTGCGGGGGCGCACAGTTCGTCGTCAGATCCGCTGGCTACGGTCCGGGCAGCGGGGTTGCGGCCATGGGTTCCGAGCAGCATCAGGCCTTCATGCGGGAAGCGATTCGTCTGATGCGCCAGGCCGGTGTGATCGAGCGCAGCGGTACCCCGTTCGGCGCCTTGGTGGTGAAGGACGGCGACGTTCTGGCCGCCTGTGTCAACACCGTGATGCGGGACAACGATCCCAGCGCCCACGCCGAGGTGAATGCGATCCGGGAGGCCTGCCGCAGGATCGGCAGCTGGGACCTCTCGGGCTGCGTGCTCTACACCAGCTGTCAGTGCTGTCCGATGTGTTATTCCGCGGCTCGCTGGGCCCGGATTGAGAAGGTGTATCACGCCGCCGCCTGGCAGGACTACGACGACCTCTTCTCCGACCGGGAGATCAGTGAGGATCTGGCACGACCCGATCCGCTCAAGACCCTGGCCCCTGAGGAACTGCTGCGTGCCGAAGCCCAGCAGGTGTGGCGGGAGTATCGGGCCCTCGCGGCTCCGCCCGGCTGAAGCAGCCGCAGCGGGATCGGCTCAGGGCAGCAGATCCGCCAGGGGTTGGTCGAGACCGCAGCGGCGGCACCAGCTGGCCACCGTATTGACCAGCAGCAGGGTCACGGTCATCGGCCCGACGCCGCCGGGCACCGGGGTGATCGCCGCAGCGATCGGTTCCACCTCTTCGTAGCGCACATCGCCGCAGAGCCGGGCCTTGGCCTCCGGGCCGGCGCCGGGGTCGGGTTCCAGGCGGTGGATGCCCACATCCACCACCACGGCCCCTGGTTTGACGTGCTCGGCGCCGATCATCCGCGGCCGGCCCGCGGCCACCACCAGCACGTCCGCCTGGCGGGTCAGTTCGGCCAGATCCCTGGTGCGGGAATGGGCCACGCTCACGGTGGCGTCAGCGGCCTGCAGCATCAGCGCCATCGGCTGGCCCACCAGGATGCTGCGCCCCACCACCACGGCGCGCTTGCCGGCCAGCCCGATCCCGGCCCGGGCCAGCAGCGCCATCACGCCGGCGGGGGTGCAGCTGCGCGGCCCGGGTTCCCCCTTCAGCAGCCTGCCCAGGTTGAGGGTGTGCAGGCCATCGGCATCCTTCTCAGGGTCGATCGCCTCCAGCAGCGGACCCTCGTCGAGGCCGGCCGGCAGCGGCAGCTGCAGCAGGATCCCATCCACGGCGGGATCTTCATTGAGGCGGCGGATCGTGGCCAGCACCTCGGCCGGGGGGGTGCCGGCCGCCAGATGGGCCCCCAGGTTGGTGATGCCGATGCGGCTGCAGGCCTTTTCCTTGTTAGCCACATAGACGCCGCTGGCCGGATCTTCCCCGACCCGCAGCACCGCCAGCCCGGGGGGACGACCCGCTGCCGTGGTTCGCTCGGCGATCACCGCCTGCAGACGCTGCTCGATCTCCGCCGCCAACTGGCGACCATCCAGACGCAGGGCCATGGGGAAGGGGGGACTGCCTCTCCCCAGCATGCCCGGTGCCATGGCGCCGCTTAGCGTGGATCGATCGCTGATGGGCATGGGCAACGGGCTCCGCCGGTTGAGGCTCCTGTGGCGGCAGCTGCTGCGGCTGGATCGGCCCCGGCAGGCCCTGGTGAGCTGGCAGGGCGGGGGGAAGCTCGCCGTGGTGCTGGCCTGTCTGCTGGTGGCCTTTCTCTCGAGCTGGCCGTGGCTGGTGGAGCCGAGCCTGCGGCCTGGTCTGGCCGCACCGTTCACGGTGCGGGCCCCCCGGGACGCCCGGGTGATCGACAGCACCGCCCTCGATCAACGGCGCAGTCAGCTGGGTAGCCGCACCCAGGTGCAGGTGGTGGATGAACAGGCCAACCAGGAACTGCAGCGCGACCTGGAGCGACGGTTGCTGGCGGTGCAGGCCGTGGTGGCCAGCTCCCAGCCCCGGGTGGATCCGCTCAATCTCACCCTCGAGGAACGCGAGTGGCTGCGGACCCTCCAGCCCGAGCAGCTGCTGGCCTGGGAGCAACAGGTGCGTCAGGCCCAGCTGCGGATGCTCAGCCAGGGCGTGGTGGCGGGGGTGGCTGATGGTCCGCTGGTGCTGGCCGCAAGTCTGCAGCTGGAGGCCCAGCCCGCCCCAGGGCGCAGTCTGGGCAGCCGGCTGGTGGCCACCACCCTCCAGGGCCGCACCAACCTGCGCACCGATCCCTTCCTCAGCCAGGAGCGGATCGAGGAGCTGGTGAAACAGCAGGGCCTGCCCAGGATCAGCGTGCGCCGGGGGGATCTGATCACCCGCCAGGGGGAGACGATCACCCCCCAGGCCTTTGATGTGCTCGATCACTTCGATTTGGTGAATCGTAGGCCCCGCCCCCTGGCCTGGCTGGGTCACTACAGCGAGGCGCTGGCCGCCTGCGCCGTGATGCTGCTGGTGATGAGTCGCTGGCGGGCCAGCCTCGAACCCCGCCAGGCCCTGCTGGCCCTGGCCATGTTGCTGGTGGTGGAGGGCTGCAAGCTCTCCCTGGGCACCCATGCGAGTCCGGCGGCCCTGCTGGTGCCGCCCACCCTGCTGCTGGCCCAGGGGCTGGGCACCGCGGCCGGATTGGCCTGGCTGGCGGTGGCTTCGCTTTCCTGGCCCTTCGCCTTCGATGCCCCCTTCGAGGTGCGGTTGCTGGTGGCGGCGAGCGTGGCGGCCCTGGCTGCCGTGCTGGCGGGCAGGCAGCGCAACCGGGCCCAGTTGCTGCAGCTCGCCCTGCTGCTGCCGGTGGGTACCACCCTGCTGCAGGGACTGTTGCTGCAGGCGGGGGGGCTGGGCGGAGGCTCGGAAGCGGATCTGCTGGGCAGCATCGACCTCGTCGGCGAAGCGTTGCTGATGGGGGGGCTGCTGCTGGCCGGTCTGCTGCTCGCCCCCCTGGTGGAGAGCTTCTTCGGCCTGCTCACCCGTGCCCGGCTGATGGAGATGGCCGACCTGGAACGCCCCCTGCTGCGCCGCCTCTCCATCGAGGCCCCCGGCACGTTCGAACACACCCTGATGATCTGCGGGCTGGCCGAGGAGGGCGCCCGGGCGATCCAGGCCGATGTGGACCTGATCCGCACCGGGGCCCTTTACCACGATGTGGGCAAACTGCATGGCCCCAGCTGGTTCATCGAGAACCAGGACGAGGAGGGCGGCAACCCCCACGACGCCCTCAACGACCCCTTCGCCAGCGCCCGCATCCTCCAGGCCCACGTGGATGAGGGCCTGAGGCTGGCCAGGCGCTACCGGCTTCCCCGGCCCCTGGCCGATTTCATCCCCGAGCATCAGGGCACCCTGAAGATGGGCTATTTCCTGCACCAGGCCAGGGACCGGGATCCCGCCGTCCTGGAGAGTGCGTTCCGCTATCGCGGGCCGATCCCCCGCAGCCGCGAAACGGCGATCCTGATGCTGGCCGATGGCTGTGAGGCCGCCCTGCGCTCCCTGCCGCCCGGCACCACCGAGGAAGGGGCGCGGGCGATGGTGCGTCGCATCGTCGAGGCCCGCCTGCAGGATGGCCAGCTGACCAGCAGCGGCATCGGCAGGGCCGAACTCGAACTGGTGATCCAGGCCTTCGTGCGGGTCTGGAAGCGGATGCGCCATCGCCGCATCCCCTATCCGATTCCCGCTCGCAAGGCCTTCAGCGCCTGAACGGATTCCCCGGTTTCCCCGGTTTCCCCGGTTTCCTTGGTTTCCTTGGTTTCCGGGCTTCGGCGCGGCGGATCCAGGCGGAGCCCAGGCCCATGCCGACCAGCACCCCACCCACCCCGCCGACCAGCGCCGGCAGCAGCTGCAGGGCTGCCGGGCCGGGCTGGCCGGCCTTGAGCGCCTGATCCAGCTCCAGGATCCAGGTGCTGAAGGTGGTCAGCGAACCGCAGAAGCCCAGGCCTCCGAGCAGCATCAGCCGCGGTGCCCCCGGCTGGCGGGCCAGGATGGCCCCCAGCACCAGGCAGCCCAGCAGGTTGGCCACCAGGGTGTTCTCCAGCTGCCAGCGGAGCAGGGCTCCGGGAACGGCGCCCAGGGCCAGCAGCAGCAGATCCGGCAGCAGGCGCTCCCCGAACCGGGGCGGTGGTGTGCGGTCCATCGATCAGCTCACCAGCAGCCGGCCGGCGCCCAGGGCCAGCAGTCCGCCAAGGATCGAGCCGCACGTCAACAGGGCCGTTTCCCCCCATTGCCGCAGCTTCAGCATTGCCAGCAGCTCCGCCATCAGGGTGGAGAAGGTGCTGAGGCTGCCCAGGAAGCCCGTGCCGAGGAGCAGCGGCAGGGGGCTGCCCCGCTCCAGGTGGGGCGTCACCCCCAGCAGCACCCCCAGGGCGAAGCAGGCCCCCAGGTTGACCCCGAGGGTTCCCCAGTGGCGCCGCGGGAGATGGGGCTCCAGCCTCTCCACCAGCAGCACCCGCAACCAGGCCCCCGGCACGGCGCCGACGGCCACCAGCAGGGCGTCGTTCATCGGCCCCGCCACAGCTTCTGCCCCTCACTTTCCCGCAGCGACCGCAGCTTGCGCTCCAGCACCACCAGCGCCGGCAGCAGGGTGATGGCATTGGCCACGATCAGCGGACCGTCGCGGGTGATCAGGCCGTAGATACCCCAGAGGCTGATGCCGAGCGTGAACAGCACGTACATCGGCAGGGAGATGCCCCGGGTGTCGCCGCTGCGCACCGTATGGATCGCCTGGGGAAAGAAGCTGAGGGTGGTGAGGGTGGCGGCCATGTATCCCAGCAACGTCACGGGCAGTGGCTGGGACATCGGCAGGCGGCGCGACGGGTCGCCAGGGGAACGTCACCCCACTCTGCTGCAGGGATCCCTCCAGGGCAGCGGCGACTGCAGCTGCAGCAGGGTGCCGGTGACGGGATGCACGAAGCCGAGCCCGGTGGCATGGAGCCGCAGCCGGGGAGCCAGGCTGCGGCTGCGCTCGTCGCCGTAGAGCGGATCGCCCAGGATCGGATGGCCCAGCCAGTCCAGGTGCACCCGCAGTTGGTGGGAGCGGCCGCTGAACGGTTGCAGCTCCAGATGACTCCAGCGGCCGTGGGTCTCCAGCAGGCGCCAGGCGGTGCGACTGGGGCGTCCGAGCGGGTCCACCCGGTAGCGGGGCGGCCGCTGGCAGGCCCTGGCGAGGGGCTGGTCGATGCAGCCGGCGGTTGCGGCCGGCAGGCCGAGCACATCCGCTCCGTAGGTTTTGCGCACCGCCCGCCGGGCGAAGGCCAGGGAAAGGGCCCGGTGGCAGTCGCGGTCGCGGGCCAGCAGCAGAAGGCCGGAGGTGTCGCGATCGAGCCGATGCACCAGATGCAGGGGCCCCCAGTGGGGTTCCAGGCGGGCCGCCACGCAGTCGGCCAGATCCGGGCCCAGGCCTGGCTGGCTGAGCAGCCCACTGGGTTTGTTCACCACCAGCAGCCAGGCATCCCCATGCACCGGCTGTGGATCGGGAGCAAGGACCATGGCCAGGAAGTTAGGGCTGGGCGCGGGCGGCGATGCTGGCCAGGATGGGGGAGTCCGTCTCCCGGTCCCGGACGCCCCTGCGCCGATGCCCCTCCGCTTCGCCGAACTGCAGGCCCTGCTGAAGCCGGAATGGACCCGGGAACACGACGACCAGGGTCCGGATCTGGACCTGCTGATCGTGCCCTCCCTGAGCATGGACCAGGCCCAGATGGCTCTGGTCACCGGAGCCCACCACTACGAGGAGCGCCAGCTTTTCGCCCTCACCCGGCTGCGCCATCCCGGGGTGCGGGCCGTGTACGTGACCAGCAAGCTGCTGCCGGAACTGGTGGTGGATGCGGTGCTGGAGCTGCTGCCGGGGGTGCCCACCTCCCATGCCCGCCGCCGTCTGCAGCTCTTCGATGCCGACGACGCCTCCAGCCGGCCGCTCACCGAGAAGCTGCTGGAGCGGCCGGCCCTGCTGCAGCGCATCCAGGAACGGTTGCGGCCCGGCCGCAGCATGATCCTCTGCTACGTGGTGACGGAGCTGGAGAAACAGCTTTCGGAACGGCTGCAGGTGCCGCTGCTGGGCACCGATCCGGCCCTGGGCTGGTGGGGCAGCAAGGCGGGCAGCCGCGCCCTGTTCGCCCGCTGTGGGGTGCCCCACCCGGCGGGCAGCGAGCTGGTGCATGATCTCGATGCCCTGGCCGAGGCCTGTGCCGACCTCTGGGAAGCCCAGCCCGATCTGCGGCGGGCGGTGGTCAAGCTCAATGAGGGCTTCAGCGGGGAGGGCAACGCCCCGCTGGAGCTGGACTGCCTCGAGCTGGCTGGCCTCAGTGGGCGGGAACGGCGCCTGACGCTGCGCCAGGCCCTCGAGCAGCTGCCGATGCCCTCGCCCCAGTGGCGACCGTTGCTGCAGCACCAAGGGGCGCTCGTGGAGGCCTGGCTGGAGGGGGGCGAGCAGCTGAGCTCCCCGAGCGTGCAGGGCATGATCCATCCCGGCGGCAGCGTGGAGATGCTCTCCAGCCATGAGCAGATCCTCGGAGGAGCAAGCGGTCAGACCTATCTGGGCTGTCGCTTCCCCGCCGCCGCCGATTACCGGCTGGCCTTGATGGCCCATGGCCGCGCCGTGGGGGAGGCCCTGGCCGCCGAAGGGGCCCTGGAGCGCTACGCGGTGGATTTCATCGCCCGCCGCTTCGAGGGCCGCTGGGATCTTCAGGCGATTGAAGTGAACCTGCGGCAGGGCGGCACCACCCACCCCACCATGGCGCTGCGGGCGATCACCACCGGTCGGCTCGATCCGGCCACCGGCCTGTTCCATTCCCCGAACGGCCAGGAGCTCCATTACGTGGCCACCGACAACCTCTGCGATCCGCGCTTGCGGGGGCTGCTGCCGGTGGATCTGATCGACATCGTCGCCGAGGCGGACCTTCACTACGACCCGGCCCGGTTGCGGGGCAGTGTGTTTCACCTGCTGGGCTGCCTTTCGGAATTCGGCAAGCTCGGCATGACCTGCATCGGCCGCAGCGGCGAGGAGGCCGAACAGGTGTACCGCGCCACCGAAACCGAGCTGCTGCAGGGGGGCGCCAGCCGGCGGGGGGATGGCGGCGGCCCGATCGCTTCGGCAGGATCACATCAGGATTGATCCTTCCGCTGTCGTGCTGCCTCCTTACTCCGAACATCACGGTCAGGAGCTGTGCGTTCCGGGATGGCTGCTGTGGCTGCAGGTGGCCTTCAGCACGATGCTGCTGGTGCTGTTCCTGGTGACGCTGGCGCGCAGTCGCGATCAGAACCGCACGATCCAGAGGCTGCAGCAACGGCTGGAGGTGCTGGAGAACAGCCGCGCCCTCGATCCCACGCCGGCCCTTTCCGAGCAGTTGCGCTCCACGGTGGAGCGGCTGCAGACCCTGGAGAAACAGGAGGGCAGCCGCAGGGAGGCGATGGATCAGGAAAGGGAGCAGCTCCAGGAGGATCTGCGCAAACTCCGCCAGGCGGCGATGCAGCCTTCCGCCCCATCGGGCGCCTCTTCGGACGCGGGAGCCGGCGCCCGCAGCGGGGCACCAGGCGCTCCCGAGGCTCGTTCCTCCTCGCCTCCGTCTCTGATGCGTCCCTTCCTGCCGCCCAGGAAACCCGCGGCCACCCCCGTGCTGCGCCCGCCCAGCGACGCCCGCTACTGATCGGCTGCCTGGGAAGCGCCCTCAGCCCTTCACCGCATCGCCACTGGCGCTGGGAAGAATGAAGCGCTGCAGCAGAACGAACAGCACCAGCACCGGCAGGATCGAAACGACCGATCCCGCCGCTACCAGCCGCCAGTCGAGCGAGAAGCTGCTGGCCAGTTGCTGCAGGCCGAGGGGCAGGGTGTAGAGCGATTTGTCGTCCAGGATGATCAGCGGCCAGAGGAAATCACTCCAGGTGCCGATGAATACGAACATCGCCAGGGTGATCAGATCGGCACGGGCCGCCGGGATCATCACGTTCCACCATTCCCCCAGGGGGCTGCAGCCATCGATCCGGGCCGCCTCCTCCAGCTCCACCGGCACCCCGAGAAAGCTCTGCCGCAGCAGG
>JBKDOV010000153.1:0-21727 GCA_046342815.1 Cyanobacteriota bacterium
GGTGAGCGCTGTGCCGCTGATGAGACCCTGCTGCCGGAGATCGCCCGGGCGGTGCTGCAGGAGTGTGGCCGGCCTTCCGGGGGGTGCTGACCCGGTCGGGAACCCACGACTGGGCAGAGCCTGGCATGGACTGGTCTGGAAACGGAGAGGGAGGGATTCGAACCCTCGACAGAAGTTGCCTCCTGTAACTCCTTAGCAGGGAGCCGCTTTCAACCACTCAGCCACCTCTCCAGCGGCTTCCAGAGCTTATCAGGGTCCGGTCACCTGGTCGCTCTGGGAAAGACGGGGCAGTCGATGCTTGAAGCCGCAGAGGATTTCCCAGGGAATCGTGCCGCAGCGCTCGCTCCAGTCCCCGGGGGTGATCGTTTCGCCCTCCTGTTCGCCGAGCAGGGTCACCACCGAGCCCACATCCAGGCCGGGACTCTCGGTGGCGTCGATCACCAGCTGGTCCATGGTGATCGTGCCGACCTGGGGAAGCCGGCGTCCCTCGAACAGCACCTCCAGTCGATTGGAGAGCTGCCGCGGCACCCCATCGGCGTATCCGATCGAGACCACGGCCAGCCGACTGGGGCGACTGGTGCGGAACCGATGGCCGTAGCTCACGCCCACGCCGGAACCGACCTCCCGGATCAGGGTGACCCGTGCATGCACCTGCATGGCCGGCCGTAGGGGGATCACGCCGTGGAGATGGGAGGCAGGGGCGTGGCCGTAGAGGGCCAGACCCACCCGCACCATGTCGAAGTGGAGGCGGGGGTCGCGCAGGGTTCCGGCGGAATTGGCCAGGTGGCGGCAACCGGCGGAGAGCTGTTGTTGCTGCAGGCTCTGCAGCACGGCCTCGAAACGCCGCTGCTGCTCCGCGGTCAGCCCGTCATCCTCTTCGCCTGGAGCATCAGCGCTGGCCAGGTGGGAATAGAGCCCCACCAGTTGGATGGCCTCCAGTTCCTGCAGGGCGGAGACCACCCGGGGGCCTTCCTGCCAATCGGCGCCAAGCCTGGCCATGCCGGTGTCGAGCTTGAGCTGCACTGCCATCGTGCGGCCACTGCCACTGGCGAGGTTCTGGCACAGCAGGGCTTCGCGCATGCTGCTGATCGTGGGCATCAGTTGCCAGCGCAGGCAGCTGCGCAGCTCCTCCGACTGCGTCAGGTTGCCTAGCACGAGCACGGGAGCTGTGATCCCGGCCCGCCGCAGCTGCACTCCCTCCGCCAGGGTGGCCACCCCGAAGCTGCCGGCGCCGCCGGCGAGGGCAGCCCTGGCCACCTGCACCGCGCCGTGGCCATAGCCGTCCGCCTTGACCACCGCCATCAGCTCGGTTTCCGCTCCCACCAGCCCGCGGATCGCCATCGTGTTCTGACGGATGGCCTCTCCGTTCACCTCCACCCAGGCCCGCTGCCGGGACTGACCGGTTTCATGGGGATCCGGATTCGGGGCCAGGGGGGAGCGGGACATCAGTGGCGCACCTTCCGACGGGGGAGAGACCGGGCAAGGGCATCGCAGCACACCATCTCTCGCCGGCGAATCCCGATAGCATGCCCTTGATCCAGGGAGTTGGCATGGGCCACGTTCTGGTCCTCAATGCGTCCTATGAGCCGCTGAACATCACCACGTGGCGCCGGGCCACCGTGATGCTGCTCAAGGGCAAGGCGGAGGGGCTGGAACACGACCTCTCCCGTCCGTTGCGACCGGATCATTTTCTTCCCACCGTGATTCGCCTGCGGCAGTTCGTCCGGGTGCCTTACCGGCCCCTGCCACTCACCCGCCGCAATGTCTTCCAGCGCGATGCCCACACCTGCCAGTACTGCGGCAGCACTGAGATCGCGCTGTCGATCGACCACGTGATTCCCCGCAGTCGAGGCGGCAAAGACCTCTGGGAGAACGTCACCACCGCCTGTCTGCCCTGCAATGTGCGCAAGGGGAACCGCACGCCGCGGGAGGCCGGCATGACCCTGGCCCGGGAGCCGCGCCGTCCGCTGGCCAGCTTCAGCCTGGAGGCGAGTCGCCAGATCCGGGCGGGCCGCCACCAGGAGTGGAGCAAGTATCTGATCGGGAGCTGAGCCCGGATCGGGCAGGGAGTCAGCCATCCACGCCCGTGGCCTGGCGGGCCAGTTCCTCCAGCTGGCGGCTCTGTTCCACCGCGACACAGGAGCTGATCACATCGTCGAGCTGGCCATCGAGCACCGGCTCCAGCGAGAAGTTGCGGCCGAGACGATGGTCGGTGACGCGGTTGTCCTTGTAGTTGTAGGTGCGGATCTTCTCGCTGCGATCACCGCTCCCCACCTGGGCCCGGCGGGCGGAGCTCTCCTCGGCGGCGGCCTCCGCCAGCTGCCGTTCGTAGAGCTTGGCCCGCAGAATCTCCATGGCCCGCTCCCGGTTCTGGAGCTGGGAGCGTTCCTGGGTGCAGAACACCCGGATGCCGGTGGGTTTGTGGAGTAGATCCACCGCCGTTTCCACCTTGTTGACGTTCTGGCCGCCGGCCCCACCAGAGCGGGCGGTACTGATCTCGAGGTCGCCCGGCTCGATCTGCACCTCCACAGGATCGGCCTCCGGCATCACGGCCACTGTGGCGGTGGAGGTGTGCACCCTGCCCTGGGATTCGGTGGCCGGCACACGCTGCACCCGATGGACCCCCGCTTCGAACTTGAGCTGGCTGTATACCGCGTCGCCCTGAATCGAGAGGATCAACTCCCGGTAGCCCCCGAGGTCGGCTTCGGAGGCACTCACCGGTTGCACCCGCCAGCTGCGGCCCTGGGCATAGCGCTCGTACATCCGAGCCAGATCCCCGGCCCAGAGACAGGCCTCATCCCCACCGGCACCTGCCCGGATCTCGAGCATCACGCTGCGTTCATCGCGCGGATCGGAGGGCAGCAGGGCCAGGGTGAGACGGCGGCGCAGGGCGTCGATCCTCTGCTCCAGCAGCTCGAGTTCCTCGGCCACCAGCTGGGTCATTTCCTCATTGGCCGTTTCCCCCCGCTGTTGTCGCAGCAGACCGCGGGCCTCCTGGTGCTCCTGCTCGCAGCGCAGCAGCTGGCGGTAATCCAGCACAACCGGCTCCAGGCGGGATCGTTCGCGGGCAATGGTCTGCAGCTGGGCCGGGTTGGCGGCCACCGCCGGATCGGCCAGTTGTCGCTCCAGGGTGTCAAAGGTGCGGCAGGCCGTTTCCAGGCGTTCCGTGAGCAGGGCTGGATCCATGGGGAAAGGGAGGCCGGCCCATAAAAAAGCCGGATGCCGGTGGGCATCCGGCCAGGAAAGGCCGCAATGGAGAAGCGATCAGGCCTTGGGGTCTTCGGATTCGGGCGCAGCTTCAGCTGCGTTGGCGGGGGCGGCCTTCTTGGCAGCGGCGCTGGAGTCCGCTCCGCCCATGCCGTACTTGCGCATGAAGCGATCCACACGACCCTCGGTGTCGAGGATCTTCTGGGTACCGGTGTAGAAGGGATGGTTTCCGCTCCACACGTCGACGTGGATCTCGGGCTGGGTGGAGCCGGTGGTCATCACCACCTCTCCGTTGCAGATCACCTTGGCATCGGGATACCAGGTGGGATGAATGTCGGCCTTGGGCATGGCGTGAATCAGCGCTTGGAGAACTGGGGAGCCTTGCGGGCCTTCTTGAGGCCATACTTGCGACGCTCCTTGGCGCGAGGGTCGCGGCTCAGGTGACCTTCGACCTTCAGCGGTTTGCGGTTGTCGGGAGAGAGGTCGCAGAGGGCACGGGCTGCGCCCTGTTTGATCGCATCGGCCTGGCCGGTGAGACCACCGCCGCGCACGTTGACCAGCAGGTCGTACTGGGCCTCCAGACCGAGGGTCTGAAGAGGGGCCTTCACCGCCGCCAGGTAGACGGGGTTGTAGTTGAGGTAGTTGTCACCGGGGCGACCGTTGATGGTCACGCTGCCGTTGCCGGGGACGACACGAACGCGGGCAACGGCCGTCTTGCGGCGACCCGTACCCCAGTAGACGACGCGGTTGGTGGAGCTGGTCATTTGGCAGCAGAAGCGGCGGGATCGAGGGCGAGGGCCTGGGGTTTCTGGGCGGCGTGGGGGTGTTCGGAACCCTTGTAGACCTTCAGCTTGCGGAACAGCTGGCGGCCGAGGGCGTTGTGGGGAAGCATCCCCTTCACGGCCTTCTCGATGATCCGCTCGGGCAGGCGGTTCTGGAGATGGGCAAAGGTTTCGGTCTTCATGCCACCCGGGCGACCGGAGTGACGGCGATACAGCTTCTGAGTGGGCTTGTTGCCGCTGACACGCACCTTGTCGGCATTGATCACGACGACGAAATCGCCGGTGTCGAGATGGGGGGTGTAGGTGGGCTTGTTCTTGCCACGCAGGACCTGGGCCACTTCACTGGCCAGACGGCCGAGGGTCTGGTCGGCGGCATCGACGACGTACCACTGGCGGTCGAGCGAATCTGTGGAGGGCAGGGTTGTCTTGTTCATTGCGCCTACATGGTCAGCGGCAGAAGGGCAGCGGCAGAGGGGGCTCGGAAGGGAGTCTCCTCAGGCCGATGAATCGATGGGAATCGAGGGCCCGCAGCCGGATGGTTGGACGGGATTCAGTGACCCTACCTTGTCGCCGGAAACGGAAGGACCCACCACCGCTGGAAGCCGGGTGGAACCACCCGTGGGAGCCGGGCAGGTCAGGACTGGCGGCACTGCAGGGCAGGAACCAGTGCTTTGAGCCCCATCGGCACCTGTCGATTGATCACGTGGGTGAATCGAAGGTGTCGGTGGCTGACCTGAAGAGAGACTCGGGGGGTGAATCGAGCGACTTCAACTGAAACCGCGGTTGCGAATCATACCAGGCGGCTTCGGGGAACACCGGTTCCGGGTAGCCCACGCGCAGCAGGCACAGCCCCTGGGGCGGAGCCGCTTCCTTCACTTCTGCCCGGGCCCCTTCGCGCCAGCGCCGGGAAAAGGTGGCGGAATCCAGGTGTCCCTCTCCCAGGGCCACCAGTTGGCCCATGACCAGGCGCACCATTCCATACAGGAAGCCGCTGGCCTGCAGTTCGGTCACGATCAGATCACCCTGGCGCTCCACCGTTGCTTGCTGCAGGGTGGTGCGGGAATGGCTGCGGCTGCTGCCAGCCCGTTCGAAGGCGGAGAAGTCGTGCTCCCCGAGCATCCCCTCGAGCGCTGCGGCCATCCGTTCCTCGTCGAGCCGCAGGCGATAGCGATGCCAGCTCCAGGGGGCCAGAAAGAGGTTGGGAGTGCGGCCGTTGTAGATGGTGTAGCGGTAGCGCCGGTAGCTGGCTCCGAAACAGGCATGCCAGCGGGCAGGCACCTCCGTCGCGGCCCGCACCCGGATCGTTGCCGGCAGCCGGCCATTGAGGGCCTTCGGCCAGCGGGCTGCCGGAATCGGTCCGCTGGCATCGAAATGCACCACCTGACCGGCGGCATGTACGCCACTGTCGGTGCGGCCTGCGGCCACGGATTTGATCGGCCGGTGCGGATCCAGCGCCGCGATGGCCTCCTCAAGCACCTCCTGTACGGAAACGTGGCGGGGCTGCCGTTGCCAGCCATGAAAGGCCGAACCCTCGTACTGCAGGCAGAGAGCGATCCGGCGGATCTTCTCTGTCACTGCAGTCGAGGGCTCAGGCGTATCCGTAGGAGAAGGGGGGGAGGGGTCAGACCAGCTCGATGATCGCCATTTCGGCATTGTCGCCGCGGCGGCGCACTGTACGGATGATGCGGGTGTAGCCCCCATTGCGGTCGCCGTAGCGGTCCTGGGCCTTGTCGAACAGGGCATGGACCAGCTGCTTGTCGTAGATGTAGCCGATGGCGCGACGACGGGAGGCCAGGCTTCCTTCCTTGGCCAGGCTGATCATGCGCTCGGCTTCATCGCGCAGGGCCTTGGCGCGGGCCTTGGTGGTGGTGACGCGACCTTCGCGGATCAGCTGGGTGGTGAGGCCACGCAGCATGGCTTTGCGTTGGTCGGCGGGGCGCCCCAGCAAGGGGACTCGGCACTGGTGTCGCATGGGAAAACGGAGGCTGTCGCTAAGGGGGTGGAGGAAAACCGCTGATCAGGCGCTGGTGCGGCTCTGGGGCAGGGAAATGCCGATCCGCTCGAGGGCTTCGATCACCTCATCGGCAGACTTGGAGCCGAAGTTCTTGATTTCAAGAAGATCTTCGTAGCTGAAGCCCATCAGATCGGAGACCGCATTGACCTGGGCCCGCTTCAGGCAGTTGTAGGCCCTCACCGAGAGATTCAGCTCTTCGAGGGGGATCTGGGGTTCGGCGGAGGGCTCCGGTTCCAGGCCGGGATCTTCGGCCATGGTGAGGCTGGCCAACGGCTGGAACAGGGAGATCAGCTGGTTGGCTGCCTGGGCCATGGCATCGTCGGGAGTGATGCTGCCGTTGGTCTCGATTTCGAGTCGCAGGCGCTCACGAGCCGAACCGCCCTCGCCGACAGCGGTCTCGTCGACGCTGTAGTTCACCCGTTTGACGGGCATGAACACGGCATCGACCTGGAGCAGATCGATGGCACTGGTGTCTTCGTTGTGGCGGTCCACCGGGCGATAGCCGATGCCTCGCTCCACGTGCACCTCCATCTCAAGGCTGTGGCCTTCGGCCACGGTGGCGATCGGGCGGTCCGCGTCGATCACCTGGACCTGAGAGGAGAACTGCAGGTCGGAGGCGGTCACCGTTGCCGGGCCGTTGACTACCAGCCGGCCGATCTCGGTCTCGCGGCTGCGGCTGTTGACCGGAATGGATTTGCAGTTAAGGAGTATATCCAGCACGTCCTCACGAACACCGGGAACGGTGGCGTATTCGTGGTTGACGCCGGAGAGGCGGACGGCGGTGATGGCACTGCCTTCAAGGGCGCCGATCAGCACCCGCCGCAGGGCGTTGCCGAGGGTGGTGGCCTGGCCCCGATCGAGGGGACCGATCACGAAGACGCCCAACTGGGAGCGGTCGTCGGCAACCTGGTGCTCGACCCGGTCGATCTGGTATTGCAGCACGGTCTGATGAGGCGAAGGGTGGAACGGGAGCTGAGCGTGGAGCTCCGAATCAGACGCGACGACGCTTGGGCCGACGGCAACCGTTGTGGGGCAGCGGAGTGACATCCCGGATCAGGGTGATCTCCAGACCGGCCACCTGCAGGGCACGGATTGCTGTTTCGCGCCCGGAACCGGGGCCACGCACCAGAACCTCGATCTGACGCATGCCCTGTTCAAGGGCACGACGGGCTGCTGCCTCGGCGGCGGTCTGGGCGGCAAAGGGGGTGCCCTTGCGGGCGCCCTTGAAACCGCTGGCACCAGCGGAGGACCAGCTGATCACTTCGCCGGCCGTGTCGGTGATCGACACGATCGTGTTGTTGAAGGTGCTCTGGATGTGGGCCACGCCGTTGGGGACGTTGCGTTTGGCCTTCTTGGGACCGGATTTCTTGGCTGGCTTCGCCATGGCTTAAGCCCTGCTGGTGCAGGGAGGTGATCGGGGGACTGGGGAACCCTGGTGACGCCGGCGGCTCGAGAGCCAGGCGGCAGGGTTGGGGCGAGGAGACCGGGAAGGGGCTGGTGGGCCTTACTTCTTCTTACCGGCGACGGTTTTGCGGGCGCCGCGGCGGGTGCGGGCGTTGGTGCGGGTCCGTTGGCCGCGCACGGGGAGGCCCATGCGATGGCGACGGCCGCGAACACAGCCGATGTCCTGGAGACGCTTGAGGGCCATGCCCTCTTCGCGGCGCAGGTCGCCTTCGAGGGTGAAGGCTTCAGCGGCGCCGCGCAGCTTCTGCACGTCGGAATCGCTGAGATCCTTCACGCGGGTATCGGGGTTGACCCCGGTCTTGGCGATGATCTTGCGGGCCCGGGTCAACCCGATCCCGTACACATAGGTGAGAGAAATCTCAACCCTCTTGTCGCGAGGGATATCGACACCGGCGATCCGAGCCACGTCAGGAAACGTTCAGAGGGCAGTAAGGGGACCAGGCTTGCGGCGAAGGCCGGGAAAGCTCTGGTGAGGGAAATTGTTCCTGCCGGCGGCGGCAGGGGCCAGGCTCAGCCTTGGCGCTGTTTGTGCTTGGGATTGGTGCAGATCACCATCACTCGGCCGTGGCGACGGATCACCCGGCACTTGTCGCACATTCTCTTGACTGAGGCACGCACCTTCATGGGCGTTGTGCACTCCAATTTGCAAACCGACAACCTATCACATCAGTCAACCAGCAAGTCAGCGATCCTTCCCCTGATCTCCTCCACGGTGCCGGCCGCCTCCACGGCCTTGAGCAGGCCGCGCTCCCGATAGTGG
This sequence comes from Cyanobacteriota bacterium, assembly GCA_046342815.1. Classification (GTDB taxonomy): domain Bacteria; phylum Cyanobacteriota; class Cyanobacteriia; order PCC-6307; family Cyanobiaceae; genus Cyanobium. The sequence continues at coordinate 8,228 of JBKDOV010000153.1, forward strand.
GCGATCAGGGGTTCGGTCTGCTGGCGGTAGACCTCCAGTCGATGGCGGATCACGTCCTCGTTGTCGTCGGCCCGGCCGCGCCCCAGCAGGCGCTGCAGCAGAACGCCGTCCTCCAGTTCCATCAGGACCACCAGCTCGATCTGCTGGTTCAGCTCCTCGAGCAGGGCGTCGAGGGCACCCACCTGGGAAAGGTTGCGGGGAAAACCATCCAGAAGCCAACCACCGTTGTGGTTCTGCAGGCGACTGCGCACGATGGCGAGCACGAGCTCGTCGCTGACGAGTTCCCCTCGCGCCATCACAGCCTCCGCCTGTTGACCGAGCTCGCTGCCGGACTGCACTTCGGCCCGCAGCAGATCTCCGGTGGAGAGGTGGAGCAGGTTGTGCTCGCCGGCCAGTCGCTGGGCCTGGGTGCCCTTGCCGGCACCGGGCGGGCCAAGGAAGAGGAGGCGGTTCTTCATGGGTTCGGGGAATCGGGGAGGAAGGGACGCCTGGGGCTGCGGCTCACTGCCGCACCATGCCCTCGTAGCGCTGAGAGATCACGTAGGTCTGGACCTGTTTGGCGGTGTCGATGGCCACCCCCACCAGGATCAGCAGGGAGGTGGCTCCGAGGCCCTGGAAGGTGCGCACCTGGGTGGCTCCTTCCACAGCGGAGGGAATGATCGCCACCGCCCCGAGGAAGAGGCCGCCGAGCAGGGTGAGCCGGTTCTGCACGGAGCTGAGGTAACCGGCGGTGGCTGACCCCGGCCGTACCCCGGGAATGGCCACGCCGCTGCGCTTGAGGTTGGTGGCCACATCTACGGGGTTGACCGTGAGCGATGCATAGAAGAAGCCGAAGCCCAGGATCAGCGAAAAGAACACCAGGGCATAGAGCCAGGGGGTGCTGCTGTTGGGATTGAGGTAGCCGGCGAGACGGATCAGGGAAGGGTTGCCCGTGAGGTTGGCGATCGTCAGCGGAAGGAACACCACCGCTGAGGCGAAAATGATCGGCATCACGCCGCCGGCGTTGAGCTTGAGGGGCAGGTAGCTCTGGCGGGAAGAGAGCATGCCCGCTCCTCCGACCTGGCGCTTGGCGCTCACGATCGGGATCCGCCTGCTGCCTTCCTGCACAAAGATGATCCCGATGATCGTCATCAGGAACACCAGCACCAGGATCACAATCCCGCCCACGGTGCTGCGATCTCCGCTCTGGGCCAGCTCGATGGTGGACCCGAGGGCCTTGGGCAGGGAGGCAACGATGTTCACGAAGATCACCAGGGAAGCCCCCTGGCCGATGCCCCGTTCGGTGATCACCTCGCTGATCCACATCACCACCATCGAGCCCGTGACCAGCGCCAGGCTGGTCTGGAGAACGAACTGCCAGTCCGGCAGGCCAGGCAGGGCGTACTGGCGAAGAATGAGCGAGAACACCACGCTCTGGATCACCCCCCAGCCGAGGGCCACGTAGCGGGTGATCTGGGCGATCTTGCGCCGGCCGGCCTCGCCTTCATTCTTCTGCAGGTCCTCGAGCTGCGGCAGGGCGGCGGTGAGCAGCTGCAGGATGATCGAGGCGTTGATGAACGGCAGGATGCCGAGCGCGAAGACTCCGAGGGTGGACAGGCCGCCGCCGGTGAAGATGTCGAGGAAGCCGATCAGCTGGCCGCCGCGCTGGATGAAGTCCTGGAAGGCGACCCGGTCGATCCCGGGCACAGGGATGTAGATCCCGAGACGCACCAGCAGCAGCAGACCCAGGGTGGTGAGCACCCGATCCCTCAGCCCTTTGGCCTGGAACAACTGGCTGATGATTTCAGCGGCGCTTGGGTTGCGCCCCCGGCTGACGACCATGGTGTTGGGGAAGAGGGGAAAGGGCAGACAGGAAAGAGCCGCCCGACCGGCCAGCAAGGCTCGGTACGGACGGCTCCGAACTTAGGAGTTGGGGACCACCGGCGTCAGCCGATGATCTCGCAGCTGCCACCGGCAGCCTCGATTTTCTCGCGGGCGCTGGCGGTGAAGGCGGCGGCCTGCACGGTGAGTTTCACCTTCAGATCACCATTGCCCAGCACCTTGAGCGGGTGCTTGGGGCTGGTGACGAGGCCTTCCTTGACCAGGCTGTCCAGGCTGACGGTGCTGCCGGCCTTGAGATCGGCCAGCCGGGCCACGTTGATCACGGTGAATTCCTTGGGGTTCACCAGCGGGAAATGCTTCAGCTTCGGCACGCGCCGATAGAGAGGCATCTGACCACCCTCGAAGCCTGGGCGGGTGGGACGGCCGGAGCGGGACTTCTGACCCCGCATGCCGAATCCGCAGCTGGCGCCCTGGCCGGCTGCGATGCCACGACCTTTGCGGGTCTTGCGGCGACGGGCCCCGGCCTGGGGTTGGAGACTGTTGAGTTGGAACGTCATCGGGGAGCTCAGGAGTAGATCTGCTCAAGGGAGATGCCCCGCTCCTTGGCGGTCTCCTTGTGGGTGCGGAGAGCCGAGAGGGCTTCCATGGCGGCTCGGGCGTTGTTGAGCGGGGTCTTGGACCCCAGTCGCTTGGCGAGCACGTTCTTGATGCCGGCAAGTTCAAGCACGGTGCGGATCGAACCACCTGCGATCACCCCGGTACCGGGCGCGGCCGGACGGATCAGCACGCTGGCGGCGCCGTCGCGGCCGTTGCTGAGGGTGGGAATCGAGCTGTGGCGGGTGAGGGGCACCTTGACGAGGTGTTTCTTGCCATCGGCCACCCCTTTGCGCACGGCGCCGATCACATCGCCGGCCTTGCCCACGCCCACGCCCACCTGGCCGCGTTCGTTGCCGACCACGACGATCGCGCGGAAGCTCATCTTCTTGCCGCCCTTGACGGTCTTGGAGACGCGGCGGATCTGCACCACCCGCTCCTGCCATTCGGAGTCACGCTCCTGGCCCCGGCGGTTGTCGCGCCCCCGACCGCCACCGCGGCGGTCGCCCTTGCCCTCGCCCCGGCCACCGCGGCGTTCCTGTTGGCCTTCGGCGGCTGCGGGAACATCCGATGCTGCCGGAACATCGCTGGACTGGATCTGGTCGTTGGTTTCGGTCATGGTGAGAGCAGGATCAGAACTGAAGGCCCGCTTCCCGGGCGGCGTCGGCGAGGGCCTTGACCCGACCGTGGTACAGGTTGCCGCCTCGATCGAAGACCACCTGCTGAATGCCCTTGGCCAGAGCACGCTTGGCGACCAGTTGACCAACGGCAACAGAAGCGTCGCAGGTGCCGCCGGCGGGGACGCTGGCACGCAGGTCTTTGTCGAGGGTCGACGCCGAACACAGGGTGTTCTGGGCGTCGTCGTCGATGACCTGGGCGTAGATGTGATTGTTGGAGCGGAACACGGCCAGCCTTGGGCGGTCGGCGGTGCCAGTGAGATTGCGACGCAGACGGCGATGGCGCTTCTGGGTCTGCTGCTTGCGGGAGAGGGATGACATAGGGGATCAGGCTAACAACGCTCGGGCAGACCTTATTTCTTGCCGGTCTTACCGGCTTTGCGCAGGATCCGCTCGCCTTCGTATTTGATGCCCTTGCCCTTGTAGGGCTCGGGGGGACGAATGGCGCGAACTTTGGCGGCCTCATTGCCGACCAGTTCCTTGTCGGCACCGCTGACGAGAACGTTGGTGTTGTTCTCGACGGCGAAGGTGACTCCGTCGGGAGGAACCATCTCGACCGGGTGGCTGTAACCGGCGCTGACCACGAGTTTCTTGCCCTGCACCTGGGCCCTGTAGCCCACGCCGACAATCTCGAGTTTGCGGGTGAAGCCCTGGCTCACGCCCTCCACCATGTTGGCGACGAGGGTGCGGCTGAGGCCGTGCCGCTCCCGGGAGCGACGGTTGGCGCTGGCGGGTGCCACCACGAGGGTGTTGCCATCCTGAGAGATGGTGACGCCATCGGGCAGGATCCGACTGAGCTCGCCCTTGGGACCCTTCACAGTCACCGCCAGGCCATCGAGGCTGACGCTGACCTTGTCGGGGATGGGAATCGGAGCTTTACCGATACGTGACATTGTTTTTGATCTCCCTGAATCAGTAGACGTAGCAGAGCACTTCGCCGCCAACACCCTGCTTGCGGGCGTCACGGTCGCTCATCACCCCTCTGGAAGTGGAGATGATCGCCACTCCGAGGCCGCCGAGGACCTTGGGCAGCTGGCGCGTGTTCTTGTAGATGCGCAGGCCTGGCTTGCTCACCCTCTGCACGCGGCGAATCGTGGGCTGACGGTGTTTGCCGCTGTACTTGAGTTCGAGCACCAGTTGTTTCTGGATCCCTTCGCCTTCTTCAGAGATGTTGGCGATGAAGCCTTCCTGCTGCAGCACATTGGCGATGCTCCTGGACATGCGCGAGGCAGGGATCCGGGTGCTTTCGTGGCGCTTCTCACTCGCATTGCGAATGCGGGTGAGCATGTCGGAAATTGGGTCGTGGTTGGCCATGGTCGTGTCCGGAAGAGGGCTCAGTTACTGCGGAACGGCATCCCCATCTCGCGGAGGAGGGCCCGGCCCTCTTCGTCGTTACGGGCGCTGGTCACGATCGTGACGTCCATGCCCCGGATGGCGTCGATCTTGTCGAACGAGATCTCGGGGAAAATGATCTGTTCGCGGATTCCGAGGGTGTAGTTCCCCCGGCCGTCGAAACTCTTGGGGCTCACACCACGGAAGTCGCGGATGCGGGGCAGAGCCAGATTGATCAGACGCTCCAGGAACGCGTACATCCGCTCCCCACGCAGGGTGACGGTGACGCCGATCGGCATGCCTTGGCGGATCTTGAAGCCAGCGATGGCTTTCTTGGCCCGGGTCACCACCACCTTCTGGCCAGTGATGTTGGCGAGTTCGGTGATGGAGGCTTCCAATGCCTTGGCATTCTGGGCGGCTTCACCAAGACCCCGGTTGACGGTGACTTTCACCACCTTGGGGACTTCGTGAACGTTGGCGAGATCGAGATCCTTCAGCAACTTCGGCTGGATCGTCTCCCGGTAGCGCTGTTTGAGTGACATGACGGAGGGAGGGGTTGCGCTTCTGGGCTTGGTCAGAAGGCGGACGGGAAAGGGGAAAGGGAGGTGGGGAAGTGGGTGTGGGGGCTGGGGCTTCTCAACAAGGGTCAGTCGAGAATCTCGCCGGTCTTCTTGAGGCGGCGTTTCTTGGTGCCGTCCTTTTCGACCACAATCTCCACCCGACTGGCCACGTTCTTGGTGGTGGAGTAGAGCATCACGTTGGAGGCATGCACGGAGCCTTCCTCGGTGACGATGCGACCGGTCTCGCCTTCCTGGGTGGGTTTGACGTGACGGGTGCGCAGGTTGATGCCCTGCACGACCACGCGGTTCTCGTAGGGAAGGATGCGCAGGACCTCGCCGGTCTTGCCCTTGTCTTTCCCGGAGATCACCTGGATGGTGTCTCCCTTCTTGATGCGCATCTTGGTGCGCGTGGGGGCCTTGGATTTGGGTGTGGCAGTAGCCATGGTCAGATCACCTCCGGTGCGAGGGAAACGATCTTGGTGAAGTTCCGTTCCCGGAGTTCACGAGCCACCGGACCGAAGACGCGGGTTCCCTTGGGGTTGTTGTCGTTCCCGAGGATCACCGCAGCGTTGTCGTCGAAGCGGATTGAGTTGCCGGTGTCGCGGCGAAGGGTGGCCCTGGTGCGGACCACCACGGCCTTGACCACATCCGACTTCTTGACGCCCATGTTGGGCATGGCGTCTTTCACGGCCGCAACGATCACGTCACCGACGTGGGCATAGCGACGGTTGGTACCGAGCACACGGATGCACTGGATACGCTTGGCGCCGCTGTTGTCAGCGACGGTGAGGAATGTTTCCTGTTGGATCATGGGGAGTTCTCCTCAGCTATTGCTGGTGCTGTTGAGAACCTCGGCCACGGTCCAACGCTTGGTGCGGCTGAGGGGGCGGGTTTCGGTGATCCGAACCCGATCACCCACGCGGCAGCTGTTGGCTTCGTCGTGGGCTTTGTAGCGGGTGGTGCGGCTGACCGTCTTCTGATAGATGGGGTGGGGGAAGCGGTTTTCCACCGCCACCACCACCGTTTTGTCCATCTTGTCGCTGACGACGGTGCCGACCCTTTCCTTGAGTGCCATTGGGATGGGGGGGATCAGGAGGCGGTGGAGCGCTGGCGCTCCGTCTGCACCGTCATCAGATGGGCCAGCTTGACGCGGGCCAGCTTGAAACGGTGAGGGTTTTCCAGGCGGCGGGTGGCCTGCTGGAAGCGGAGGTCGAACAGTTCGCGGCGGGTGCCGTTGATCTGTTCGAGGATTTCGCTGTCGGTGAGCTTGCGCACCTCGGCGATGTCGGGACGGGCCATCGGTCAGGACTCCACTGCGAGGGCGGGTTCAGGGTTCGCTTCGGGGACGATCCCTTCGGCTACCTGGTCGGCCAGGCTCAGGAACTTGGTTTTCACCGGCAGTTTGTACTGCGCCAGGCGCATGGCCTCCCGGGCGATTTCGGGGGTGATTTCAGCACCGCCCATCTCGAACAGGATCCTGCCGGGTTTGATCACGGCCACCCAGAATTCCGGGTTGCCCTTACCCGAGCCCATCCGGGTCTCGGCCGGTCGCATGGTGACCGGTTTGTCGGGGAAGATCCGGATCCAGATCTTTCCACCCCGCTTGACGTAGCGGGTCATGGCCCGACGGCTGGCCTCAATCTGGCGGGAGGTGATCCAGCCACATTCCTGGGCTTGCAGGGCGAATTCCCCGAAGGCAATCGTGTTTCCGCGGGTGGCGATGCCGCGCATGCGGCCGCGCTGCTGCTTACGGAATTTGACGCGTTTTGGACTCAGCATGGTTCAGACCTCCCTCACTCCTCGTTGGAGCGATCTTCGAACTGTTGGGGTCGCCGGCTCGTACGACGCCTGGGCGCCGCGCCCACGGGTGCCTGTTCCTGTTGGCCAGGCAGCACCTCCCCTTTGAACACCCAGACCTTGATGCCCAGAACCCCGTAGGTGGTGCTGGCCACCTTGGTGGCGTAATCAATGTCGGCACGAAGGGTGTGCAGGGGCACCCTTCCTTCCCGGGTCCATTCGGTCCTGGCGATTTCGGCGCCGTTGAGGCGGCCGCCCACCTGGATTTTGAGGCCGAGAACGCCGGCGCGCTGGGCGCGCTGCACGGCCATCCGCATGACGCGACGGAAGGCGACCCGTTTCTCCAGCTGTTGAGCGATGTACTCAGCCAGCAGGTAGGCATCGGCGTCCACCCGCTCCACTTCAACGACGTTGATGCGGACCTGGCGGCCGGCATCGCCGAGGGTCTTCTGGATGCCGCTGCGGAGTTCCTCAATGCCGCTGCCCTGGCGGCCGACGAGTACGCCGGGACGTGCCGTCTTGAGTTCCACCTCAAGTTGATCGGCCTTGCGGGCGATCAACACGTCGCTGATGCCAGCGGCGCTGTACTTCTTGTGGATGAACTTGCGAATCCGATCATCTTCCTGGAGAAGAGTCGGGTAGGTCTTGCTGGGGGCATACCAGCGGGAGCGGTGCTCCTGGGTGATCCCCAGGCGCAGGCCGGTTGGATGGATCTTGTGTCCCATCGGTCGGTGTCCTCGGGGGTCAGGCGGAAGGAGCCGCCACACCAATGCTGATGTGGCAGGTCTGTTTTTTGATCGCGTAGGCGCGTCCCTGGGCGCGGGGCCGGAACCGCTTCATGGAAGGTCCCATGTCGGCGCTGGCCTGGCTGATCACCAGGGAGGAGGGGTCGAGGCCGAGATTGTTCTCAGCGTTGGCCACTGCGGAACGCAGCACCTTGGTGATCGGCCCGGTGGAGCGGTAAGGCATGAACTCGAGCATGATCAGCGCGTCGCGGTAGGTGCGACCGCGGATCTGATCGAGCACCCGACGAACCTTGGACACGGAACCGCGGATGTAGCGGCCGTGCGCGATGGCCTGGGTGTTGGGGTCTTTGATAGCCATCGTTTCAGCGGCCTCCCTTCTTGTCTTTGATGTGGCCGCGGAAGGTGCGGGTGGGGGCGAATTCCCCCAGTTTGTGGCCCACCATCTGCTCCGTCACGTAGACGGGCACGTGGGCCTTGCCGTTGTGAACGGCAATGGTGTGGCCGATCATCATCGGCAGGATCGTGGAGGCCCGAGACCAGGTCTTGATCACGGACTTGTCGTCCGCAGCATTCTGCTTCTCGACCTTGCGAAGCAGGCTGTCGGCAACAAAGGGGCCTTTTTTGAGTGAACGTCCCATGGCGGTTTAAGCGAAGAGCAGAGCAGGTGGATGATCAGGAATCGCGACCGCCACGGCTCCGCTTGGAGGTGCGGCGTCGTTTCCGGAGGACGAACCGGTTGCTCGGCTTGTTGCGCTTGCGGGTCTTGAGGCCCAGGGCTGGTTTGCCCCAGGGGGTCACCGGGCCGGAACGACCGATGGGAGCCCGACCTTCGCCACCACCGTGGGGGTGATCGCAGGGGTTCATCACGCTGCCGCGCACTTCGGGGCGGCGCCCCAGCCAGCGCTTCCGCCCAGCCTTTCCGAGGCTGGTGTTGCGCTGTTCGGCGTTGCCCACCTCTCCGAGGGTGGCGTAGCACTCACGACGCACCAGCCGAACCTCGGTGGAGGGCAGTTTGAGGGCGACGTAGTCGCCTTCCTTTGCCATCACCTGGGCGCTGGCGCCAGCCGTGCGCACCATCTGGCCACCACGCCCGGCGTAGAGCTCCACGTTGTGCACGTTGGAACCGAGGGGAATGGCGGAGAGGGGCAGGGCGTTGCCGTTCTCGATCGGCGAGTCGGGCCCGGAGACCAGGCTCTGTCCAACGGTCACACCGGCCGGAGCCAGGATGTAACGCTTCTCGCCGTCGGTGTAATAGAGCAGCGCGAGGCGGGCGTTGCGATGGGGGTCGTAGTGGATGGCTGCCACCCGGGCCGTGACCCCATGCTTGTCGCGTCGGAAGTCGACGATGCGATAGAGGCGCTTGTGACCACCACCGCGGTGACGGCAGGTGATCACACCCCGGTTGTTGCGCCCCTTGCGGCGGTGTTTGGCCACCACCAGTCCCCGTTGCCGCTCCTTGCCGGTGACTTCGCTGAAGTCGGTGACGACGAGGGTGCGGGTGCCGGGGGTGTTGGGCCTGTAATTACGGATTGCCATGACGTTTCAGACCCCTCAGGACTCAGGGAACAGCTGGATGGCGTTGCCTTCGGCGAGACGCACCACCGCTTTCTTCACCTGGGCACGCTTGCCGGCGAAGCGCCCCACCCTGCGGGTGCGACGGGGGGGATTCATGGTGCTCACACCGACGACCTTGACGTCGAACATCGATTCGACGGCCGCCTTGATGTCGGGCTTAGCAGCCCGATGGTCCACCTCGAAGGTGTACTGATTGAGCTCGAGGGCGCGGGTGGCCTTCTCGGTGATCAGTGGGCGACGGATCACGTCCGCCAGCCTTCCTGCAAAACGTTCAGCCATCGCCGTAGACCTCCTGAATCTTCGCGAGTGCTTCCTCACTCACCACCAATTTGTTGGCGTTGAGAAGATCAAACACATTCAGCTGATCGGCAGCGATCAGCTTCACTTTCTCGAGGTTGCGCACCGAAAGCTTGACGGCTTCGGAGGCTCCATCGAGCACCACCAGCACCTTGGCGCCAGCTTCGATGCCGAAGCGGGTGAGGGCAGCGGTCACTTCCTTGGTCTTCGGCGTGTCCATGCCGGTGCCGAATCCCTTGACCACGGTGATGTCGGCGCTGCGGCTCATCAACGCGGTGCGCAGGGCGAGCCGGCGCTCCTTGCGGTTCATGCCCAGCTCATAGCTGCGGGGCTTGGGACCGAAGACCACACCACCACCGGGGCGGAGGGGAGTGCGGATCGAGCCCTGGCGCGCCCGACCGGTGCCTTTCTGCTGGTAGGGCTTGCGACCACCACCGGCCACTTCGGCACGGGTGAGGGTGCTGGCGGTGCCCTGGCGGGCGTTGGCCAGCTGCCGCACCACGGCGCGGTGCAGCAGGTCGGCGGCGGAGGTTTCCTTGGCGACCTTCAGATCCAGGGAGGCCTTGCCGGCTTCCTTTCCCTGCCAATCGCGAACAACACATTCAGTCATGGTTCTCCTCCTCAGTTCGCGGCTTTGCTGCCCACCCGCTTGGCCGGGCGGATGTCGAGCAGGGCGCCGGGCTTGCCCGGAACCGAACCCTTCACCACCAGCAGGTTGCGTTCGGCATCCACTTTCAGGATGGTCAGACCGCGGGTGGTGATCTGCTTGCCGCCGTAGCGACCGGCCATCCGCTTGCCGGGGTACACCCGGCCTGGGGTGGTGCCGGCACCGGTCGAACCCGGTTCGCGGTGGTTCTTGGAGCCGTGGCTCATCGGGCCACGGCTGAAGCCATGGCGCTTCTGATAGCCGGCGAAGCCCCGACCGATGGTGTCGCCACTGACGTCGACCTTCTGGCCGGCCTCGAAGGCGGCCACAGTGATCGCACTGCCGAGCTCAAGGCCCTCGACGGCGTCGACGCGGTACTCGCGCAGGTGGCGCAGAGGCTCGCTGCCGGATTTGGCGAGGTGGCCTTTGGCCGGCTTGTTGACGAGCTTCTCCCGGATTTCTCCGAAACCCACCTGAACGGCGTTGTAGCCGTCGGTGTCGTTGCTCTTGACTTGGGTGATGCGGCAGGGACCGGCCTCGATCACGGTGACCGGGATGGATCTGCCTTCGTCGTCGAAGAACTGGGACATGCCCAGTTTCTTCCCGAGAATGCCGATGGACATGGGAGGAAATAACGCCAGCTGGACATCCGCCTGGCGAATCCATGGAGAGGTCTCCTGGATTCGGCGTCGCCCGTGCCGCAAGGCACCGGAACGCGGCGATCGCTGAGTTCGGGAATTCGCAGATTGGCGGCAGGGCGTACCCGTTGGCCAGGAGCTAGCGAGACGAATCAGCAGGCTGGGACTTGCGGAGCTGGCGCATCGGTCAGAAGACCGGACGCCGGCCTGGCAGTTTCCCGACGGTTCGAACAGCGCGGATGCACTGCCCGGGCCGTACTGGCCAGGAGGGTCGTCGCCACGGACGACCCTGCGCCGGGTTCTGGAGGCCCGGCTAGCGGACGGGCACAGAACATCGGCACAAGCTCACACTTTAACGTATGGCCCTTCACCCCCCTGTCTGGGCCCCCGCAGGCCCCCAGCGGGCCGCGATGCTGCCAGACTTGCCGCGCCTGTTTTCGCCTGTCCGATGCCCCTGCTGCTCACCGGCCGCGGTTTTCGTCAGGAACTGGAGCGTGCCGGAGCCCTGGCCGTCTTCGCCCCTCTGGAGGGGGGCTACGAGACCCGTCTGCTGCGCCGCATGCGTGCTGCCGGCTACCGCACTCACCTCACCTCCGCCCGGGGGCTGGGGGATCCGGAGGCCTTCCTCTTTCAGCTCCATGGCGTGCGGCCGCCCCATCTCGGTCACCAGAGCGTGGGCCGGGGGGCGGCCGTGGGGGAGGTGCAGCGGGTGATGCCCCTGCTGGGGGCGGATCTGGAGGGCAAGGCGCCGATCCTGCTCTGGCTGTTGGAGGGCCAGGTGCTTTCTTCCGCCGAACTCGGCTCCCTGGTGCAGCTCACGCGTCGCGACCCCCGCTTCCGGCTGGTGGTGGAGATGGGAGGAGCCCGTTCGTTGCGCTGGCAACCCCTGGAGCAGGCGATTCCCGCCTGATACCCCCTCTTCATGGACCCTCTCGCGTCGATGGAGGGCCTCTCCCCTGCTGAGGCCCTGCGCCGGGGGCGGTGGGTGAAGCTTATCGCCGGTGCCAGCAATCAGGATCTCGCGGCGATCGAGGACCTGGCCGGGATCTATGCCCTTGCCGGGGTGCACTGCCTGGATATGGCTGCCGATCCGGCGGTGATCGCCGCCGCCCGGCGGGGGTTGGCCTGGGCCGAGGAGACCCGTGGTGCCCCGTTCGGTCCGGCTCGCCCCTGGCTGATGGTGAGTCTCAGTGACGGCAGCGATCCCCACTTCCGCAAGGCCTGGTTCGATCCGCGCCGCTGTCCTGCCGATTGCCCCCGTCCCTGCCAGCGCGTCTGCCCGGCCCTGGCGATTGCCGCTCCGGAGCAGGGCGGTGCGGTGATCGCCGAGCGTTGTTATGGCTGTGGCCGCTGTCTGCCGGTCTGCCCCCTGGGGCTGATCGAGGAGCGGGAGCAGTGGCTGGCCCCTGGGGCGGTACCGCCCCTGCTGGCCGAGCTCGCGCCCGATGCCGTGGAGCTGCACACCCGCCTCGGCAGGTCCGAGGCCTTTGCCGCCCGCCTGGAGCAGGTGCTGCTGGCGGGCGTGCCGCTGCAGCGGCTGGCGGTGAGCTGCGGCCTGGAGCGGGATGGCAGCGGGCCTGCGCCCACCCCCCTGGCTCTGGCGGCCGAGCTCGACGATCGGGCCGCCCAGCTGGAGCGGGCCGGCCTCCTGCCGCTCTGGCAACTCGATGGTCGGCCGATGAGCGGCGATGTGGGGGCCGGCACGGCCCATGCCGCTGTGCGGTTGCTGCAGGCCGTGGCCAGCCTGGCCCCGCCAGGCCCGCTGCAGCTGGCTGGAGGCACCAACCACCACACCCTGGAGCTGGTGGAGAGACTGGGGCCGCTCACGGGGCAGGCGGCCGGTGTGGCCTTCGGCGGTGTCGCCCGCAGTCGCCTGCAGCCGTGGTTGCTGGCGGCCCAGGAGCGGGGCCTGCGTCTGCTGGAGGCCAGGGATCTGGTGCCCGGGGCCCTGGCCCAGGCCCGGGAGCTTGTGGGGCCATGGCTTCGGCGTTCCCTCCCCACGCCAGGCACCGCCCGCGGCTAGAACAGCGTTGACCATCGCTCCGCGGGCTTGCCTCCGCATCGGATCACAGACGATCTGGACCGGCTGCTGGAGGTCCTTCCTCCTGTCGTGCGCACTTCGCTGGAGCCCCCCGAGCGGCGCGAACAACTGCTCGAGGTGGTGCTGGATCTGGGGCGGATCCCGGAGGCCCGCTATCCCGGCCGGGTGCTGGCCCTAGGAGAGGTGCCGATTGAGCGCGCGGATCTGGCGGCCGTGCTGGAGCGGCTCGGTCCCTTCGGTGGCGACAACCGAGCCGGCATCGAGCGCACCCTGCATCGCATCAGCGCGATCCGCAACCGCACCGGCGAGGTGGTGGGTCTCACCTGTCGGGTGGGGCGTGCGGTGTATGGCACCGTCGCGATGGTGAGGGATCTGCTCGACAGCAACCAGTCGCTGCTGTTGATGGGGCGCCCCGGCGTCGGCAAGACCACCGCCCTGCGGGAGATCGCCAGGGTGCTGGCCGACGACCTGCTGCGGCGTGTCGTCGTGATCGACACCAGCAACGAAATCGCCGGCGACGGGGACATCCCCCATCCGGCCATCGGCAGGGCCCGCAGGATGCAGGTGGCCCGGCCGGAACTGCAGCATCAGGTGATGATCGAGGCTGTGGAGAACCACATGCCCGAGGTCATCGTCATCGATGAGATCGGCACGGAACTCGAGGCCCAGGCCGCTCGCACGATCGCCGAACGGGGGGTGATGCTCGTGGCCACGGCCCATGGCAACGTGCTGGCCAACCTGATCAAGAACCCCACCCTCAGCGATCTGGTGGGAGG